>JAYSYA010000120.1:0-1606 GCA_043716765.1 Akkermansiaceae bacterium
CCCTTCTACGATTGGATCATTATTGACTGCGGCCCGTCGCTCGGCTGGGTGACGCTGAATGCGCTGACGGCGGCCGATTGGGTGCTGATCCCCCAAATCCCCGACTCCATTAACGCGCAAGGCTTAGGCCAACTCTACCAGACCATCCGCCGGGTGCAAAAATGGACCCGCGAAGGCCAACCGGTCGCGGTACTCGGCGTGGTCCTGATGCGGGTGCGCTCGGTCGATCATCATCAGCAGATGCGCGGCCAGATCGCCGCCTTTTGCGATAAGAACAACATCCCCTTCTTGAGCGCCCGGACCGAAGAAGAGCGGCGGGCCAATCGCCCTGACCAGGTGGAAGTCCCGGAAACCATCGGCGCGGCGGATGCCTTCGGCCAGGCCACGGCCCTTTCGCGCTATCCGGGTGGTGGTGCCGCCCGTCATGCGTATCGGAAACTCGCCCAAATTGTGAGCGCCCAGGTCATAGCGGAGGTAGCCGCCCATGTCTAAGCGTCCCCTACGAGATGCCTTTGACCGGTATCTGACCATCGAAGAGCCGGGCACCGAACTCGAGAATCTGCGCGAATTGCCGCTGGGGCTGATTGACCCCAATGTGCGGCAAGCGCGGCAATCCTTTGACGAGGCCAAGCTGGAGGAATTGACAGCCAGCGTGCGCACTTATGGGGTGCTCCAACCCATCGGCGTGCGGACCCTGGGCCCCCGCTATCAAATCATCTGGGGGGAGCGGCGGTTCACGGCGGCCACCCGCGCCGGGCTGCCCACCATCCCGGCGCGCATCTTTAAGGATGTGGACGATGCGCGGGCCGATACCCTGACCACGTTGGAAAATCTCCAACGGGAGGATCTCGACCTCGAAGAGGAAGCGCGCCAGTTTAAGCACCTGATGCAACGGCTCAACTTGAGCGGGCGGGCGCTGGCCGATCATCTGGGCGTGAGCCGGAACTATGTCGCCCGTCGGGTGCGCTTGTTGGAAGAGCAGCCCGAACTCTTCGCCGCGATTCGCGAAGGGCGAGTGACCCAACGCGCCGCCCTCAACATGGTGGCTGAGTATCAAGATAGGGTAGTGTCCCACGGTGGGACACTTTCAACGGATAGTGAAACTTCTGCCTTTCCTGCGGACGGATCGTCTGCAGATCCATCTGTTGGGGCAGAAGTGTCCCACCGTGGGACACTTCCAGTCACAAATGAAACTTCACCGCCTGACGGCATACACATCAATGGCCGCCTTGCAGTAGCGTCGGCCGACTCGTCTGGGGACCGCACCCCACGTGGGGCGATGCCTCCTTTGGGGCCCGTCAGTCGCTGGCGCGATCTTGCACGGACCCGCACCTTTTTGGGCCGCATCCAACCGACTACGGTGCCGGTGGAGGAGCAGGTGACCCTGCTTTACGAACTGGAAGAATTGGGAACACAAGTCGCCGTGGCGCGCCGCGCGCTGTTGGCGCACATGGGGCAGGCCGAATGACCGAGCATCCTACCGCCGCCAGCGGATCGCCGTTCGAGGCCATCCGCCATGCCACTCCCGACGGGTGGGAATACTGGTCCGCCCGGGATTTACTGACGATCCTGGATTATGATAGTTGGCAGAAGTTCCGCAAGGTCG
>JAYSYA010000013.1:0-6506 GCA_043716765.1 Akkermansiaceae bacterium
CGTGGATGGTGGACAAGCAACTCGTCAACGACGGCAAGTGGGC
The DNA here is from genome assembly GCA_043716765.1 of Akkermansiaceae bacterium. GTDB lineage: Bacteria > Verrucomicrobiota > Verrucomicrobiia > Verrucomicrobiales > Akkermansiaceae > Luteolibacter. The sequence continues at coordinate 44 of JAYSYA010000013.1, forward strand.
GGAAATCACCCGCATTACCCGCGAGGCGCTTGCCGCCGCCGCTGAAGCCCGCTAGCCAGCGCCTCATGATCGCAGGCATTGAATTGGGCGGTAACAAAACCGTCGTCGCCATCGGCTCGCCCGATGGCAGAGTCATTGAGGAATTCCGTTTCCCGACCACTCTTCCGGAGGAAACGCTCGGCATCGTCATCGATTGGCTGCGCGAACGCGGATTGCCGGCAAGCATCGGCGTCGCCGCATTCGGCCCTATCGGCATCGTTCCGAACCGCGAAAATTACGGGAAAATTCTCGAAACCACCAAGGTGGGTTGGGCTGGTTTTTCGTTAGTCGGCTGCCTTGCCCGCACGTTTCCAACCGCCAAAATTGTCCTTGATACCGACGTCAACGCCGCCGCTCTCGCCGAGGCAAGGATCGGTGCCGGGACCGGCTTGGACGATGTCGCCTACATCACGATCGGCACCGGCATCGGCGGCGGAATTCTATCAGGCGGGCACTTGGTCCACGGCGCGCTGCACCCGGAATTCGGCCACCTCAAAGTGCCGCGGATGCCGGGCGATGATTTTCCCGGCATCTGTTCCTTTCACGGCGACTGCTTGGAAGGACTTGCCAGCGGCCCGGCCATCGCCGCTCGCTGGGGCACTCCGGCCCATCAACTTCCCGCCGACCATCCGGCGTGGGACACCCAGGCGTGGTATCTCGCTCACGGCATCCTCTCGCTCGTCGCCATCGTCTCCCCATCCCGCGTCATCGTGGGCGGCGGAGTCTGCCAGGCGGAGGGCCTGCACCGGAAAACCAACGCTCGGTTGATAGAAATCGCCGCAGGGTATTTCCCACCCGTGTTAGGAGGCGGCTACGTCGTGCCGCCCGCGCTCGGCCAGCAAGCCGGCATCTGCGGCGCTTTTCTGCTAGCGATTTCCTGATCGCGCCCGCTGGATGAGCCTTCTTGTGGGGCCCGGATCAATTGGTCAAATGGGTCGTTTCTCTCGGTTGGCGCTCGTCTAAAGAACGGCGTTTTTTAGCTTCCCACACTTCTTGGGATTGTTAGCCTGCGTCAAATTACTGCCCGTTCTCCAAAAATACCCCATTCTTCCGTGGTCGCGGGCGCAGAGGCAGGCATTTCGTTTTAACTTTTTATGAGCCGCACCGGATCAGACCTTTTCATCGTCGATAACAGCGACTCGGACTGGAAGGTCCATCGCTATCTCACCCAATGGTGCCTTTATTCCAAAGCGATTGACGTCGCCACCGGCTTCTTCGAGGTGGGCGGGCTTCTTGCCTTGGATGGCGCATGGCAAACGGTCCCGCGCATTCGGATTCTCATGGGCGATGAGGTATCCAAGCGGACAAAAAAAGCATTTGCCGACGGTGTCGCGGTAATCACCCAACGCCTTGATCACAGCATCGAGGAGGAGAAGCGGAAAGACGATTTCATCAAAGGGGTTCCGGCCATCGTCGCCGCCCTGGCATCCGGCCAAATCCAATGCCGCGTCTATCGCAAGGACAAGTTCCACGCCAAGGCCTACATCACCCACGCCGAGATGGAAGTCGTCGGATCTGCCGCGCTTGTTGGATCTTCGAACCTGACCTATCCGGGACTTTGCGACAATGTGGAGCTCAACGTCCAGATCACCGGCGCCCAGGTGAACGCCTTGCAGGAATGGTATGACCGCCATTGGGAGGATGCGGAAGATGTCACTCCCGAAGTTCTCCGCGTCATGGCGCATCATACCAAGGAACGCTCACCGTTTGAAATTTGGGCAAAAGCTCTCTTTGAATACGCCCGCGACCGAGGTCCGAGTCCTGACACTTGGGACAAGGAACACTCCGTAATTTTCCCCCTGCTCGCGAAATACCAGCGCGACGCCTACAAAAGCCTTGTCGAAATTTCCGGGCGATATGGCGCGGCCTTCCTCTGTGACGGCGTGGGCCTTGGGAAAACCTATGTCGGCTTAATGGTGATCGAACGGATGATTTCCGAAGCCGGAAAGCGGGTGGTCCTTTTTTCCCCCAAAGCGGCGCGCGAGGACGTCTGGGAGCCAGTGATTCAAAAGCTCCTGCCTCATCTCCACAGCGATTTCCAACCGCTGGTTTCCTACAGCCACACCGATCTTCAACGGACTGGGAAATGGCCCGAACGGATCGCCCGGACCCTCAAGGACGCGGATGTCGTCGTGATTGACGAAGCCCATCATTTCAGAAATCCCGGCGTGGCCGGAGAAGGAGAGAAGGAAATGTCCCGCTATCGGATGTTCCAAAAAATCCTCAACCAGCCCGGCGGTCGCCCCAAGCAAGTATTTTTCCTGACTGCCACCCCGATTAATAACTCCGTTCACGACTTCCGCCACATCCTCGGTCTGGTGACTCATGAAAATCAGGCGTATTTCACCGAAGGGGGTCGCAATCTCGGAATCCACAATCTCCAGAGCCACTTCAACCAGCTCGAAAAGAAATTCCAACAGCAGGCCGCCCACGGACTTCTTGAAACCGATTTCCTCGACGTCCTGCGGCAATCCAACGAAGGACGCGAACTCTTTTCCGAACTGGTGGTCCAGCGCAGCCGCAGCTACGTCCGGGAGAGTCAGAAGCTCGAAGCCACGGGCGAGGTGCTTTTCCCCACCCGTGAAGCGCCCCGTGTCGCGGCCTATCAGTTGAAGATCACCTATGGCCGTTTGCTCGACGCTGTCGCCACCGCCTTCGACCGGGAGAAACCCTTATTCGCCCTCGCTCTCTACAACCCGCTTTCTTATCCCGTCAATGAAAGCGACGAGCAGGATTTCGAATCGGGCCGCCAGAAGCAGGTCGTTTCCCTCATCCGGACCTTGTTTCTCAAGCGCTTTGAAAGCTCCGCAAAAGCCTTTGAAATTTCCTGCTGGCGCCTACTTCACAAGCTCCTCACTTGGGCGGAAGTCCACGCCTCCAGCTCCCATGAAAAAAATCTGCTAGATCGCTGGAAAACCAAAAACACCAAACTCATGACCCAAGTCGGCCACCTCGCCGCGATCCAGCATGAACTCTGGTCCGATGACGATGATCCCGCCGACTTCATCACCGCTGGCGACCGCGAGGCGGTGGTCAAATTAGACCCGACTGTTTGCCGGGTAAGAGACATGCTGGGCGATACCATCGCCGACCTTGAGCAACTTGCTGATTTCCTCAAGCTCATTCAAGACGTCCGCCCCGAGCGCGACTCCAAGCTCACTGCCTTGGCCAAACTCCTTCGCGACGACAAGGACCTGGCCGGGCGCAAGGTCATCATCTTCACCGAGTTCGCCGACACTGCGGAATACCTTCACGCCCACCTGCGGGAAAAGGGATTCACCCACATTGAGCGCATCGACGGCTCCAGCTCCCAGCGCCAGCGCAGCGACGTGATTCACCGCTTCGCTCCCTTTTACAATGGCGCGGAGCCGCCCGCCCCGGAACACGCCATCCAAATCCTCATCGCCACTGACGTTCTCGCGGAAGGCCTCAACCTCCAGGACGCCAACCGCCTCATCAACTTCGACCTCCACTGGAATCCCGTCCGGCTCATGCAGCGGATCGGGCGCGTGGACCGACGCATGAACCCGGCCACCGAGAAAGCCATTCTCAACGCCCAGCCGGAACTCGCAGGCACCCGCGACACGGTCATCTACTGGAATTTTCTGCCACCCGACGAACTCGAAACGCTACTCCGCATTTACAACCGGGTAAACCGCAAGGCCCTCGTGATCTCCCGCACCTTTGGCATCGAGGGCCGGAAACTGCTCCGCCCCGATGACGACTTCGATCCGGTGAAGGAAATCAACGAGCAGTTCGAGGGCGAGCAGAGCGCCAGCGAAAAACTGGCCTTGGAATATGAGCAACTCGCCAAAGATTATCCGGACCTCGTCGCAACCTTGCCGAACTACCCGCTGAAGTCCTTCTCCGGCAAGGAATCCCCATCGCCCGATACCAAGGCCGTCTTCTTCTGCTTCCGCATCCCGCGCCCCGATCCGGGCACCATCGATCCGAAAACCGGCGAGCCGCTCTGGACGGAAGCCGCAGGCGACACCGTCTGGCTGCTGCTGGACCTCGATGGCAAAACCGTCGCCCCCGAAGCGGCCCGCATCGCCCGCTTCATCCGCAGCATGCCGGAAACCAAACGCCTGTGCCGGTTCGCTCAAGCGGACCTCACCAAACTCCGGGAGAAAGCCGAGAAAGACCTTACCAAAACCCACCTCCGCCCGCTGCAAGCCCCCGTCGGCGTCTCGCCCGTCCTGAAATGCTGGATGGAAATCCACTGAAGCCAATCTCCCCATGTCCGAATCTCTCAACCCCGCAACTCCCGAAACCATTGCAACGATGGTTCACTGGATCCGCCATGAAAAAGTCATGCTCGATTCCGACCTGGCGGAACTTTACGGAGTGGAAACAGGAGCACTCAACCGCGCGGTGAAACGCAACTTGGATCGTTTCCCGGAGGACTTCATGTTCCAGCTCACTGCGGAAGAAATGGATGCTTTAAGATGCCAAACTGGCATCTTAAAAAGCGAGACTGTCTCTAAGAACCGGTCACAACCAGTGACCGGTTCAGCTTCAAGATCACAAATTGTGATCTTGAAGCAGGGTCAGCACCGCAAATATCTCCCCTACGCTTTCACCGAGCAAGGCGTCGCCATGATTTCCAGCGTTCTCCGCTCCGAGCGTGCCGTGGAGGTGAACATCGCCATCATGCGCACCTTCGTGCAGCTCCGCCGCCTCATGGATTCCAACCGCGACCTCGCCCAAAAGATCGGGGAAATGGAGGAAAAATACGACGGCCAGTTCCGCATCGTTTTCGACGCCATCCGGCAGCTCATGACCCCGCCCGCCAAGCCCTCCCGCGAACTCGGCTTCCACACCATCCAGCCGCCGAAGCCCGCCAAGAAGCCCACCCGCAGTCCCCGCAAATCCTGACATCTTGATTTCAGCGTTTCAGTTTTCAGCCTTTCAGCTTTTTCCCCACCATGCCCGCCGACCTCCGCGCCATCCGCACCTTCAAGGAACTCACCCGCTACCTGGAGGACGAACTCGACTGGCCGCTCGACGAATACGGTTTCGACGACCTCACCTTCAGCTACGATCCGCCCGAGCTGGGCTTGAAGGCGGAGGACGCCGTCAAGGTCCGCACCATCCACCAGCTCCGGCCGTTCCGCAGCAGCCAGCCGTGGGGGATCTTCTTCGTCGAGTTCGAGAAGAAGAACCTGCCCGTTGTCGTGCTCCGCCGCATCCTCCGGCATCTGGTTTTAAAAAAACGCGCATCTTCGGACGACAAGCGCTGGCAATCCCGCGACCTCCTTTTCATCTCCGCCTGGGGCGAGGGGGAAAACCGCGAGATGACCTTCGCCCACTTCGTCGATCACCCGGACATGGGCCTCGCCGAGCTGCGCGTCCTCGGTTGGGACGATGACGACACGCCGCTCCACATGGACTACGTCGCCCGCCGGCTCGGCGAGAAACTCCGCTGGAAGGACGACTTCGCTGCCGATCCCGAGTCATGGCGCAAGCAATGGTCCGACGCCTTCGTCGTCCGCCACCGCCACGTCATCACCAAGTCCGACGAACTCGCCACCGCCCTCGCCGCCCTTGCCAAGCGTCTTCGCAACCGCATCCGCACCATTCTCCGCATGGAGGATGGTTTCGGGGAAATCCGCACGCTCCAGCGTGCGTTCAAAGCCGGCCTCATCCACGATCTCGATGATGACGGCTTCGCCGACATGTTTGCCCAGACTGTCACCTACGGCCTCTTCTCCGTCTCCGTCCGCCGCGTCGTTCCGGGCGAGTACACCGCTGTCACTAAGGACGACGTGCCAAACCTCATTTTCACCAGCCCCTTCCTCAAGGAAATGCTCGGCGTCTTCCTCGGCATCAAGAGCCGCAAGGGTGCCATCGACTTCGACGAACTCGGCATCAGCGACGTCACCGACCTCCTCACCAGCCCGGACACCCACATGGAGCTCGTCCTCGCCGACTTCAACAACAAGACCCGTGGCGACGATCCCGTCATCCACTTCTACGAGCACTTCCTCGGAGCCTACAACAAGAAGCTCAAGATCCAGCGCGGCGTCTTCTACACCCCGCAGCCCGTCGTCTCCTACATCGTCCGCAGCGTCCACGAACTCCTGCAAACCGAGTTCGGCCTCGTCCACGGCCTCGCCGACACCACCACCTGGGGCGAAATGATCAAAAAGCATCCCGATCTCCAACTCCCCGACCTCTCCGACGACCCCTCCCGCCCCCAGCCCCTGTCGGAAAACGAACCCTTCGTCCAAATCCTCGATCCCGCCACCGGCACCGCCACCTTCCCCGTCGAGGTCATCGACGTGATCCACAAACACCTTAAGGCAACGTGGAAAAAAGGCGGTGCAAATGCGATGCCCACCATTAATCTAACTGACGACAAGCAGCAAGCAGCAAGCAGCAAGCAGCAAGCAGCAAGCAGCAAGCAGCAAGCAGCAAGCAG
>JAYSYA010000121.1:0-1600 GCA_043716765.1 Akkermansiaceae bacterium
ATCACATCGCCTCTACCCGCGACGCTGGAAACGCCGAAGATGTCCGCAAGTTGCTGGGCGGAAATGGGCTTCATCGCATGTCTGAAATGGCTTGGGCGCGGTCGCGAAGCGCCTTGCTGGCGTGCTTGCGGTCGTCGAAATCAATGGTCTCGTCGGCGAACTGTTGGGTCGTTTCATGACCCTTGCCGGCGATGAGAATGATGTCCCCGGAAAGCGAGTTTTGGACGGCGAAATCGATGGCTTCCGCGCGGTCGGGCATGCTGCGGAAGGTTTTGCCTTTGAGGCCGCTTTCGATTTCGCGAATGATCGCCAGCGGATCTTCCGAGCGCGGATTGTCGGAGGTCACCACGCACGCGTCACTGTGGCGGGCGGCGGCGGCGGCCATCAGCGGGCGTTTGGTTTTGTCGCGGTCGCCACCGCAACCGAAGACGGTGATGAGGCGGCGCGGATCGAGTTCCTTCAGCGTGCGGCAGGCATTTTCCAACGCATCCGGAGTGTGTGCGTAGTCCACGAAAACCGTGGCTCCGCCGGCGTTGCCGACGTTTTCCATGCGGCCCGGAACCTGTGGCGCATCGACCAGCGCGGCGACGGCGTCACGCGGGCGGATGCCGCACGCGCTGGCGGCGGCGATGGTTCCTAGCAGATTATAGACATTGAAACGCCCGATCAGCGGCGCGCGGACGAGAAAGGTTTTACCCTTCGCCGCGAGTTCGAACTCCATGCCCTTCGCGCTCTGGCGAAAGTTGTTAGCGCGGAAGTCACTGCGCACGCCAAAGCCGAAGCGGAGCACCGGCATCTTGCCGTCCAGCGAAGCGGCAAGCTCCGCGCCATAGGCGTCGTCGGTGTTGATCACGGCCACCGGCTTTTTTCCGAGCGGATTCGCTGCGAGGTCGAAGAACCATTCCGCCTTGGCTTTGAAATAGGCGTCGAGCGTGCCGTGGTAGTCGAGATGGTCCTGCGTTAGATTGGTAAAAACGCAGGCGTCGAAACCGATCGCGGAGATCCGTTTCTGGTGGATGCCATGCGAGGAAACTTCCATCGCCACGCCGCGGCAACCGTTGTCCTTCATTCGCGCGAGCAGCGCGGAAAGCTCGATGGACCCGGGCGTGGTGTGTTTCGCGGTTTCCACCGTTTCCCCGTCATCGACGAGAATGGTTCCTAACAACCCGGCGCGGTGCCAGGCGGATTTCATCAGGTGATGAAGCAGGAACGCAGTGGTCGTCTTGCCGTTAGTCCCGGTGACGCCGGCCATGGAGAGTCCCTGCCACGGATGGCCTGCGAGAACGGAAGAGAGAGCGGCAACAGCGGCACGGCTATCCGGCACATGCAGCCAGGTGGCAGGCGCGGTGTAATCCGAGGGCTGGGCGGTTTCTGCCAGAATGGCGGTGGCGCCGGCTGCCAACGCGTCATTGATGAAGCGGTGGCCGTCGAGCGTGGTGCCGCGGATGGCGGCGAAGATCATCCCCGGAGCGACCTCGCGCGACGACGCGGTGATGGCCCGCACCTCCGCGTCCAGCGATCCGGCGACCGTGACTCTTGATAGACTGGAAACCAATTCGCGGAGGATCATCGGGCGGTGGAAGCAATCGAAGGAACGATC
>JAYSYA010000122.1:0-4667 GCA_043716765.1 Akkermansiaceae bacterium
CGAAGCCGTCATCGCCAAGCTCGCCGAGCCATTGTTAGTCTCGTCCGAATGCTTCGATGTCTTCACCGACCCCACCGGCCAGAAGATCGCCGCCGACAGCAAATCCGTGGCCTACCGCTTCCACTACCGCGAAGCCACCCGCACGCTTAAGACCGAGGAAATCGACACCGCCCACCAGAAAGTGCTCGAAGCGCTGACGAAGGAGCTGGGGGTGAAGTTCCGGTAAAGCGTGCAGACCACCTATCGTCAGAAAGGCTAATCAGATTCTTGCCACCACTTCTGGTGGAATCCTGTCGGGCGGCACCAAGCTTCTCGCCCGAGGTTGTTCAACGATTGGCCGCGATACAGTGAAACAAAACACCGCTCGATGGTTACTCTCGTTGTCGATGAAATGAAACTTGGCGCTCGAGAGAGGTTTGCCGTGGTAATCTTCGATTCGAGATAGGAGGCGATATCCTCGATTCGAGCACCAAAGTTCGACTGCCTTCCAAACCTCTTCTCGCTCGTGCTTCCTCGGAACAATCTTCGCACAAGGATGGCATAGTCCCGATTGCTTCAGCAACGTGGACACCGCAGAAGATCTGATTTTTTTGCAGTTGGGGCAGTGGTGACGGATGCGGGACGTGGTTCTCACTACTTCAGTTAATGGAGACATTACTTCCAGACCAAGGTCGTAAATTCGTTGTGCCAATCGAGATTGGAGTTGTTTGATTTCGATAATCCTTCCGAAGTCGTCCATGCTCCATTTAGAGAGAGCATCTTCGTGAGCAACTCTCCCAATCAGTTCGTGCCCGACGGCCGCATTGAGTCGATCTTTGATGGATTCTGCGATAAAGGTCATTTCATCGTCGAAAATGGTGTATGGGATTTCGACGAGGAAAATCCGAGAAGTTATGCACTCGCAGGCCTTGGCTTTGTCTTTTGCAATCTGCAATTGCGGTGAAGTTCCGCTCCAGCCTCGTGAATAATGCTGTTCGCCATGTACTTCTACCGCAATACATCGAAAGCGGCCGACCGGTTTTTGGATCACAATATCAAGCTCCGGTCGCTTGATTACCACGTCCTGTCCTTTGAAGCGGAAACGAAGTTCCGTGATCATGTCCCGCCTTGGTGATTCCGAAACGAGATTTCCAAAGATCAAGCGAAGGTAACGCCTACACGCCTCTTCGATACGACTGGCCTTGGAGGCCGCGCACGACGGACAATTGGAACTTCTTCCGTCGAGATTGCATGCTAATGCCGACCACAAATGGTGACATGTTTCGCAAAAGACGACGAGTCGGCGAGCCGTGTGCTTAAACTCATCTGGTTCGGCTTCCCAAAGAACGCGTATCTGCCTTTCACTCAATCTTCGAGCCAACTCGTGCAATGATAGCCCACCCTTTCCTGCGCGAGTTCTGACGGGAAAAATGGATAACATAGCCTCTTGTGGGAGAGGGTTTCCGAGGAAGTCGCAATGTAATCCTACACCGTTGGGGTGATATACAGGCTGGGGAAACTGCGGAGCATGCCCGTTCTCTATATCACTTACGATGACCACCTGCTCACCAGGTGGTTGAAGTCTTGCCAGCAATACTCTTCTTCGTAGCCTAGGCTCGACTTCATACAGGACTCGGAATCCCGGTCCAAGTTTGAGCTCAAGAAAGTTATAATCCAATGGCCCGCCTCTGCCGCAGTTCCTGATCTTTGTGGGGCGGGGGGCAGGTCGGGAGTATCCCGGCCACGATGGGAGCGGAGGAAGCTTCCTTCCCTTCCAGTCAACTTCCTCGGGGGATCGATTCATTTGAGGATTCTCAATTATAGGAATGCTGAATTTTTTTCAGAATCTGAAACTTGACGAGCGAAGAAAACGATTTCCAACCGTCTTCTTTTGAAACTGCTATTTTCCAACCCCCAGCGCCTCCCGAATCGCCTCCGGATGCAGCCTTGCAACCATTAGTAATGTCTTCGCCGCGCCGCTGGGTTCGCCGGTGCCGCGTTCCCACTTGCGGATGGTGGCGAGAGAGACCCCGAGCATGGCGGCGAAGTCTTCCTGGGTGAGGTCGAGTTCGTGGCGGACTTTGGCGGCTTCGGTCTTGGCCTTCCAAGCGCGGGCTTGTTTGCGGCGGTAGGTTTCCGGATCGAGTTCCACCCGGCGCATCGCCCCACCAGGGAGGATGGTGACTTCACGCACCCTTGCCGGGGCGATTTCACCGCGCTCGACGGCGTTGACCTCGCGGGTGATTTCCTGGATTTCAGATTTTTTCATGGATCGAGTTCGGTGAGGATTTGTTGGACTTCGGCTTTGGAGAGGTTGGCTTGGCTGGACTTTTCGTAGATGCGGCAGAACTGGATTTTCTCCGGCGTGACATACCAATAATAGATCACCCGCGATCCCCCGCGTTTGCCCTTGCCGCCGCTGGCGACCCGGATTTTCCGGAGTCCTTTGGATCCCGGAATCAGGTCTCCCGCATCGGGAGTCATGACCAACAAGCGCTCGAGGCTGATGAGTTCATCTTCCGTGAGGATCTCGTAAACCTTGCGACTGAAGGCAGCGGAATCCGTGAAGATCATGGGTAGAAAGTCGTCTTTTTGATCACAAACTCAAGGGGAAAATAAAAAGAAACATGCCAGAAATTCAGGAGGTTGTCTTATTATGATTGCCCCCTTCGGCCAGAAAATCGCCGCCGACAGCAGGTCCGTCGCCTACCGCTTCCACTACCGCGAAGCCACCCGCACGCTTAAGACGGAGGAAATCGACGCCGCTCATCAGAAGGTCCTCGAAGCGCTGACGAAGGGGCTAGGAGTGAAGTTCCGTTAAGCAAGTTTGGAGGTTCCGCCTCACTCGGCAAGGCCGACGCGCAGTCGATAGAACGCCTTGCCCGGGCCGGTGGCGGGAAGCGCAGCTTCTGCTTTCTCAAATCCTGGCCCCGGACCGGGCGTCACCGTGACCGGATTCTCACTTAGAATCTGCCAGCTTCCAGCGGCGAGAGTGGCGGATGACTCCACCAAGTAGCTCAGTCCCCGCGCCGCAGCATCGGTGCGACGAATGAATGACAAGGTCGGTGGAACGCTGGAAAATACGGGCATCAGCGGGATTTCAGTGCTTGGAAAATAGACGGAGCCCCGCAGATTGTTACCTCCGGCGGCGTACTCGATGAGATTTGAAATCCCGTCGCCGTCGCTGTCGCCCGCCAGCGTCGCGTCCTGCAATCCGTTCGCCCAGCCAGCGAACGAAGGAAGAATGGTGAGCTGAAGTGGGAACGACTGCGGCCCCGAGCCATCCGATTTCAGGTTAAGGGTGACCGGGAACGTGCCGTCGGACGGAGCGGACGTCATCGAAACGTCGAATTGCACGCTTTCGCCAACGGCCAGGCCGCCACGGCGGAAGGTGGATGAGCCGGTCACAAACCATCCCGGCGCTTGGATGCCGGAAATCAAAAAACCCGGGGGAACGTCCAAGCTTGCGGTCACGTTGTCCGCTACGGCGGTGCCATTGGTCACGGTCAACCGAAAAACAAACGGGCTCGCGGCCCTAACGGACGAGGTGGTGGGCGCGCCGGCCGCCGCCAGGGACATGGCCGGTGGATCGGATTTCCGCAGGTGGAGACCGGTGGTTCCCATCAGCGTGTTTAATTCAGGGGCGTAGTGCGGGACCAGCGTGTCGTAGGTGATAATCGCCCCGGATGCGTTGAATACGGCTGTGTGGGTGCCGACGAGCGCGGCCTTGCCGGAGGTCACAACAAATGAAGGACTGCCTGAATCCCCACCTTGGGCGTGGGAATCGTCAACCGATCCACCGATCGTCGCGTAGCTGAATGTAAACGCCCGGGTGGTGATCCCCGTACCGCCGGTGATCGGATCGCCGCCGAAGTCGCTCACGCTGCCGATGATCCCTCGGCCACCGCGCGCGGCTTGACCGGCGACTACCAACGCCTGGCCGACGTAAGCGGCCTCAGTGGCCAGATTTAAATAAGGCAATGGAAGCACGGCCGCGGACGCAGGCATATCGGCGGTGAATTCACCGAGATAGACATCGCTCGGCGAATTGTTCGCGTTCGGGATCGGGCTGATTTTTAGAATCGTGAGCGTGTGCAGGGAATTATCCTTCGCCAGGAATCGAATCGTCGATCCCACGCCGGGGCGAAAATGGTTCGCGCCCACAAAATGCCGAGGGGAGACGAGTGTGACCTGCTTGGTCGGATCCTCGACACTCCAGCCCACGCCGGACAAATCGAGCAACTCTGACGCGGCTCCACCCGGATTCAGAAATGTGGGATTCACGGTGGGGCTCGTGGGAAACCCGTTCATCCGGAGGTGGTTGGTGGGGCTGAAAACCCGCAACTGTAAAGCAGCGGCGGGCAATCCAGACGCAGCGAGTATCGTCAGAACGGTGCAGAGGGGCTTGAGCGGGGTGGTTATCATTTCACAAAAGCGGCGTGGGATCGCCAGCGACGCTGTGTTGAAATTAAATAATTCCGAATCTAATTTTTCAATCGGGGTGTTCGGCCCGCGGGTCGTTTCGAATTCCCTTCGTTTTCCACGTTCCCCGCCGACTAGGAATTCTCTCCGTCGCCAAATCCGTTACGCAGCACTTCCATGATCGAGAATTCACTCGCACGCCCAAATCTGAGTAGATTGACACCGCCCATCAGAAAGTGCTCGAAGCGCTTACGAAGGGGCTGAAT
>JAYSYA010000123.1:0-45687 GCA_043716765.1 Akkermansiaceae bacterium
CCCAAGAACCGCCGCCACCCGCTGCGCGCGTTGTTAGGCCTGCTCACCTACGGCCTGCTCTGCGGCGCCCCCGACGTCAAAGCCATCTGGGCCAAATGCGGTCCCCTCAACCAGCACCAGCGCGCCGCCCTCGGCCTCACCCGCCGCCACCCTGTTAGCGGCCTGCTCAAGCTTCCCGGCTACGATGCCCTCAACGACATCGTCAACCAGATCAACCCCCACTCCCTCGCCCACGCCATCAACCAATGGCTCGCGGCTAACAGCGACCTCCTCCCCAAAAGCCTCGCCTTCGACGGCAAGGACCTCGGCGGAAAAGGCAAACTCGGGGCGCTCGTCACCCTCTGTCACCACGCCACCGGAGCACCGCTCGCCATGGACACCTACAGCGGCGAAAAGAGCGACTGCGAACTGCCCGTCAGCCAGACACTCCTCCAACAAGCCGCCCCCGTTCTCGTCCACGCCGTCGTCACCGGCGACGCCCTCCACGCCCAAAAAAAACCGCGTTGATCATCACCGCCGCCGGGGCCGACTATTACCTCGCCCTCAAAGACAACCAACCCACCCTTTACCGGCTCGCCCGGGAAAAGTTAGACCATCTGCCTCCCGCCTGGACCTCGCCCACCGAGTCCGACCACGGCCGCATCGAATACCGCGAGCTGCGCGTTGCCCCCTTCGATCTGGACGCAAGCCTCTTCCCCGGAGCCCGGCAACTCGCGAGCCTCACCCGCCACTATCAGCCCAAGCACGGCGGCGAGGCCAAACAGGAAACCCGGCACTTCATCCTCAGCATCGGGGAAGGCGAGGCCAGCCATGCCCGGCTGGCCCGGATCGGCCGCGAACACTGGTCGGTGGAAAACAAAAACCACTGGCGGCGTGACGCCACCCGCTGGCGGGAAGACCGCAGCGTGCGCCGCAAACCCACAGGAGCGAAAAACCTGTCACTGTTACGAGGAGCGATCCTGGCGCTCATCCCGCAGGAAAAGTTCACCTCGCTCAACGCCGCCTTCGACCACTACCCTGAGCACCGCGCCGAAGCCATCCGGCTACTCACCCAAACTGCCCCGCAATGCCCCTAGCCAGCCAAACGCCCCGGGATTTGGCGCTTGGCAGGAAAATTGTGCCGCTTAAACCAAGCGCATGGTGCTCGGCGTTCTCGGTTCTGGTTCTGGTTCAAACATGCAGGCGATCCTCGACGCGATCGATGCGGGGATGCTCGACGCGCGCATCGCCATCGTGCTTTCGGACAACCCGGACGCGTTCATTCTGGAGCGGGCGCGCAAGCGCGGCATCGCGACGGGCGTGATTGACTGCCGGGGCTTCCAGACGAAATTTCCCGAGGAAGCGCAGGCGGAAACGGCACGGCAACTAAAGGACGCGGGCGTGGAGCTCGTTTGCCTCGCAGGATTCCTGCGGCTGGTGAGGCGCCCGCTGCTGGATGTTTTTCCGGAAAAAATCCTCAACATCCACCCCTCGTTGCTGCCTGCTTTCCCCGGCTTGGAGTCGTGGAAACAAGCGCTCAATGCCGGCGCGACCGAAGCGGGATGCACCGTGCATTCCGTGGACGAAGGGATGGACACCGGGCCGATCGTCTTGCAGGAGGCCGTGCCAATTCTAGCGAATGACACTCCCGAATCCCTGCACGCCCGCATCCAAGCGGTGGAGCACCGGCTCTATCCGGCGGCGATCCGGTTGCTCATGGAAAGTGTCCCGCCAAAATCGGACTGAGATAGTCGGGACACGTTCATTCCAGGCCGCGCTCCGCGACTTCGTCCTCGTCCCAGCCGAGGTAATGGCCGAGCTCATGGAGGAAAGTGGTGCCCACTTCATCGCGGTAATCATGCTCTTCCTCGCCAGTCCATTCCCATAGGTTCATTAGAAAAAGCCGAATGCGCGGCAGTTCTTCCGGGCCCGCTTCGTCCATCGCGGACGGGCCTTCGAACAGGCCGAGCTCATCGCCGTCGAGCTGCTCGTCATACGCGCCCTCGCCGGGTTTTTCCTCGAAGGCGATGGCCACTTTTTCCGCCGCGTCCTGAATGTCCTTCGGCAGGATTTTCACCAGTGCCTTCAACTCCTCGTCCGCCCAAGCGCTCAATGTTTCAAAATCCATGGCGGTTGATTAGCTACTTCATCTCCCGGGCACAAGGAACTTGCGAAAATCCCCGTCTTGCGCTGCCGGGCATCCGCGTCACCATCCACCAGATCATGACCTTACATTCTCTCCAACAGGAACAACGCCTGCCCATCACCCTCGACGCCGCGTGGGAGTTCTTCTCGTCGCCCCGGAATCTCGACGAAATCACCCCCGACGCCTTCGGCTTTAAAATCGTCAGCCTGCCCGGCGAGAAAATGTATGAAGGCCAGATCATCACCTACAAGGTCAAGATCCTACCCGGCGTCTGGGTGCCGTGGGTCACTGAAATCAAAGCCGTCGACGAGGGGAAATCGTTCGTCGATGAGCAGCGGTTCGGCCCGTATAAATTCTGGCACCATCGCCACAGCTTCGAGGAAATTCCCGGTGGCGTGCTGATGCGGGACTTGGTGCATTACGGGCTTGGCTGTGGTCCATTCGGCGCCATTGCCCACGCGATTTTCGTCCGGGCGAAGCTCAAGACAATTTTTGAGTTCCGCAAAGAAACGCTGGTGCAGCGGTTCGGGGTGCTTTGAGCGGAGGAGGGCACCTCTTTCACCGCCCCATTCCGCTTGACGCTCTTTGCCCGCTCCGTCTAGCTAGCGGCCACGAGATCCGTCCCGTCGGACCGGGACTCGTCCATCCCAACTCCCAACCTTCTCTCACTGTGGAACTCCAGGAAATCCGCCGCATCGTCGAACTCATGAATGAGCACGGGCTCACCCACTTCGACCTCACCAAAGGGGACTTTCACCTCAAACTCAAAAAAGGCGCCGACCTCGACGACCTGCGCGGCCTGCTCGCCTCGCTTCCGGCCGCGCAACAGGCCCCGGCTTACGCTCCCGCCACGACTCTCCCGGCTCCAGCCGCTGCGGCAGCCCCGGGCGCACCCGTCGCCGAAGGCGCGGAAATCACCTCGCCCATGGTCGGCACTTTCTATCTGAGGCCCGCTCCGGACGCCCCGAATTTCGTCGACGTCGGCAGCGTCGTCTCCATCGGCCAGACGCTTTGCATCATCGAGGCCATGAAGGTCATGAACGAGATCAAGGCCGAGCGCGCCGGCACCATCTGTGCCTACGTCGCGGAAGACAACACTCCCGTGCAATACGGCGACATTCTCTTCCGCATCAAATGAGTTGAGAGTCTTCAGTTGAGAGTTGAGAGGCAGAAAATCTTCTCTTCGCTCTCAACTCTCAACCACCCACTCTTAACTTTCTTCAAAAAATGTTCAAGCGCGTCTTAGTTGCCAATCGCGGTGAAATCGCCCTCCGCATCATCCGCGCCTGCCGGGAGCTCGACGTCGAATCCGTCGCCGTCTATTCCGAGGCCGACGTTGATTCGATGCACGTCCAACTCGCCGACGAAGCCGTCTGCATCGGCCCCGCCCCCAGCAAGGAATCCTACCTCAAGATCGACCGCATCATCGCCGCCGCGGAGATCACCGGCGCGGATGCCATCCACCCCGGTTACGGCTTTCTATCGGAAAACGCCCGCTTTGCGGAGATTTGCGCCAGCTCCGGACTCACCTTCATCGGACCCTCCCATCAGGTGATTTCGATGATGGGCGACAAGGCCACCGCCCGCGCCACCGCCATCGCTAACGGTGTCCCTATCACGCCCGGCTCCGACATCATGGCGGGTGCCGAGGCCGCCCTTATCGAGGCGAAAAAAATCGGCCTCCCGGTCATGATCAAAGCCACCGCCGGCGGTGGTGGCCGCGGCATGCGCCCTTGTTTCAAGGAAGAAGAGTTCATCAGCCTGTTCCAAGCCGCGTCTAACGAAGCCATCGCCTGCTTTGGCAACGGTGCCTGCTATCTGGAAAAACTCGTTCTCAATCCGCATCACGTCGAGTTCCAGGTCATCGGCGATTCCCACGGAAATTTCATCCATCTCGGCGAGCGCGACTGCTCGATGCAGCGTCGCAACCAGAAAATCATCGAGGAATGTCCCTCGCCGCTGCTCACCCCCGAGCTCCGCGCGAGAATGGGCGAAGCCTCCGTCAACCTGATTAAGAACATCGGCTATCAGAATGCCGGCACCATTGAATATCTCGTCGATGAAGCCGCCGAGAATTTCTATTTCATGGAAATGAACACCCGGATCCAGGTCGAGCACCCGGTCACCGAGGAAGTGATGGGCTGCGAGCTCATCAAGGAACAAATCCGCGTCGCCGCCGGTGAGCCGCTCTCCCGCCATGTGCTCGATGCCCAGCCACGCGGCCATGCGATCGAGTGCCGCATCAACGCCGAGGACCCCTTCAACAATTTTACTCCCAGCCCCGGCACCATCGAACTCTGGTATGCTCCTGGCGGAAAAGGCGTCCGCGTGGACACCCACGTCTATTCCGGTTACACCGTCCCGCCGCACTACGACTCGATGATCGCCAAGCTCATCGTCACCGGAGCCACCCGGGAAATCGCTATCGCCCGCATGAAACGCGCCCTTGGCGAGTTCATGATCCGCGGCATCAAGACGACCATTCCCTTCCAACAGGAAATCATCGCCCACCCGGATTTCGCCGCAGGGACGTATGACATCGGTTGGGTCGCCCGCTATCTCGAAGAGCGCAAGCCATAAGGAGAAGGGACATTCCTGTCCCTTGCACTCATTCATCACGTGGCTGGAGCATCTTGCTCCAGACCGTTGAGGGGGCGTCTCGCCCCCTGCATTCATTCATCCGTCTTCAAGCATGCCAACCGCCCGCCTCTACGCCATCCTCGACCTCGGCTACGTCCCCGAGGAAAACGCGGAAGCCGTCACCGCATCTTTGTTAGGAGGTGGCGCCCACCTCCTCCAGCTCCGCGCCAAGGGCAAAGACCTCGCCACCATCGATCGCGTCGCCCGCCGCCTGCTTCCGCTTTGCCGCATCGCCAAGGTTCCCTTCATTCTCAACGATTTCCCCCGCCTCGCCGCCGCCCTCGATGCCGACGGCGTCCACATCGGCCAGGATGACGGCCCGCTCGCTGCGGCCCGCGAAATTGTGGGTCCCGGCAAACTCATCGGCCGCTCCACCCATTCCCTCGATCAGGCCCGCGCCGCCCTCGCCGAGGGCTTCGACTACATCGGCTTCGGCCCGCTTTTCCCGACTCCAACCAAAGCCGGCCGCCCGGCCATCGGTCTTGATGAAATCGCCGTCATGGAGCGCGAAGTCGGCAGTCAAATCCCCGCCTTTTGCATCGGCGGCATCACCCGGCAAACTCTCTCGCAGGTTCTAACGGCCGGAGCGCGCCGCGTCGTCATCGTTTCCGATCTCCTCACTGCGAGCGACGTCCAAGCTGCCACCCGCGAGGTCGCGGACCAAATTAGGTGAGATCACCAATGCGTCGCCGCGCGGAACAAATCCAGCCGCGCCGCAAGATCTTCCGCGGAAAGTTCCTCAAGCCGCCGCGTCGAGAACGCCTCGCAAGTGAACGAAGCGAGCATCGAGCCCTGCACGATCGCCTGCCGCAGGGCGGTCGGCGCGTAAGGCGGCGCTCCCTGCGCTGCCAGATAGCCCGCCATCGCGCCTAGGAAAGTATCTCCGGCACCCGTCGGATCCGCCACCACTTCCAGCGGCCAGGCGGATGCGCGGAACAGTTCGATTTCCGAATCCTCAGAAGACGAAAACAAAATCGCCCCGAACTCTCCCAGCTTGATCACGACATGCCGCGGTCCCTTCTCCAAAAGGAGCCGCCCTGCTTTGATTAGATTTGATGTTCCCGCCAGTTCCCGTGCTTCGCCCTCGTTTAACACGAACAAATCCAGCTGCGGCAGCACCTCGTGCAAGCGCTCGTTCGCGATCTCGATCCACAGATCCATCGTGTCCGCGATTACGAATCTCGACCCCGCGGCGGTGCCGTTTCCAATCCCGCACTGGCCGAGCATTTCCATTTGATTGTCCGGCGACATGTTTGCCAGCACCACGACCGCCGCGCCCGCCGATGCGGCGGGGACTTTCACCTGCCAGCTCTCCAAAACATTCAAGCCCACCCGGTGGGTCGTCCGCTCGTTCATGTTCGCATGGTATTCGCCGGACCACGTAAACGACTCGTTTTCCGAGCGCTCGACCCCGTCGAGCGAAATCCCGCGCGTTTCCAACATCGCCAAGTGCTCCTGCGGGAAATCATGGCCGATGATCCCGATCAGCGACACCGACTGGCTGAAAAACGAAGCCGCCAGCGCCGCGTAAGCCGCCGACCCGCCTAGCAGATTGGCAGCCTCCGCTTCCGGAGTTTTGACGTGGTCGATGGCGATCGTGCCGCCGATGACGATGGCGGAATGCGGAGTGGTGGCTGGGGAAGACATGGAATCAATGGCGGATGGTGAGGATGACGGACCCAATTGGTGGAAAATCCGCCGCCGCTTTCTAATCCCCAGATCACGATCTGCAATCCCCAATCGCTTCAAAACAGGTCCCCGCCACGGGAGAGGAGCACGGGCTTGTCATCGATTTGGACATGCACGGTGCTGAGGGTTTCCTCGCCGGCGATGAAATCCGGGATCGCGCCCGGTTCTAGCAGCATCAGTGCAGTGGACCAGATTTCTGCGAGAGTGGCGGTGGGGGCGGTGACCCACACGCGGCGGCAGGGCTCGGCGGGCATCACAATTTCCCCGCCGGGGTGAATGATGTGGCTGCCTTGGATGGAGGTGCCCGAGGCGCTGAGGGATTGGTCGGAAAGGGCGATGCGTTCCGAATCCGTGTCGCCGGTGAGTTCGACCGGCCACGCCTGCGGGCCGAAGGCGAGCATCGAGCTGGCACCCGCCGTGAGGAGTCCGCCTTCCGCGCCCCAGTCGAGGAGAAGCAGCCGGAGTTGGTCGAGCGCGAAGCCCTTGCCGATGCCGCCGAGGTCGATCTCACGGCCGGGCGCGCCGCAGGTGACTGCGGGCACGTCGGGATGGATCGTGAGCTGGCCGGTGAGCGGTGGCGCGGGTCCGGAGTCGCCGGATTTCCGGTGCTTGATGCGGCTGCCGAGCGTGATGTCGAACAAGCCGCCGGTGCGGGCGTAGGCGTCAAGCGCGGCTAACAAGCACTGGTGGGTGAGCTCGTTGAGATAGAGCGTTTGGCCGGGCTGCATGCAGTTGATGCGGGAGACGTCGCTGTCATCGATGAAGCGGCTGAGGCGGGATTCGAGGAGATCGAGGTGGTCGCAGCACTCCCGCGCCATGTCGCGCGCGGTGGCTTCCGCGCCTTCGCAAATCCGCAGGTAGAAGGTCGTGTTCATCGCCTCGTGGGTGAACAGGCGGGCTGTTGGAAAGGGCGTCATTGACCGGATTTCATCCATGGGTTCCAGATGTCGTTCCTGACGAACAAGGTCACCGGCACTTCCGCGCGCAGGCCGCGCGGCAGCGGGATGTGGGATTGTGCGAGCTGGATCGCGACGGCCTCCGCGGTTCCCGGCATGGCGAAAACCAGCGGCATGGAGGCGAGGTTTTCCGGCGGCAGCGGCCAGTAGCCTATTTTTTCGAATGTCCGCAGATACCACGGCAGCGGCCAGTAATCGCTGCCGACGACCGCCACGGGTTCCAGTGAATTTCCGGGCGCGGACTGGCGGAGTTTTTCTAACCAAGTCGCGAGCGC
Source organism: Akkermansiaceae bacterium (assembly GCA_043716765.1). Classification (GTDB taxonomy): domain Bacteria; phylum Verrucomicrobiota; class Verrucomicrobiia; order Verrucomicrobiales; family Akkermansiaceae; genus Luteolibacter. The sequence continues at coordinate 7,686 of JAYSYA010000123.1, forward strand.
CTCGATGTCGGGTCGGGTCGGGACGTAGGCGAGGGGATTGCGCGGGTCCGAGGCGAAGCGGCCGGTGGCGCGTCTTGCCTGGGTGAACTGGGTGACGAGGCTCGCGCAGACTAGCAGGCTGATAGCGGATTTCATCCACAGTTGTCTGCTGGAAAATCCCGCGATGCTGAAGCCGGCGAGCAGGCAGACGTGGGCCCACGGCAGGCAGGCGAGCCACGGCGTTTTGTAGGCGATGAGGCTGTAAATCAGGAAATGACCGGCCGCCGAGTAGCCGATGAAGCGGACGACGGGCTGGCGGAAATTGGCGGCGAAACCTAGCAGCGCGAGAACCGTCACCGGCGTGCCGAACCACCAGAGGCCGCCGGATTTCGCGGGCAGCGCGAGCAGTTGGAAGTAGTAGCCGAAGGGTTTGTCGTGCCCGGCCACCGTTTCATAAACAAAGAACGTGCGCACCGCGTCGATGGCACCGCGCGGCTGGCGGAAGCCGTCGGTGTAGGAATATCCCGCGACCAGCGCGGCGGTTAGCAACGAGGTGGCGACGGCAACGCGATATTCCCGCCAGGCGAAAATCCACCACGCGCGGTTAAGTTGCTTGCGGTTTTCGAGGGCGACTAACACCGCCGCACCCGACCACGCGATCATGCTGATGGCGAAGCTTTCCTTGGTGGCGAACATTAGACCGACCAGCAATCCCGGGATGCCCCAGCGCGGCGCGCGGGTCAGCGAGAGCAAGGCGAGCATCCCGAACAGCACCAGCAGCGACTCGTGGATGAACATCCGGCTGTAGTAAATGAGCAACGGGGAAGTGGCCAGAATCGCCGCGGCGAGCAGCATCGGGCCGTCACCGAAACGCCGCCGCCACAGCAGCGGCACAAGCAGCAGCAGGACGCCCGCGCTGGCGGTGAGTAGGCGCGGCGTGGTCTTGGTCATTTCCTGCCAGCGGGTTTCGCCGCGCAACCGGCAGAGCGACAGGGTCAGCCGGCTCAAGGTCGGGCCGTGGTAGTGGAGCGGATCGAAGCGGTAGTCCCCGGACTCCATGCGGGCGGCGGTTAGTCGCGCGCCGGTCGCTTCATCCGCGTGGAAAGGGCGCTTTGAAATTTCGTCGAAACGCAGGAATGTCCCGGTGAAAACCACCGCGATCCAGCAGGCGATGATGGCCGCACGTTTCATCTAAGGGCAGGATACGATGAAAGAAACGATTGGCCGGCAATGTTAAACTGGTGCATTCAAATCCATGCCCGCGCGACCTCACGAAATCCTGCTAGTCACTCCGGTGTGGAATGATTCGGCACGGCTGGAGGGCTTCGGCGCAGAGCTCGCGGCGGCGCTGGCGGACTCGCCGCTGGCGATCCACTGGATCATCGCCGACGATGGCTCGGCGGCCCACGATCACGCGCCGCTGCGGAAACTTTGCGACGCCTTCTGCGAGATTTTCCCCCGCGTCCATCTGCATCTCGCCGAGCGCCATCACGGCAAGGGCGCGGTGGTGCGGGAGGCGTGGACGCTGCGACCGGAGGCCGCGTGGCTTGCCTTCGTGGACGCGGATGGCAGCGTCACTCCGGCCGAAATGCTGCGGCTCATTCAGGCCGCAGTGGACTCGGAAAGCTCGGTTTTAGGAATCCGCAAGCGCACAGCCACCACTGAATTTATCGAGACTCGATGGCGCGGGATTTTCCACCGTGGCTTTCTGTTGGCGACGCACGTGATCCTTGATCTCCGATGCGCGGACCCGCAGTGCGGCGCGAAAGTCCTCCGCGGCAACCACTACCGGCGGATCGCCGACGGGCTGTTGGAAAAGGGCCTGGCCTTCGACTCCGAACTGCTTTGCGCCCTCAAGCGCGACGGCTCGACTTGGGCGGAAATTCCCGTGAATTGGATCGAGACACCCGGCGGCAGAGTCAGGCCGTTGCGCGACGCGTGGGGGATGTTTAAAGCGCTACTTCGCATCCGTAAGCGGCGGAAGTAGCGCGGTGGGTCAGGCCTTGCCCGGCACTGGCGGGACTTCCTCGGGGGCTTTAACGTCGCCCTTTTCGAAGTCGATTGCGGCCGGCGCGCAGAGTTGGTTGTAGAATGGTGACTTCTCGTTTTCCGCCAGATCGCTCCAACGGACGATCTCGCCGGTGTAGGCGGAAATCCGGCCCATGATCGCCACCAGCGTGGACTCGGCGATGCTCTTCGCGTCGTTGAGCGGCTTGCCGGCGATCACGCTGCGGATCATGTCGATGTGCTCTTGGACCATGCCGTTGTCGGAATCCACCTTGATCTCCGGAACGTTGATTGTCTTGCCCTTCAATTTTCCGCCGCCGTAGCAGACGCCTTCGGTGCCGGTGAAAAGCTCGCCCACGCGGCCGTAAGTGCCGGTGATCTGGCGGCATTGGCTGTGGATGTGGACGTCGTCGCCGAAGTCATAGTCCACGCTGAAGAAGTCAAACATGTTACCTGTTTGACGGCGGGCCCGTCCGCCGAAGCCGACCGCGGTCACTGGCAGACGGCCGAGGAACCAGATGGCGACGTCGAGATTGTGGACGTGTTGCTCGACGATGTGGTCGCCGGACATTTCGGTGAAATTGAGCCAGTTGCGCGCCAGATAGGAGGCGTCTGACTCGCCCTCGTTGCGGCGTTTTGTCCATGGCACCGTGCCGTTCCATTGCACCACGCCGCCCTTGATCTGGCCGATCGCGCCGGCGTCGACGAGCGCTTTGTTCGTCAGGTAACGGGCCATGTGGCGGCGCTGGGTGCCGGCGACGACGGCCAGTCCCTTGGCTTTGGCTTTCTCGCCGGTGGCGATGACGGAGCGCGCGCCTGCGGGATCGACCGCCACGGGTTTTTCGATGAAACAATGTTTTCCAGCCTCCACCGCGGCCGCGAAATGCACGGGCCGGAACGCCGGTGGCGTGGCCATCAGGACGTAGTCGCAGGCGGTGGCGATGACTTTCTGGTGGTTGTCAAATCCGCCGAAGCAGCGTTCCGGGGCGACCGCGAATTTTTTCCCGGCGGCCTCGGCCTTGTCCTTGAACGCGTCACCCGTCGCGGTCACCTCGACCTCGATGCCGAGGATTTTGCAGGCGGCCATGAAATCCGCGAGCGCGCCATTGCCGCGCCCGCCGCAACCGATGAGCCCGACCTTCACCTTTTTGGTGCTAGCAGGGAGATTCACGGCGAAAACGGAACTGGCAGCGAGGCCGGCGCCTAGCAAGGTGGTGTTTCCAAGGAAGGAGCGGCGGTTCAGAGTGGGGGTCATGGGAGTTGGAGTTGGGGTCGATGGTTGGGGGAGTAATGACTCCAGATTCCTTAAGGCGAGGGCAGGGGGCACCTTTCAGGTTAGAATCCTCAAGGCCCCGACCCGGTTGGATCAGTCCAACAGATATTTGGACGCCTGTTCCACGTCCTTGTCGCCGCGACCGGAGAGGTTGGCGATGAGGATGCAGTCCTTCGGCAGGCTGCCGGCGATTTTCGAGACGTAAGCCATGGCGTGGGCGCTTTCAAGCGCGGGGATGATGCCTTCGCAATGGGCGAGTTCCTTGAAGGCGGCGAGCGCTTCGTCGTCGGTGGCGTAGGTGTATTCGACGCGGCCGATGTCCTGCAGGTAGGCGTGCTCGGGGCCGACGGCGGCGTAGTCGAGACCCGCGGAAACGGAGTGGGTGAGCTCGATCTGGCCGTCGTTGTTGGCTAACAACCATGTCTTGGTGCCTTGGAGAACGCCGAGTTTTCCGCCTTGGAAACGGGCGGCGTGGCGCTCGGGGATGATGCCGTCACCGCCGGCTTCGACGCCGACCATGCGGACGTTTTCATCCTGGAGAAACGGGTGGAACAGGCCGATGGCGTTAGATCCGCCGCCGACGCAGGCAACGAGCAGGTCAGGCAGGCGACCTTCTTTTTCCAAAACCTGGCGGCGCGTCTCCACGCCGATGACGCGGTGGAAATCGCGGACGATCATCGGGAACGGATGTGAGCCGAGCGCGGAGCCGAGGATGTAGTGGGTGTGATCGACGGTGGCGACCCAGTCGCGCATGGCTTCGTTGACCGCTTCCTTGAGCGTCGCCTGACCGGCGGTGACGGCGCGAACTTCCGCACCCATCAGCCGCATGCGGGCGACGTTGAGGGCTTGGCGCTCCATGTCCACCTTGCCCATGTAAACGACGCATTCCATGCCGAAGCGGGCACAGACGGTGGCGGTGGCGACGCCGTGCTGGCCGGCGCCGGTTTCCGCGATGATGCGTTTTTTGCCGAGGCGCTTGGCGAGCAGGATTTGGCCGATGGCGTTGTTGATCTTGTGGGCTCCGGTGTGGAGCAGGTCTTCGCGCTTCAGATAGATTTTCGCGCCGCCAAGCACTTCGGTCCAGCGTTCGGCGAAATAAAGCGGCGTCGGGCGGCCGCAGTAGTTGTGGAGCAGGTCGTCGAGTTCCGCTTGGAACGCCGGGTCGGCCTTGGCGGCGGCGTAGGCGGTGGCGAGTTCCTGTAGCGGAGCCATCAGGGTTTCCGGGACGAACATTCCGCCGAATTGGCCGAAGTGGCCGGTGGAATCGGGGAAGGTGGGATCGGGAGAAGTTGCGGTGGCCATAGACGAAGGCAGTGTTTGGCGGGATTCCGCGTGATTCAAGGGGAGATTTCTCAGGGCAGCTTCCAAGCGGCGCGGAATTTCTGGTATTCGGCTTGGGGCAGCAGGACGTAGAGCGGGCGCTTGGCGGGGTCGATTTGGGAAATCAGCCACTCGAGTTTGGGCTTTTCCATGGTCGTGCAACCGGCGGTGGGCGCGGCACCGTCGCGCCGCCAGATGTGGAAAAAAATCGATGAGCCGGCGTTGGGCGTGACGTGGGGCGGGGCGTTGTGGGCGACGAAGAGTTTGAGCGAATGGACCGGATCGGTTTGTTTCATTTGCTGTTTTTTCTCCCACGCGCTGGCGGGTTCGTGGTCGAGGACGATGTTTTTGTTATACTGCGGCGACGCGGGGTCTTCCACCCAGAGGTCGCGGGAAGTCACCTGGCGGTAGGGCAGGGCGGGTTTTTTGGCGATGGCGGGCGAGTAGCCCCAGGCACCGCCAATGGAAAAAACTCCGGCGGGCGAGCGGTTGTCGCCCTCCTTTTTGGTGACGACTCCGGCCGGCACGGGGTGGAGCCCTTTTCCCCAGACGAGGCCGCTTTTTCCGAGGCGGCCTTGCCACGGCGCGCTGACAGGTTTCCAGGCGGTGCCGGATTTTTGATAGAGGCGGAGGGTGACGCGGGAGCTGTCCCAGCCCTCGGCGGTGCCGACGAGGCATTGGCTGGAGTTGGCGGGGAGCTCGAAGGCGACTGCGGGAAGGGCGGTGAAGAGGGCGAGGAGAAGGGATTTGAAATTCATGGGGATTTGGAAGATGGAGATGAAGAGGGAGCAAGATGCCCCCGACACGGTCTGGCGCTGGAGGCTCCAGCCACTATCGACCTTCGGTCAAGGTTTGGCGTGGGCGGTTAGGGTGGCGCGGACATCGCCGATGAAGGCGGTGGCGCGGAGTTCGACGGGGATGCGGTCGGCGTCGTCGCTGAGCCAGAGGGTGGCGTCTTTTTTGAGTTTCTTGTAGGGGAGAAGTTCGAGGGTGGAGCGGTCGATTTTATGCATGCGCATGGTGAGGCGGATGGTGTTGCGGCCGTTGTGGATCTCGCGGCCATGGACTTTGAGGCGCAGGAGATAGGGATTGTCAAACGGGTGGATGACCAGGGTGATGTGGTCGCCGGCGTCGAGCTTCTGGCTGCGGACGTGGAGCATGGCTGAGAACATGTCGAAGACCGGGGTGAAGCGAAAAATGCGGTCGGTTGGGTGGGTGGCTCCGGTCTTGGAAATTTGGGTGATTTCCCGGCTCTCCACCCGGTCGGTAAAATAACGGACGGTGGTGGTAGCGGTCTCTTTGTTGTCGGTTTCCACCGAATGGAAATAACGCGGGCGCAAGGTGGCGGGGTTGAGCTCGGACCAGAAGTTGCTGTGATAGGGAAACAGCATGGCGGCGGCACCGTGGCTGGATGAGCCGGAACGGATAACGTAGGAGCCCGGTTTCTTAGCGGCCAGAGGAGCGAATTCGATGCGGATCGAGCCCGCGTTGACCGTTCCCTTCCAGCTCACCTTGAGGTCAAGTACGGTGGGCGGGAGTCCGGGAAACGGGCCGGGCGCGGGGGATGATAGTTCGCCTCGCCATGCGGGTGCTGCCGTGGCGATGGGGGCAAATAGGAGCGCAAGGAGGATGAACCGACGGCACGGGAACATGCGACGTGAAACGATCATCCGCGCGAAATTATTCATCGGAAGGCAGGAAGACCGGCTCGGCGCGCGGCGGGAGGACTCCCGGGCCGGCGTCGAAACTTGTGTCAAGCCGCTCGTCGCTGACGGGCATCGGCCGGAACGACTCGGAGTGGGTGTCCACGCGGAATTCGAGTTTCATCACGTCGCGGTTGGTTTCCGCCATTTGGTCGAGCAGGTCCTGATTTTGGTTCTGGAGTTTCTCGATTTTGTACACGAGCGCCTCGAAGAATTTCTCCTGGGCGGTATCGGTGGTGGGCGCTGGATGCTTGGGTAGTTGGGCGATGAGCTCGGGCGGAACGAGAGGCTTCGGTGTTAGGCCCGGCTTCGCGGGCGATGGTGAGGTGGGGGCGGTCTGGATCGCGGCGGCGAATTGCCGCACGGACCACCAGTGGCTCAGGCCGGCGGTGGCCATGATGGCGAGGGCCAAGCCGCAGATGATGGGGATGGTGGAGGGTTTCATCGCTTGCGGTTGATGGCGGGTTTGGCCTCGGGTTCCGGCTGTGGGGCGGGTTTCGGCAAGGAAACGAGCAGCTGTTGGAGGTTGTCGATCGCGGTGCCGAGTTGCTTGGACTCCTCGTCGAGCTGGCGGATGGAGTTGGAGAGGATGGCACCGACCGTGGCGGTTTGCTGATAGCCGAGGATGTTGTCGTAACCGGGTTCTGAAATGGTGAAGATCTCCGCGCCGTCTGCATCCGGGATGAGAAGATGGGGGCGGATGGTCAAGGTGATCTTGGAGCCGGGGGAAATTTCCACCTCGCGGGTGAATGGCGGCGCGCTGTCGGAAGCATCAAGACGCCAGCCGGCAGGTGGTTGTGCCAGCGGTTTTGCGGCGAATGGAGCTAGCAGTTTCACTTGCGCCGGATCGATGACGCCCTTTCCGGTGTGGAGACTCTCAACCCTCACGGTGAGCTCGTTTTCGGGCTTGGCAGGTTCTGTTGGCTCTTGGTCCGGCGGAGTGGCGTGGGCGGCTGCCGCCGGAGATTTGTCGGGTTCGGGCTCTTCTTGGACGGGGTCGAGCACAACAAATACTTCGTTAGGCTTCTCCGGGTCGCGGTTTTGGAATTTTTGGATGGCGTCAAGAACAGGGTCCGCTTGGGGCTCTTCAGCGACATTTTGAGCAACGGCAACAAGGCAGCCGAGGAGGATGATCGTTGTGATGGGAAAGCGGGTTTTCATTTTGCGGCAGGTTGGATTCGGATCAGCTCCGTGGTGTTGAGGCCGGCGGGGCGGGGGGCGTCTGCGGCGTCTTGCTGGTTGGTGGGAAGGGTCGGGCTGTCGGCCCGGAGATCACTTGCGGGAATCGAGCGCTCGACCAAGCGGTTCCACGCATCGAGCAGTTCGGCGCCTTCGACGCGGAGGGTGCGGGATTTCTCCTGATAGTCCGCGAGGCGGGCGAGGAGGGCGCGGGCATCGGCGACTTCCGCAGCGGTCCAGCGGAGGTTCCGGCTGCGATAGAGAACGGGAACGTCGATGTCGATCTTGGCGAGGTGGCCGCCGGGAGCCTCGGCAGTTAGAACGTGTTGGATGCGGAGGTTGGTTTGCTCGAAGGCGGCGACCGGGGATGAGGAGAGGCCGGGCGCGGTGTCGTTGGTGATTGTTTCGCCGGGAAGCTGGTCCTTGGCGGGCATCAGCGCGACGGCGACGGAGGGCGTGGCGGTGTTTTGGGCGGGAGGACGCGGGGTGTGCGCCGGGATGGGGTTTTGCGAGGCCTGGATGACGGGTTTGGTGATGTACATCAGGCAGAACATGGCCGCGACCGCCGTGCTGGCGAATAGGAGCCAGGGATAAATCCATTGCGTCCGACAGGCGGCTGTGCGGCGATTCAACGTCGAGCAGGCAGATGCGGCGATGGCGGGGGCATGGATCAGGTTGGGGTTCTGGACGGGAAGCGGTTTCATGGTTTCGTCGAAGGTTTTTCCTCGTTGCCGCTGTTCTCAGACCTCAGCTCGGCCGCGACGGCATGGCTGACGATGGTTTGGTCCGACACGCCGGGAAAGGTGGTGATGGTCATGGATTCGCGGGAAAGCCGCAAGTGGCGGAGGGTTCCGCCCGAGTTGCTCATGGCTTGCAGGCCGGGAATGACTTCGAGAGCGCCGCCTCCCTGGCGTTGGCGGCCGATGCCGTCTGACCGATAGATTTCAAACGTGCTGTGGGATTCCTCGTCGCCTTCTGCGGAGACCCGGATGCGGACTCCGTCAGTGGAGACGCGGAAGGCAATGGGCTTCATCGGGATGGGAGTCAGGTGATGGCCGGTAAGTTTAAAATGGGCTTGCAATAGGAAGTCGCCGACGTGTTTGAACTCGGTGGCGTGAACGACCGGTAGCAGTGTGAAAAATAGCAAAACTGATAAATGGCGCGTCATTCTCCAACGTCCCAGAGGGAGTCCCTGTTGCTGCCGGAAGGGTCGTAGGTGACGCCTGAGCCGGCATTGATGACGGGGGGAGAAACATTCACGAGAATCGTCAGGTTCGTTTTGGCCAGCGAGGTGACTGTCGGCATCACCGTTGTGTTGTTAGTCATGTAGGGGAGGATCAGCGCGCTGGTGAGGCTGGACAGCGGGACGGTGGGGTTGTCCGCGAGGTACATCCGCTGGGCGGAGTAGACCGAGCGGAGCGTTTCGGATGCGGTGCGGCCGAGTTTCCACTCGTTGATGGTGCTGGAAGAAAACAGCCCGATTTTGACGAGCGCGAGGAGCATCATGATGACGATGGTCATCTCCAACAGCGTGAATGCTTTTAAGGACGGGCGGGACAAGCGCGGCGTTTTCATGACAGGAGTTGTTTAGTGGATTGGAAGGTTTTCGAAAAGCTGGAAATCTCGATAGTTCACCCCTTGAAGAGCTTCACGGCCTCCATGAAGTTTTTGCGGAATTCGGGGTCTTCCACGAGGCTCTTGAGATAGAGCAGGGCGAAGAACGACGAGATGGAGATTAGCGCCACGGAGAACAGCCACCAAGTGACGGATTTGTCTTTGGGTGCAATGAACGGCACAAACCAAGCGTCCCGGTCCACGATCTGGGTTGTATACATCTGACTGTTTTCCTTGAGCCGGGCGATCAGCTCGTCGGCGAGTTTGCTGCTGCTTGCCACGAACAAATGCTTGTAGCGCTTTCCAGGGACATCGGGGAGTTCCACCGTGCGGATGCCGTCGGGCAGCGATTCCGGCGGGCGTAGCGTGTGGATATGCGTCTCATACACATATTTTTCGCGAAGCCAGCGGTCGAAACGAGTGAGTTGCATTCTAAGAAAGCGTTCGAGTTTAGTGCTTGAGATTTCGTGCTTAAATTCCGCTTTGCATCATCTTCGGACCCATCAGGAAAATTGGCAGGAAGGTTCCGATGAAAACAGCTGCGATCAAACTGACTGCAATCAGCAGGACGACGAAGCTGATCGCCGCAGCGAAGGCATCCATGTGGTTTTGCAAGTCTTCCTCGTACATCTCGGATAACATTCCGAGCTGCGCGTCGAGCGATGCGGATTTCTCACCGATGGCAAGCATGTGGGTGACTTGTGCATCGACCGAGGTGTATTTGGCGAAGGCCGTGGAGAGGGGGACCCCAGAGTTTTCATACTTGTCGGCGGCGGTGCGCAGCTCTTCATAGAACGGGGTGTTGCGGACGCTGTTGGCTGAGACGCGGATGGATTTGGCGAGGTTGATGCCGTTGGAGTGCAGCAACTGGATGGTGGAAATAAAAGTCACTTGGCGGAGGCTCATGATGAGCAGGCGCAGCAGCCGCCACTTGGACATGACGAAGCCGAGGATTAGGTTCCGCACGTGCGAGGAGCGGGCGATGGTGACCGCGATTCCGATGACGCTGGCGACGAAGACCGGCCATGTCTTTTGCGTGAAATGGCTGACTTGAAAGGAAATGGCCGTCATGCCGTCGGGCTTCGCGCCGACGCCGTTGAGCATCTCCTCCACCTGCGGGACGATCTTGACCTGGGAGACAATGAACGCGCCTACCAGAACGCAGATAATGATGCTGGGGGTGATGGTGGCTTTCTTGATCTGCTTTGTGAAAAACAACTCGCTCTTTAAGCGGGAGGCGAGCGACTGGAACGCGTGGTGAAGTTGTCCGGCATCCGAACCCGCTTGGATGAGGCCGATGATGGTCTCGCTGAAACGCCCGGTGCGGCGGAAAGCTTCATGGACGTTCATCCCGGTGTTGATGTCTTCGCGGATGCGGACGAGCGCGTCGGCGATGGCTTTGTTAGGCAGGCCGTGGCCGTAGTATTTAAGGGCGTCGGCGGTGTTGATCTGGGCGCGCAGCATGGAACCGAGGCCGCGGAACAGGTCCACCAGGTCTTTTTTGCTGAACTCCTTGATTTTGCCCGGCTTGTTGAGCGCGGCAAGAAGCCCTTTCGGGGCCGGCGCGGTAGCGGTCTTGCTAGATACGGTGGTGGCGGGACTAGTCATCGGTGTAGGTCATGTCGATGACCTTGCTGACGGCAACAAGGTCGGTTTTGCCGTCACGGAGCAGTCGGAGCCCGCTGCGGCGGAGATTGGGAAGGACGCCTTCTTCGGCCACTTTCATTTCCAATTCGTAGGGAGTCATCTCGCCCTTGGCGAGCAGGTCGGAGATCTTCGGAGTGATCGGGATAATTTCAAGAATGGCGGTCCGGCCGCTGTAGCCGGTGTTCCGACATTCCTGACAGCCGCCGGACTTGGCGACGAAAACCGGGATGTCCGCCCAAGAGTCGTCGAGGCTGAAAGTTTTTCGGTCGAACTCCTCGATGCCGTTGGTGGGCTCCTTGCAATAGGGGCAGAGCAGTTTGACGAGCCGCTGGGCGCAGGCGGCTTTGAGGGTTTGCGCGATTTTCCAACGCTCCAGTCCGAGTTGTTCGAAGCGCTCGATGATCTGCGAGGCCCGTGCGGTGTGGATGGTGGTTAGAACCTTGTGGCCCGTAACGGCGGCCTCGATGGCGAGCTCGGCGGACTCGATGTCGCGGACTTCTCCCATCAGGATGATGTCCGGGTCCGAGCGCATGAAGGAGGCGATCATCGGTTTGAATTCCTTGGGGCTTTTCAAGTCGCAGTGGGTGATGCCGGGGACTTCGTCTTCGACCGGGTTCTCCAGCGTTAGAATGTTCACGTCCGGGCGGTTGAGCTCGCGCAGGATGGCGTTGAGCGTGGTTGATTTGCCGGAACCGGTCGGGCCGGACATGACGATGATGCCGGCGGGGATTTTCATCACCTTGTTGAGGGCGAACATCGTCTCGTCGTCGAAGGCGAGCGTGCCCTTGCCGAGCGTGACGTTGATGTTGCTCTTGTCTAGCAGACGCATGGTCACGTGGTAGCCGCGGTAGGTGCGGTGGCGCTCGTAACGGATGTCGATGGGGCGGTGGAAATAGGAAATGGTGAAACGCCCGGAAATGCCCGGAGCGGTGTTGCGGATCTCGGTGGGCAGCCGCATCAAGTTGAGCAGGAAGGCGTCGAGCCGGTCCTTGAGCTTCATCGGGATTTCCACCTTCGCGCCGATGTCGCCGTCCACCCGGAAGGCATAGTAGAACGATTCCTTCTCCACCTTGAAGTGGACGTCGGAGGTGCGGGTCCTCACGGCGTCCGACATGATCGAGGCGATCAGTTGGGCCATCGGCTCGGTATAGTCGGTGGTGACGTCGAAGTCATGGATGCCGTCATCCATGTCTTCCACGTCGATGGCTTCGAGGTCGGATCTGCTAGGGCCGTTGTTGGTTGCGATCGACTCGATGGCCCGGCTGATTTCGGTGGCGAGGGTGACGATTTTAACGATCTCCAGATGAGGAAACCGCGGGGCGAGATATTCTTCTGGCAGCGGGCTCCAGGGATTGGCAATGGCGACGATGAGCTTGTCGGTGCCTGAGAGGCAGAGCGGGGCGAAGAAGCCGCGGGTCATTACCGTGGAGTCGCAGGTGGCGTGGAGCGTGCCGTCGCAGAACTCGGCGACTTTCGGGAAAAATGTCAGGCCGTTGATCTTGGCGATGGTCGCCATGAAGCTGTAACGGGTCACGCGGTTAGGCACTTGGTCCTGGGCGAGCTCCGCGTAGCTCGGATCATGCCCGGCCAGCTCGCCCATGATTCGGCGGCTGATGAGTTCGTTAAAGGAGATGCCGTCGAATTCGATCATGGGAAGGGAAGAGGAAGAGGGGCGAAGGTCAAAAGTCTGAAAGTCTGAAAGTCTTAAGGTAGGGAGAGAAGAGGAAGAGGGTCGAAGGTCGAAGGTCTGAAAGTCTTAAGGTAGGGAGAGAAGAGAAAGAAGGTCGAAAGAGGAAGAGGTCTGACTTTGAGACTTTGAGACTTTAAGACTTTCAACTCTCCAATCTCAAATGTTTCGCTAGGGATTCGATGGCTCGGCTTAGGGATTCGGAAAATGAACGCATGGTTTCGGCGGTGTTAAAAGGGAGGTAGTTGCGGTCTTCAGCCAGATAGATCATGCTGCGAAGCTCGCCGTTTGATCCTTTCGCGATGTTGAGGAAACGGGCGAAATCCTGATCGGTGCGCCGCTCGAAACCTTCCGCGATGTTGTTCATGACGGAAACCGCGCATCTTTGGATCTGATCCCGAAAACCAAAATCCTTGCCCGAAACGGAATCATAACCAAACGAGTCGTAAACTCCCTTGGCTTGCCTGCGGGCGTCCTGCCAGATTCGCAGATCTTCAAAACGTTTCGCTGGCATGGCATTCTTCTCTTTTTCTGATGACTTTAAGACTTTTAGACCTGTGACTTTGAGACTTCTTATAGCTCAAAGTGTTTGCGGGAAAGGAAGGTCCAGCTCTCGTAGTCGAGGCGGGCGACGGTGACGAAGGGGCGGATTCCGAAGCGCTTGAAAACGGTGCCGCGGATTTCCTCTGCTAGAAGGGCGGCGGCCACCGGATTCGCGGAGGCGGTGCCGATGGCGTCGGTGTCTTCGGCATAGATCACCGGCGATAACAGGACCCGCGCGAGCTTGTGGATCTGGTCGAAGGATTCGTAGAACGCGGACGGTGCGATCAACTTGCCGCCGAAGGGGATCAAAGGCGCGGAAGGGTTCAGGGTGGCGGCGACTTTGTTGCCGAGGTCGAGGATGGCCGGGCTGAGATGTTCTTCGTCGTGGCCAAGGACCCGCGCCATCACCTCGATGAGGTCGGAAGGGATTTCTCTGGCGTGGTTTTCGCGGGTGGTGGCGATGGCCTGTGAGATTTCGGCGGGGGTTGCGGCGCGGATCTGGTGGAGGGCTTCTGCGGTTTGTTGGAGGCAAATTTCGGCGAAGTCCCAGAGATCCGCGCCCTTGGAGCGGGGAGCGGGTTCCGGAGCCGCTAGGAATGGTGAAGCTTCGAGCATCAGTGTTTGGAAGCCTTGCTGAAGTTGGATTTGGTGCGGGCGGGCGGGCTGTATTTCGTCGGGGCCATTTCGTCGGCGCGCGGATAGTATGGCGCTTGGGTCGGCTGCAAGCCGCGAACGGTCCGTTTCATGTTCGGCTCATGGGCGGGGCCGGGATTGTCTTGATTCACCCAGTCGTGATCGCAGCCGATGATGGTGGCCGCGCGCAGTCGGCCGCTGGCGTCGTTGTTCGCGCCGCGGCTGCTAGGGTCGTAGGATTTGGGGGTGACGACGAAGACGAGGCTGGTTTGCTCTTTGAGTGCCTCCTTGCTTTTGAAGAAAAAGTTGAGTAACGGCAGGTCTCCCAGCAACGGGATTTTTGTGTTGGATTTGGTTTTGGCCTCGCCGTAAAAGCCGCCGACAATCAGGGAGTAGCCGTCGGGCACGCGGGCGAGGGTTTCGACCATCGATTCGGTCACGCGGGGATAGCGGTTTTTGGTGGCCTCACTGATGACTTCGCCACTGATTTGCGCCGAGCGCGGACGCAGTTTCATGCGGACCGTGCCATCCGGGAGCAGGGTGGGCGTAACCACCATGGAGATGCCGATTTCCCGGTGCTTGTCGGGGTCGGTGTCGATACTCTTGTCACTGGTATCGATTTTATAACGGACTTCCTCGGTGACGGTGGGGTTGTCTGATCCGCTGACGGCGGTGCTGGTGGTGGTGATGATTGGCAGCCGGTCGATGATGGAAATGGTCGCCTGTTCATTGTCCTCGGTGATGAGGGTGGGGTTGGAAATTTGGCTGGCGAGGTTGCCTTCTGCGAGTGCGCGGAGGACGCCGTTGAGCTGAATGGGGCTGAGGACGAGGTTGGTGCTGGTGGTGCCGACGGCATCGGCGACGGGTGAGTCGAGTCCGAACATGGAGTTTAAGTCGCGGGCGACTCTGAGGGAGGTGCCGTCCTTGCCCAGCGAGCTGGACCAGTTGACGCCGGTGCGCTCGGCGGCACCGCTGTTGACGCGGAGGATTTTGGTTTCGACAATGATCTGGCCTTTTGCCTTGTCGATGCCGTGGAGGAGGGAGCGCGCTTGCTCGATGCGGTGGGCGGAGTCGATGATGATGATGGTGTTGGTCTTGGGCTCGAAATTGACGATGCCGGTGCCGGGGCTGAGCATGGGTTTGATCAAATCCTTGATTTGTTCCATGTCGGTGGGGCGGAGGTAGCGGAGCTGATAGTGGAACTCGGCGCTTGGCAGTTGGGCGAGCTGGGCCTGGCTGAGGGCGTAGATGGTGTTGCCTTTGGTGTGGAGCGAGAGTCCGTACATGAAGGCGAGCTCCTCCATCTGTTGGAGGGGGTTGCCGTCGTTGAGATGGCCGGTGACGAGGAACTCGGGGCCGGCGATCTTGGAGTTATGGAAATACTGGCGGCCGGCGGATTTCGCGAGGAACTGGAAGATGTCATTGAGTCCGGCATCTTTGATGATGAAGCCCTCGTCGGACTTTTTCATTTCCTGTTTCTGTTCTTCTAGCGGACCGAAGGGTGCGGCGGTTGCGGGGACGGCTGGGTCTCCGGGGGCCGCCGCGGCCGGCGACGCTGGAAGCTCGGCAGGCGCGGGAAGGTCGGAGGGTTCGATCGCGGGCAGGGTGTCTCCTGCGGGCGGGATACCGGGGATTTGCGCTCCAACGGCGGCTACTGCTTCGATCGCGGGATCGTCGGGGGATTGGGCATGGAGCATTCCCGCGGCAAAGAGGGCGGCGGAGAGGGTGAGGAGATTCGCGGCTTTCATAGTGGTGTCGGTTAATCGTTTTGGACGGTTTTCAACTGCGTGCGGGATCGGGCGCTTCAAGTTCAATCGGGGCGTTGGGGCGGTCCGGGACCATGCCGGGAGCGGTGATTCCGTTAATTCCGGGAGTCATGCCGACCGGGAGCAGGTCGAGCTTGCGGGAGGCGGTCTCGCCGCTGTCGAGGTTGCGAAAGCCGATCTGACGGGAGGTGACCTCGGTGACTTGGACGCGGATGGGTCTGCCGCGGAAGCTGAGCGGGAGTTGGTCGCCTTGCTTGATGGAACGGGTTCCTATCAGGAAACGTTTTTCGCCGGGCATGATGGTGGTGACCACGATCATTCCGACGATGTCGGCAAAGGGGGTCGCTTGGATGGGCGCGGCGCGCTTCACGACTCCGGCAACAGGGGCCTTGATGATCGGTTTTGCATCCGGATCCTGAAGCTGGCCGAAGGGGTCGGTGGCGCGTCCCCGCATCAGGAGCACGGAGAAGATTGATTCCACGTAAGGCAAAATTTCGGCGTCTGCCACTTGGCGGGAAGGTGTCGTGCTGACGGGACCAGCTTCCTTGGCGACGGGCTTGGTGGTCTTGGTGGTTTTGGTTTCCTTGGTAGCGGAGGCCTCGGAGTCGAGCGCTTTGGTGTCGAAGTTGGCGGCGGACTGCGCGAGGGTGGAGGGCGCGAGGGAGATGAGGAGTGCCAGCGCGAGTGCCGCCATGGCAAAGCGTCTTGGATTGCCAGAGGATGGTCTGGAATTTCCGGGGCGGCTTGAGTTGTGAGGTTTCATGTGGATTGGCGGTGGCGGGCTTGGCGGTTGGAAGCCGCCGCCACGGTTAGAGTTCCCATGCAGTGTAGGTGACTTGGAAGTTGAGGAGCGAGGATTGGTTGGTGCTGGGATCGATCTTGAGATCCTCGAGTTGGAGTTGTGGCATCCGGGTTTCCAGTTCGAGGAAGGCCCGCTGCATGGTGCGGTAGGTGCCGCGGAAGGCGATCCGGATTTGCGAGGAATTCTGCGCGGAAATAGCTCCAAATCCACCGGCGGCACTCGGTCGCTCAAACGCCGTCTGTTGGATTTCCTTGGCCGGCAGCTGCTCGGAAATTTCCCGCAGGTTGGTGGTGACAGCGCTGGCGGTCTCTTGCGAAAGCTGGGTTTTCCAGCGGTCGAGGTGCTGGCGCTGGCGGCCGACTTGGGCTTCGATTTCAAGTCCGGCGAGTCTGCCCATTTCGGAAGCCTTGTAACTCTTCTGTTTGATCTCGGAGGAAGCGACCATGTTGGATTTGAGCATGGAAAAAATCCCAATCAGCACCGCGGTGGCGACGATGGGAAGGATGAGCCCAAACAAGATGATCGGTTGGCGGTAGAGATGCATTGGGAAGAAAGTCCTAAATCTTAAATTCTGAATTCTAAAGTTGGAGGCGTGGAGAAGGGCGCGTCGTGGTGGATTTGATTTTTTCTAATCGTTTCGGATTTCGTGCTTGGGATTTCGTGCTTCGAATCACGGGGCTTTGGCGACGTTGATGGCCATGGGGTCGGTGGCCTCGAAGCGCTGGGTGATGGTGAGGTCGAAGGTGAACGGATAGGTCGATTGATCCGCATCGTTGATTTCCTCCGGGGGGAGGTTTTTGTAACTGCTGTTTTCTTGGGTGCGGACGTTGACGACGAGGTTGCGGTTGCCGGTGTTCGGGCTGAAAGCACTGTTGCCGGTGATGCGCGAGATTTCGTTGAAGTGGGCGGAAATGCCTTCGCGGGTGTTGATCGTGTTGAGATATTCGAGGGCCTCGTCGCGGGCGTAGCCGGTGATTTTCCATTCCTTGACGAAGCCGACCTTGGCCTTGCCGGGCGTGCTGTCGGGCTTGGCCGTGTGGGTGTAAGTTTTCACCAGCATGCCGCCGCTTTCGGGGAACATGCGGGAGAGCGATTCCATGCTGGTCCAGGCCTTGGAGCGATCTTCTAACAAATTATTCCAGTGCTCCATCTTTTGTCTCTCAGTGGTGAGCCCGGCAAGGCGCCCTTTGATAGTATCTGCCTCTCTGGGATCGAAGGCCCATTCCGGCCGGAGGATCAGGTCGACCATGCCGAAGCCGAGATAAGCAATGCACAGCACGGCGACAGCAAAGAGCGCGACCCGCGAGAGGCGGAGAAGCTTGAGCAGCCGCATGTCCGAGCGGCTGGGATAAATCTCGACGAGGTCCTTGGGGGTCGACAGGAAATCTTGAAGCGCCCATTTTTCTTCCCGGAGGATGGTGAAGGTGTGGCTGGTGTCGGGCTGGGGGATGGCGGCAGGCCGAGCGGAGATCGCCGGTTCGGGGCACCAGGTGGGGATGCCCTCAATGCTGGCTTGCTGGATTACTTCCACGCGGCTGGTGGTGAAGGTGATTTTCAGGTCCGCACTGAGCGTGGTATCCACTTTTTCACCAAGTGGGAGGAGGAACAGGTCGGGATCGACGAATTCCAAGGAGGCGTTGGTGGTGGTGAGCGCGTTGCGGAAATTGGTGGGGCGGCGCAAACCGCGGTGCTGGAGCGTCCGGATGAGTCTGAGATCGGCATGTTCGTTGAAGAAGGCCAGGACGGTGAACCAAGGGTATTGGAGCACGCCCACGAACGGCTTTCCCGGCGTCGGTTCGACGGACTGGCTCAGCCCCATAATGGTCACTAGCGGCGCGCTCAAGGCGTGGGTGATGATCGGGAAATTTTCGGCTTCGCCGGCTTCGCGCAGCCTGGCGAGGAGGGGCGCGTGTTGCTTGGAAATCGTGATGGTGGTGCCGATCACTTCGCTGCTGGCAGCCGGGTAGGGAATGACGCGCCAAGTGGCTTGGTCGGCGAGAATCGAAGAGTCTTCGAGAATCGATCCGGGGTCAGAAACGGCGGTGTCCCGGAGGTCGGACAGGGCTGCGGGATTGTTAAGTTCCGGCTTGAGTTCGGTGGTCGCGAACTCATCGGCCACATGCAGGATGACGCCCAAGGAGGAGGCTCCGTTCGAGCGCGCGGAGCGGAGCGCCTCGGCGACGAAGCTGTCGAGCCGGGCGGGGTCGTGCAGGATTTCGTCGGAGAGGGATGGTCCGTTGCTCCATTGGGACTTCTTGCAGTCGTGATAGAAAGTGGTGATGCCGGCACCATCCGTGCGGAGGTGCAGCTGGAAGTTCAGCTCAAGGGCGTTTAGATACCAGGCTGGATTGCTGGCGCGGGTGGTGTTGCGCAGGATCGAGCAGGCTTGTCCGTATTGCTGCAAGGCATTCAGGGACGCCGGATGTTGGAACGTGGCCAAGGGACAGGAAAGTAAGTGAGTGCATGGCGGACGGGGGAGTGATCCGGAGAAGGAAATTTTTCAGAAAGAGAACGGCCCGCCCGCCATGAGGCAGGCGGACCGTGGAATGGAATCTCCTTACGAGAGGAGATCAGCATGATCACCAGTCGGAGTAAGATCCGGCAACTGGCATGTAGTAGGTATTCAATTCGCCGTCACTTGCAGCACCGGCTACTTGAAGGTAGAGGGTGCCGACAACTGGAATCAATGTTGGTGCCGGGGTGGTATAGCTCAGGCCTGCGCCGCCGGGGTGGTTGATTGTGGTCGGGTTGGTGGTGACGAACTTGCCTGTGCCAAAGATGTCGGTGAGCGCAATGGTGTCACCTTCGTTCTTGTTGTTCATGTTGGCATACGAACGCACGGCTTGTTGGACGTTACGAATCGTGATGAGCGAGGCCGAACGGTCCGAACCTTTCTTCCAGGCACGTGCGCCGATGAAGAGGATCGAGATGAGGGAAAGCAAGACGAGGATGACGACTGTCAATTCGAGCAGGGTCATACCGGACTTGGCTTTCATGTTGTGGGTGTTGGTCAGTTTCATAGTGAGTTATTTTCTATTTTTTTATTCGGGTGTATTTGTTTTTTGTCGGATGGAGAGTGCCTTTGGGACTCGAAGGTTTCTGAGTTCTTCGGAGTTTGGGCGGGTCTCGGAGAGTGGTTGGGAAGAGGTGGAAGAGTCGAAGGTCGAAGGTCTTAAAGTCGAAGGTCGGAAGAGGAAGAGGAAGAGTCGCTGGCGTCTGTGACTTTCAGACTTTCAGACTTTCAGACTTTCAGACGTCTCGTCTTCAATCGTCATCGTTCTTGTTCATTTTGGAGTTTTGGAACGTTTCTTGGGTGATGACGCCTTGGTTGAGGAGGCGGCGGAGATTGGAGTCCCACTCGATGTTGCCGGCGCGGCGGATGACGTCTTCGAGCGAGCGAGCGCCGCCGTCGTAGTTGGCGATGGCGCTGGAGACGGCGTCGTCGTTGTTCTGGAGGAATTCGTAGGTGAGGACGCGCTTCTGGACGCCGTTGAGGAGACCTTGGGAGTGGATGAAGATGAGGATTTCCGCGAGGCGGCTGAGGACGGAGGTGTGGTTGTCCTTCGGGTAGAGTTCGAGAATCCGGCCAATGGTTTTGACGGCGCCGGTGGTGTGGAGGGTGGAGAGGACCAGGTGGCCGGTCTGGGCGGCTTCCATGCAAGTTTCCATCGCCTCGCGGTCGCGGATTTCTCCGAGCAGAATGATGTGGGGCGCTTTCCGCAGCACGTCCTTGAGGCCTTGGCGGTAGGAATGGACGTCGCGACCGACTTCCTGTTGGGTGACGATGCTGGGAGATGGGATCCGGTGGCCGGGATAATCCGGATCATTCATGTCATCGGGATACTGATACTCGATGGGATCTTCCACCGTGACGATGTGTTTGGGATGATTTCGGCGAGCCCAGTCGATGAGCGAGGCGAGGGTGGTGGATTTCCCTGAGCCGGTGGGGCCGGTGACGAGGCAGAGTCCGGCGCGCTTGAGCACGCCGTGGCGCAGGGTGTCGGTGGTGTCGGGATCGATGCCGAGGGATTCGAGTTCGGGGATGAAATCGTTGAGAATCCGGCAGGTGACGCCGAGGCCGGACGAGCTGAGGTGGGCTTGGATCCGCAGGCGACCGGAGCGCTCGCCGCTGTCACCCATGGGAATGCCGTCGCAGGAGAAGTCGGCGACGCGGGTCTCGGAGAAGCTGGCGATGGCGAGGCGGATTTTGTCATCGACCCGCATTTCGAGGCCTTTTTCCTGGCCGAAGCCGTGGCTGCCGCTCTCGCGGTTAGAGATGAGTTCCTTGAGGATTTCATCCATATTTCCGGCAGTGAGGATGCCGAGGAAATCGAGTTTCTCCATGCCCTTGTTGGTATGGATATAAACCGGGCGCTCGGCGCGCATTTGGATGTCGGAGACGCGCAGCTCGCGGCAGACGCGGAAGAGGATGCCGAGCAGGTCGGTGCCGCGCATGCCCGCGGCGAAACGCACCGGCACGGCGGCCGGGGTGTGACCCGGAAGCGGTGGTGGTTCGAGAACTGCGGTGAAGACGGACATGGTGGGAAGAGGAAGAGAAGAGGTCTTAAGGTCTTAA
The DNA here is from genome assembly GCA_043716765.1 of Akkermansiaceae bacterium. Taxonomy (GTDB): domain Bacteria; phylum Verrucomicrobiota; class Verrucomicrobiia; order Verrucomicrobiales; family Akkermansiaceae; genus Luteolibacter. The sequence continues at coordinate 28,415 of JAYSYA010000123.1, forward strand.
GGTCGGAAGAGGTTTGGAGATGGTTGGAGGCTCGGGTGTTTGACCTTAAGACTTTGAGACCTTAAGACCTTCAGACTCTCCTGCGGCTTGCGGCTGGAGCTTGCCTTCGAGGCGGAGGATGGTTTGCTCGGCGGCGTCGCGGATCTTGGAGATAAAGTGGAAGCGTTCGTCGCACTCGTTGATGCGTTGGGGTGAGAGGAGCTCCCAATTTTTCGTTTGGTCCCACTCTTTGGCGAGGGTTTCGTAACGGGCAAGGCAGTGGTCGGTAACGTCCAGGCAGTGGCGCATCTGCGCGGTGGTGAACTTGGGCTTGGCGGTTTTGAGATCCTCGAACATGAGGTGGATCATGTTCGTCGCGGCGGCGGCGGCGGTGAGCGCAGGGCGCGGATCGTGTTGCTGCTTGAGGCAATATTGGATCGTGTCTTGGGCGAGTTTCGCAGCGGAGGGTGTGAGCTCGGGACGAGTGCCGACGGCGGGCTCGGTGAGGAAGAAGCTGAGCGAGTTGTAGTTTCCGTAGTGGGACGGATCGAGCTGGTAGGCGAAGCGGAGTTTGTCCTCGGTCTGGCGGCGGAGGTAGCGCTTGTGGGCGTCGCTCGGGGCTTTCGGGTTGGTGCTGACTTCCGAAATTTTGCCAAGGGAGGCGAGGAAGGTTTCAAAACGGCGCTCCAGCGATGGGTTGGGTTTTGCGGCCGGTTTGATTTCCGCGGCTTTCTTGCAGGAACCGCAGGATTGGGCGTTCTCATGACGGTGGGTTCCGACACCCATGCCACCGTGGAAGTAGGTTTCGATGGAGCCCTGCATGGCCATTGCAAAGACTTCGCCGTAAGGGCTGCCGTTGATTCCCAGAGGATTGAGCGGGACATCCAATTCAGGATTGGTGGCCAGCGGGCGTCCGGCAAACGCCCAAGCCACCACGCCGCTACCGATCAGGCAGAAGGATATCGCGTGGGTGGAGATGCGTGACATGGGAAGAAGAGATCGGAAGAGGGTCGAAGGTTTTAAAGTCGAAGGTCTTAAGGTGGGAAGAGGTCTGAATATTTGACTTTGAGACTTTGAGAATTTGAGACTTACGTAGTAATCTTGGTGCGGAAGGTGAGGCGGGAGAGGCCCAGATAGACCGCGAAGATGCCGCCGAAATAGAGAGTCATGTTCCAGAAGGCTCCGGCGGGAAGGGATCCGCGCTTGAAGAGCAGGCGCTGAGTGAGATCCGCAAAACTATAGTGAGGCGAGTAAACCCAAAGTCCGCGGAGAATCGGATTTTCCTCAAGCTTCAGCATGTGCTCGATGTAACCGACGCCGTAGAGGCCATAGATGGCGATAAGCAGGGTGACCGTGAAGCCGGTGATGCCGCCGAAGCGCGAGGCGAGCGCGGTGGCAAGCGCTAACAATGGAGCGGTGACCAGCAGGAAGAGCGCGGCATATTGGAGATTCAGCGTCCACCACATCGAATGCTCGGCGGGATCGGCGGGCGCGGCTGCGAACTGGCAGATAAGCGCGGTGATGATGGCGAGCGGCGCGATGAACGAGAAGACGGCAAGCCAGATTTCCAACAACTGGCGGGTGGCGGAAATTCCGGTGGTTTGGAAATACTCGCCGACGCCGGTTTTGGCGTTGGTTTCTCCCTCGCGGGCGGCGGTGAACAAGCCCCAGAGCAAGGTGCAGGTCCAAAGCGTGCCCCAAGCGGCGAGAATTCGGGCCGGTGGCACGAGCAGCGGTTTTTCGGTGGCGCTGGAAATCAGCGGCAGCGCGAAAGGCAGAGCGATCACCGCAAAGGCGCAGATCGCCCAAGCTTTACGCTGGAGAATCGTGGCAAATGTGAGGCGGAAGAGTCTCATGGCTGGTTTCAGTTCATCAAATTCTTGAGGGCGCTCCAGGTCTGGCCGTCTTCATTGAGGTGGCGGGCGCTTTTGCCTTCGATCATCAGCGCGCTCGGCATTTCCATCGAATCGTAGTCCGGATGGCAGCTCACCAGGCGCAGCACGTTGGCAGAGGACTGTTTCCAGATTTCCTCGAAGGCTTGGCGGGCGAAGGCGTCGAGTCCGCTGAACGGCTCGTCGAGCAGCAGGATGTTGCCAGTGTCCGGTTTCACGGAAAACTCGGCCATGATCAGGCTGGTTTTGCGGCGGTTGCCGGTGGAAAGGCGGCCGTAGGGCTTTTTGACGTCGAGCTCAATGCGGCCGGCCAAGTCGAGGGCTTCTTGCAGGCGGGCTTTGGGAAGCAGCATCCGGAAAACCATCGCCGGAGTGATTTCGGGATCGAAGCGGAGATCCTCGGGCAGATATTGGACAAAGCCCTCGGCGCGGAATTTGCCGGAAACCGGCTTCAAGGTGCCGGCGAGGGTGCGGAGGAGGGTGGTCTTGCCGCGGCCGTTGCGGGCCAGCAGGAAATGAGTGCCGCCGGTCAGCTTCACCTCTTGCCCGAAGCGGGCGAGCGGACTGCCGTAGCCAATTTCAAGACCGGAGTCGAGATGGATGGTGGCTTGCCTGTTCATCGTTGTGGGTTTCGATTTCGTTGCGGGTTCTAGATCGTTGGGGCAGATTGTCAAGGCATCTTAAATATCTGCTTCGCTAACCTTTCCGAGAATTAGGATAATCATTTTTAATTGGCAATCTTTTTTTTGAACATTTCAGGGTCTTGGGTGTCTATTTTTTTGAAAAATTGGATTTACCCGGCTCGGATCCCCACAAATTCGAGGATTTGCTGAGTTGGTGGGCCGCTCAAAAAACCCATGATTTTTTCTTCGTGACGGGAAGAAGGTGGCTGGTAAAAGCCCGCAGCGGAATTATGGCGGGCAAGTTAACATACCAGCAGGCAGGAGTGGATACGCGCAAAGCGGCCGCTCTGGTGGGCGACATCGGCACTCACGTGCGCAGAACTCAACAGACACGCAAATTGTGGGGGGCTTTCGGGCTTTTCGCCGCTTGTTACGACCTGAGCAGCTACAAGGAGCCGGTGATGATGACCGGTTGCGACGGCGTCGGGACGAAGTTGGAACTTCTGCTGGAGCACGACCTTCTCGAAACGGCCGGCAAGGATCTCGTCGCGATGAGCGTGAACGACATCCTCACCACCGGCGGCGATGCGCTGCTTTTCCTCGATTACATCGGCATCGCGGCGCTGCATGAGGAAAAGATCACGCGGCTCATTTCAGGCATGGCGGACTACCTTGAGGCCTGCGACTGCATTCTCGCCGGGGGCGAAACCGCCGAAATGCCGGGCATTGTCCCCGTGGACGTCATCGAGCTTTCCGGTTTTTGCATCGGTTGTGCGGAAAAGCCCGACCTCATCGACCCGACCACCGTCGCCGTCGGCGACGTGCTCATCGGCTATGCTTCAGACAGCATCCACGCCAACGGCTGGTCGCTCGTCCGCCGCGTGCTCAACGAATTTCCCGGCGAGGTTACCGATGAGGAGCTCCACGCTTGGCTCAAGCCGACCCGCCTCTATCACGATGTCACCCGCGATCTGAAAAAATCCGGGGTGAAACCCAAAGCGATGTCGCACATCACCGGCGGCGGCCTGCCGGAAAACCTCGAGCGCCTGTTCCGCGGCATGGGGGCTGATCTGGAAATCCCGAAATGGAACCTTCCCGGCATTGAAAAACTTCTCTCACACGTCGATGCGGAGGACCGCTTTCACACCTTCAACATGGGTATCGGCTGGGTGGCAATCGTCGCCGAAGCGGACGTCGAGGCGGCGCTCAAAGCGGGTGACGGCGGCACGGTTTTAGGCCGGATGGTGCCTGAAGAAGGTGTCCGCGTTTGCGTTGCCGGCGAGTGACACTAAGATTTACCCACGAATGAGCGACTTCCTCACCCACGAATGCGGAATCGCCGCAGTGCGCCTCCGCAAGCCGCTGGCTTATTATTACGACCGCTACGGCACCTGCCTGTGGGGTCTGAACAAGCTGTTTCTCCTGATGGAAAAACAGCGCAACCGCGGCCAGGACGGCACCGGGATCGGCTGTGTGAAAATTGACATGCCGATTGGCCAGTCCTACGTGCACCGTCGCCGGGGCGTTGAAAAGGACGCGCTGTCCGAGATTTTCCGCAAGGAAACGAAGGATTTCTACAAAATGTCCCGCAAGGGCCTGATGGATGCCAAGGACCCGCAAAGTGTGAAAAAGCACTTTGATTTCGGCGGTGAAATCCTCATCGGGCATCTGCGTTACGGGACTTCCGGGGAATTCGACGCCGGTTGCTGTCACCCGTATTTGCGCCGCAGCAATTGGCCGACGCGCACCCTGATGGTGATGGGAAATTTTAACATGACCAACGCCGGTCAGCTCAACGAGGTGCTCATCGACCGCGGCCAGCATCCGGTTTTCGGCACCGATACGCAGACGGTGTTGGAAGAAATCGGCTACCATCTCGACGAGGCGCACACCGATCTTTACCGCCATCTGCGCGACTCGGGAGTTCCTGGCGCGGAAATTCCGGCGATGATTTCCGCAGGCTTGGACGTGCCCAAGCTGGTCGCGGAATCCGCCGCCGCCTGGGACGGCGGCTACGCGATTTGCGGCGTCATCGGCAACGGCGACATGTTTGTCATGCGCGATCCGCACGGCATCCGCCCGTGCCACATGTTAGTGACCGACGAGGTCATCGCCTTCTCCTCCGAGCGGGTGCCGCTGATGACCGTCTTTGAAGCGGAAGCCAGCGAGGTGAAAGCGGTCGATCCCGGCTCGATGATTACGATCAAGTCGGACGGCTCGATCTCCGACTCGGCCTTCACGCCACCGCGGCGCTACACACCGTGCTCGTTTGAGAAAATTTATTTCTCCCGTGGCAACGACCCGCAGATTTACCGCGAGCGAAAGGCGATGGGTGCCGCGCTCGTCTCGCAGGTTGTGAAATCCATCAACGGTGCGTTCGACAAGACGGTCTTTTCCTTCATTCCTAACACTGCTGAAACAGCTTACTACGGACTGATGGATGGACTCCGTCTCTATCGCCGCCAGGAAGTGCGCTCGGAAATTTTGAAGGCTTCGAGCGAAGGAGTTCTTACGCCCGAGCTGGTCGATGATTTGATCCTCCGCAACTGGCCGAAGGGCGAGAAAATCGCGCACAAGGACATCAAGATGCGGACTTTCATCTCGCAGGAAAAAGGCCGCGACCAGATGGTGTCCCACGTTTACGACATCACCTACGGCGTGGTGAAACCGGGTGACCTCCTCGTCGCGTTAGATGATTCGATCGTCCGCGGCACCACGCTCAAGCAGTCGATTCTCAAGATCCTCGCCCGCACCAAGCCGTCGAAAATCGTCGTCTGCTCCACCGCGCCGCAGATTCGTTATCCGGATTGTTACGGCATCGACATGTCGGAGCTCGGCAAGTTCATCGCCTTCGCCGCCGCCGTCGCGCTGCACCGCCGGGCGGGCCGGCAATCGCTGCTCGATCGCGTTTACGACGACTGCCAGGCCGAGCTCAAGCTGCCCGCCGCCGAGCGCAGGAACTGCGTTCAGGAAGTTTACGCAGCGTTCACCGATGAAGAGGTTTCCGCCGAAATCAGCCGGATGGTCTATCCGGAAGGCATCGACTGGCACGGCGAGGTGGAAGTGATTTTCCAAAGCATCGAGAACCTCCACGCCTCAATCAAAGGCGACTGCGGCGACTGGTATTTCACCGGCAACTACCCGACCCCCGGCGGCTACTCGATGGTCAACCAGGCTTACGTCCGCTGGTACGAAGGTGTCGGCGGGCGGAGTTACGATCTGCCGCTGTGATTCTTTAAAGCGAACCGAAACGCCGAGAACGCAGAGTTCGGGGAGGAGAACGCTGAGGTGAAATGACTTAGCATCGGAGGAGAATCTCCGCGTCTTTCTCTGCATTCTCCGAGCACTCCGCGTTTGGATTCGCTACAGGTGTTTCGTCCCAGCTCGCGAGAAGATCGCGTAAACGGCGGGCACGACGAAGAGCGTCAGCAGTCCCGAGAAAATCAAGCCGCCGACCACGGCGATTCCTAACGACTGGCGCGAGCCGCCGGACGCGCCGAGCGAGAGCGCGATGGGCAGGATGCCGAAAATCGTCGCGAGGCTGGTCATCAGAATTGGCCGGAAGCGTGAGATCGAGGCTTCCAGCACGGCGTCGATTTTCGAGAGCCCGGCGGCTTTCCGTTGGTTGGCGAACTCGACGATGAGGATGCCGTTTTTTGTCACGATGCCGATGAGCATGATGATCCCGATCTGGCTGAAGACGTTGAGCGTTTGGTTTGTGATGTGTAACGAAAGCAGCGCGCCGGCGACGGAGAGCGGCACGGTCAGGATGATGATGAACGGATCGCGGAAGCTCTCGAACTGCGCGGCGAGCACCAGATAGATGATCACCAGCGCGAGTACGAAGGCAAACAACAACGAGGACGAACTCTCCGCGAAATCCCGCGACTGGCCTGCCAGAGCCGTGCGGAAATTTTCCGGCAGGACTTTTTCCGCCACGCGGTCGAGCTCCTTGATGCCGTCGCCGAGCGTGAAGCCCGGCGCGGGTGTGCCTTGGATGGTCGCCGAGACGGTGCGGTTGAAACGGAAGATCGCGGCCGGGCTGGCGGACTCGGTGAAGGTCACCAGATTGTCTAACGACACCATCGTGCCGCCGGTGGTTTTGACAAAGAGCTTTTTCAAATCGCCCGGATCGTTGCGGTCCTGCCGCTGCATCTGCGCGATGACTTGGTATTGTTTGCCGTTCTTCAGGAAATAACCGAAGCGCCGTCCGGCGTAGGCGAATTCCATGGTCCGGCCGATTTCCTCGACGGAGATTCCGAGTTCGACGGCTTTCTTGCGGTTGATGGAGATGACGCCTTCCGGGCGGTTCACTTTCAAGTCGGCATCAATCTGGCGGAGGACCGGGCTCTTGTTAGCCTCAGCGAGAAATTCCGGCAGCACCTTGACCAGCGACTCGAAATCAGGCGCTTGCAGGACATAGGACAACGGCTGCCCGCTGCGGCGGTCGCCGATGGTCGGCGGCTGGGTGGCGAAGGCGCGCACGCCGGTGAAGTCCTGCATGTCCTTGGCGAGTTGCGCGGCGATTTGCGCCTGACTGCGGCTGCGCTCGGCCGGAGTTGTCAGAAAGATGCTCTGGGTTCCGGCGTTGGCTTCCGAGCGCCCGCCGCCGCCGAGGATGCTAAACGAGCGGAAGGCTTCGGGCACGTTTTCATCGACGTAAACCGCGATTTTATCCATCCAGCTCTCGGTGTATTCAACGGTGGACCCTTCGGGCGCGGTGACGACGATGCGGATGTTCTCGCGGTCTTCGAGCGGTGCGAGTTCGCGCGGGAGCGTGGTGACGAGCCAAGCGATGAGCCCTCCGTTGAGCAGCAGGATCGGGATCGCCAGCCAGCGCCAGCGCAGGAAAGGTGCGAGGCCGGTGCGGTAGCCGTTAGTAATCGCCCGGAAAAACGGCTCGGTGGAGCGATAGAAAAAGTTCGGCGTGTCGCCGTGTTTTTTCAGCAGGAAGCGGCACATCATCGGCGACAAGGTGAGCGCGACGAAGGCGGAAATGAGCACGCAGCCGGCCAGCGTGATGCCGAATTCGCGGAACAGTCGGCCGGTTAGCCCGGACAGGAAAATGAGCGGCAGAAACACCGCCGCCAGCGCGAAGGTGGTGGAAATGACCGCGAAGTAAATTTCCCGCGAGCCCTTGAGCGCGGCTTCCAGCGGCGTCATGCCTTCCTCGATTTTCGAGTAGATGTTCTCCAGCACCACGATCGCGTCGTCGCAGACCAGGCCGATGGAAAGGACGATGGCGACGAGTGTGAGCACGTTGATCGAGAAGCCGGCCACATACATGATGAAGAAGCCGGAGATGATGCTAACGGGAATCGCGATCACCGGAATGATCGTCGAGCGCCAGTCGCGCAGGAACAGGAAAATGATCAGCGTCACCAATACGAAAGCGATCACCAGCGTCTCCTTGACCTCGGCGACCGAGCGCCGGACGAAACGCGTGAAATCATAGCCAACCTCGACGGTGATGTCGGACGGAATTTCTTTTTTCACCTGCTGCATGCGTTTATGAAATTCATCCGCAATGGCGATGGAGTTAGTGTTAGGCTGCGGGATGACGGCCACCCCGATGCGGCGGAGCAGCTTGCCCTTGAGGCCGGTACGGAGGTTTTCCGGCCCGAGCTCGGCGTGGCCGATGTCGCGGAACAGAATTTGCCGGCCGTTTTCCTGCTTGATGATCAAGTCGCCGAATTCCTCGGGCGTCGAAAGCCGGCCGAGCGTGCGCAGCGACAACTCGTTGGTCGCGCCTTCGAGGCGGCCGCTGGGGAGATCGACGTTTTGGCGGTCCAGCGCGGTTTGAACGTCCGCCGGTATGAGGCCGTGGACGGCGAGTTTCACCGGGTCCATCCACAGCCGCATGGCGTAGCGTTGCTCGCCGAAAATTCTAACCGAGGAAACGCCGGGGATGGTTTCCATCCGCTCGCGCACCACGCGGTCGGCGATGTCGCTGACCTCGAGGATGCCGCGCTTGTCGCTTTGCATCGACAGGAAAAGGATCGGCGATGAATCGGCGTCGGCTTTTTCCACGACGGGCGGATTGGCATCGACCGGCAGGTTGCGGGCGGCGCGGGCCACGCGGTCGCGCACGTCGTTGGCCGCCGCGTCGAGGTCGGAGTCCAAGGTGAACTCCACGCTGATAGAACTACGCTCCTCGCGCGATTCGGACGAGAGCGTGCGGATGCCGGCGATGCCGTTGATGACTTGCTCGAGCGGCTCGGTGATCTGGGAGGCGACCACGTCGGGATTTGCTCCGGGGTAAGTCGTCTGGACGGTGATGATCGGCGGGTCCACCGCCGGATATTCGCGCACGCCGAGGTAACGAAATCCGATCAGGCCGAACAAAACGATGACGAGCGACATCACGATGGCGAGCACCGGGCGACGGATGCTGGTTTCTGATAGGCTCATTTCGGTGACATGAGGTGGCGAAATGAAAAGGGAACAGAATTATTTTTTGACAGAATCATTTTTGCGGATTCTTCAAATGATTCTGCCGATAACGATTCTGTCATGATCTTCAGATTCAAGGCTTGTGAGCCGTGACTTCGAGACCGGGGCGGATGCGCAACAGGTTGGTGGTGACCACCACGTCGCCCTCGCTCAGGCCGCGCAGGATTTGCACCTGGTCATCGGTGCGGGTGCCGATTTCCACCGTTTGCAATTTCGCCTTGCCGGCTTGGATCAGATAGACTCCCTGGCCGCGGGGGGATGGGACGATTGCTTGGCTGGGCAACATGAAACCGTGTGTCAGGCCGTCGAGGGTGAGCGTTACTTCGGCGAAACCGCCGGGCAGCAACCCGTGCGGCGTGGTGCAGACTCCGCGGACGAGGAGGCTGCGGGTGGCGGCGTCGATGGCGGGTTGGACCACGGCGACCGCGCCTTCAAAAGTTTGGCCGTTTCCGGCGACGGTAAAGGTGAATTTCTGCCCAGTCTTCACGTCTCCGGCGTAGCGCTCCGGCAGCGGGAAATCCACTTTGATGCGCGAAACGTCCTGCAGCGTGATCAACGGCGTGGCCGGGGAGACGAACGCGCCCTCGCTGACCTGCCGCACGCCGACCCGCCCGGCAAAGGGCGCGCGGATCTCGGTCTTGGAAATTTGCACCGCCTGCGTGTTGCGCTGGGCTTCCAGCAAGTTCAGCGCCGAGGTGGAAATGTCGAACTCCTGCTGGCTGATTGCCTTGCGGGGTAACAGATTGTCCACGCGGTTCTTGTTGATACTCGCGAGTTTCATGCGCGATTCGACTTCGCCGAGTTCCGCGACCAGATCGCTGTCATCGAGCTTGAAAAGCATATCGCCGGCGGCCACTTCCGAGCCTTCCTGAACATGGATTCTGACCAGCCGCCGCGAGAGTTCGGAGACCAGCGTGACGGACTCGTTAGCCCGCAAGGTGCCGACGGTTGAAAGCGTGCGGGCGATGGGTGCGCTCTTCACGATGTGGACTTCCGCCTTGAGAGGTCCACCGGTTCTCGGCCCATCTTGAGCGAGCGCGCCTGTCACCAGCACGGGCAGGAGGAAAAATTTGGGCGAAATCATAGGCACCCCGTATCGGAAGCGCGGAAGCGGGTCTGCGCAAGGAAAAGCGACCACCGGCGGGAGTGAAATCAGGAGCCGCCGCCCGCGTTGTTCCTCGCTGCTCGCCGCCAAGTGAGGGTGGTGAGCCAGAAGGCAAACGCAACCAACCGGAAGTCATCGAAGTGACCCGCGATGCTTGCCCGTCGGGTAAACGGATGCGCGGGAGAAATCGTGCAATCGATCCCCTCGCCCGCAACCGTCATGGTTCTGCCGAAGGCAGAGTTCGCGCCCAAGATCGCCGAGCCGAAGGTTCCGTAAATCTCGAAGCTGCGGGTAAACGGGTTGTTCTTTTGTGCGGTGAAAAGATGGTTCATTCGGGCATCAAGAGTCCACCGCCCGCTGAATATGCCATGCTTTGAAATGTCATGCTGTCGGCCGTCGATGACTAGCTTGCCGCTTTCCCCGATCCAGTCGAACGCCACCCTTGCCAGGTGTCCGTCGCCCTCAAGGATGAAATCCCATGAGCAAATTCCGTGCGGCGTGCATTGGATCATGGCGGTGGGCTGGAAGAAATTCCGGTGATCACTGACGCCGTTGCTTCGGCGAGATGATAAAATAGAGGATGGAGCCTAGCAGCGGGAGGAACAGGATCACGAGCACCCAGACGATTTTGTTGGTGGAGTCTTGAAAGTTCGATTTCAGGCAACTGATCAATGCGGTCAACGCGAGGATCAGGGGGATAATCATGAAGGGGAAGAGCAAGATAAGCTCTGGCATGCCGATGGGACCCATGGTGTTTGTTGAGTTCATGAAGTTTGAGGACGATGGTCCGATTTCACTCGTCGAGCAGCGAGCTGCGCGTGAATAGCGAGATGAGGTGCACGCCGCGCGCTTCGATGGCTTGGCGGCCGCCTTCTTCGCGGTCCACGAGGACGAGGGCGAAGGCAACTTTTCCGCCCTCGCGCTCGATGGCGTCGATGGCTTTCAGCGTCGAGCCGCCGGTGGTGATGACGTCATCGACGACGATGACGGTGTTGCCGGACTGGAAATTACCTTCGATTTGCTTGCCGGCACCGTGGCCTTTGGGTTCCTTGCGGACGGTGAAAACTTGGAGCGCTTCATCGGGGTTTTTCATGGCGGAGGCCATGCCGACGGCGAGGGAAATCGGGTCCGCGCCGAGGGTCATGCCGCCGATGGCGTCGATCTGGAGGTGCTCGGAATGGATCTTGGAACGGACGGCGTGCCAGCCGAGATCGCCGATGAGAAGAGCTCCGAAGGGGTCGAGCGCGGTGACGCGGCAGTCGATGTAGAGGTCGCTTTGGGTGCCGGAGGCCAGAGTGAAGTTGCCGGTGCGGACGGATTTCTGGAGGAGGAGCTTTTTGAGGGCGGACGCGATTAGGAGCATGGTGGGATGATGGAGTGGGAGTGCAATTGGTGGAAAGCGGAAAAAAGTAGCCCAGGAGTTCAGCCGAGGGGAGTAACCATCAGGATCCAATCCTTAAAGGCATTGGACTGAAGTTTTGGACTTACTTTGTTGCTCGCCAGCGAGTCGGAGCCGCGCATAGTTTCGGCCAGATGATATTGGGATTGATGGAACCTTCGGGGTTGATCGAGCAGGGCGGGCCGCTGGTGTGGGTGCTGCTGGGGCTGGCATTCATCGGCGCGGTGTGCGTGGTGGAGCGGTTGTTTTTCTTTCACCGGGCGCGGATCAACGTCGGGGATTTGCTGGTTGGCTTGTCGCATCACATCCGTCGGCGGGCGTTCGCGGAGGCATTGCACGAGGCGGCGCGGGCACCGGGGCCGGTGGCACGGGTGGCGCACGCGGCGCTGCTGCGGTATTATTTGCCACGGGCGGATTTGCGGGACGTGGTGCAGGAAGCTGGCCAGCTGGAGGTGCCGCGGATTGAGAACAACATCCGGGCAATCCTCGGCGCGTCATTGCTCGCGCCGCTGGTCGGGATGCTCGGGACCTTGCTCGGGATGCTGGAAACCTTTCAAAAAGTCAGCGAGCAAGGTGGTTTCACCGGCCCGGCGGAGCTTTCGGCCGGGGTGTTCACGGCGCTGATCACCTCGGTGATGGGGCTGACGGTGGCGATCCCGTTGTATTTGTTTTACCTCTATTTCCTCGGCCGAGCGAAACGGCTGGTGCACCGGATCGAGCGGGCCGGAATTGAAATGGTCAATCTCATCGCGGATGCGCGGGAGGAGGAAGAGTTTGCTCCGTTTCGCGGTGAGGTGACGGCCGGGAAAAAGCCCTTGAAGGCCAAACGGGAAGCCGCCAAATGAAGTTGGAAATGTCCGTGCCGGAGCGTCCAGGATTCCTGCACGCGGTGCCGATTCTTAATATTTTCGCGCTGGTGCAGTTGTTTTTCCTGCTCGGGCCGTCGTTGGTTTTACAGTCAGGCGTGGCGGTGGATTTGGCACCGTCGCGGTTTCAAATGGAGCGTTACCAGGATTCGATCGTGGTCACCCTGGGGCCGGGTGAGCCGGGGCCGCGGATTCATTTCGGGCGTGACGCGGTGAGCGTGCAGGAGCTTTCCGAGCGACTCGACAAGCTGCGGGCGGACGGCGCGCCGACGCAGGCGATCGTGCTGCTGCAGACCGACGCGGGCACGCCGGTCGGCATCGAGCGCGAGGTTACGGAGTTGGTGTTGGACCGGGGGTTTCGGCTGGCGCTGGTCGGGAAAAACCCGCCTGCCGGGATGTTTCCAGGTTCAAAAAAAGCGGCCGAATGATGGCGGGTGGCAGGGTCAAACCGCGCAAGTTGGCGGGCACTCCGGAATGGGTGTTTCGCTGGAGCGCGAGCAAGACGCCACTGTGGCCGAAGTTGGTTGCGATGCTGTTGGTGGGGTCGGCGTTTGCGGTTTTGATCTCTGCGGTCCGGATCCGGGTGACGGCCTTGGAGAAATCTTCGCCGCGGAAGGCGTCGATCATTCACCTGCGCGACGACGCGGAAGGACGGACGCTGACCTTGCGGGCGCGGGAGGGCGGGCCATTTCCTTCCCGTTTCGAGCCGTCGCAGTGGGAAGGCATGACCGCCTTGGAAAACATGGCGCTGGATGCCGTCCGGTTTCAGCCCCGGCCCTATGTGGCTCCGGTGGCGGATTTGCCGGCGGGAAATTTGGTGCCACAATTGGAATTGGCAGCCAAAGGGCAATCGTTTTTCCCGAAGCGAAACCCGCCAGCCGCGCGCCCGCCGGAGCCCGCCAAGCTTAAGCTCGCGCCTTTGCTTTATCCGCTTTCTGGGAATTCCGCCTCGACGCTGCCGGAAGTTCTTCCGCCGTTTGAAGCTGCGGTGGCTGGCCCGATGTCCTCGGCGTCTTGGCGATTTCTCGTGCGTCTGAATCCCGATGGCGGCGTGGCGGAGTGCGTTTCGCTCGAAAAAGGCGGCGAGCCGGGGGCTCCGGAGCTGCAAGCCTGGCTGCACAAAATCCAATTCAAGCCCGCGCTCGGAAAGCCCTTCCGCTGGATCGCGGTCGGCATTGGATTCACCAACCAACCTGTTGCCGATGGACCTGACGCTCGCTGACTTCGTGCTCTTCGTGTTGCTGGGCGTGCTCGCTCTGGTGCCGTTTCTCGCGGTGGTCTCGCGGACCTTGCACTCGCGGGCGGAAAAGCGCTCGCTCGCAAACCGCGTCATTTGCCGCCTCTGTCTGCACGCCTTCGAAGATCCCAGTCACGTCAACACAGTCGATTGCCCGATCTGCGGCGCGACCAATGAAAAGGGTCGTAGCCGCCGTCTCGGCTGACTGCCTTTATTTTTCGTGCCTTATTAGGGATTTCCTGCTTTCCCTCGCGCCGTTCCCGCCGACTTTCCTTTGCCCATGTCCACCGAGCTGACCCGAAATTTTTCAATCATCGCCCACATCGACCACGGGAAAACCACGCTTTCCGACCGCCTCATGGAAATGACCAGCACCGTGACGATGCGCGAAAGCAGCGCCCAGCAGCTCGATTCGATGGATCTGGAACGCGAAAAAGGCATCACTATCAAGTCCCATCCGGTGGCGATGGAATACACCGCGAAGGACGGAAAAACCTACAAACTCAACCTGCTCGATACCCCCGGTCACGTCGACTTCTCTTACGAAGTCTCCCGCGCCCTCGCTGCTTGCGAAGGCGCGATCCTGATGGTCGATGCCGCGCAAGGCGTGGAAGCGCAAACCGTCGCCAATCTCCACCTGGCCACCGAGCAAAAGCTGCTGATTATCCCGGTCCTCAATAAAATCGACCTGCCCGCCGCGGATGTGGCGAAGTCCAAAAAGCAGCTTGAGGAAATCCTCTGCATCCCCGCCGAGGACTGCATCCCATGCTCTGCCAAGGCCGGCATTGGCATCGAAGACATCCTCGAAGCCATCATCGCCCGCGTGCCCGCTCCGGTGGAAAATCCCGACAAGCTGCTGCGCTGCTCGGTTTTCGATTCCCTCTACGACACCTATCGCGGCGTGGTCTCCTACGTCCGCGTTTTTTCCGGCACCGTCCGCAAGGGCCAGCGCGTGAAACTCATGGCCACGGGGAAAACCTACGAGGTCAAGGAAGTCGGCGTCTTCACCCCGAAGATGAGTCCGCGCGAAATCCTCTCCGCGGGCGACGTCGGCTACGTCATCGCTAACATGAAGTCCGCCAGCGAGGTGAAGGTGGGAGACACCATGACCGATAACACCCACCCCTGCGCCGAGCCGCTGCCCGGCTACAAGGAAATCCAGCCGATGGTTTTCTCCGGCATCTATCCGGTCGATTCTTCCGACTACGAGGCGCTCAAGATGGCGATGGGCAAGCTCCAGATCAACGACCCTGCCTTCACGTTTTCCTCGGAAAGCTCGACCGCGCTCGGCTTCGGTTTCCGCTGCGGATTCCTCGGCCTGCTGCACATGGAAATCATCCAGGAGCGCCTCCGCCGCGAGTTCGCCATGGATGTCATCTCCACCTATCCGTCGGTGATATACAACGTCACGATGACCGACGGCACCGTGCGTATCATCGATAACCCGACGCTTTTTCCCGATCCCCAAGGCATCCAAGAAATCCGTGAGCCCGTCGTGAACGTCTACATCATGGTCCCGGGCGAATACATCGGTGACATGATGCAACTCGTCCTCGAGAAACGCGGCGACGTCACTAACACCGAAACCATCGACGACACCCGCGTCATGCTTTCCTGCGTGCTGCCGCTCTCGGAAATTCTCGTCGATTTCAATGATAAGCTCAAATCCATGACCCGCGGCTACGGCTCGATGGACTACGAACACTCCGGCTACCGCGCCGCGAAAATGGTCAAGATGGACATGCTCATCGCCGGTGATCCGGTCGAGGCGTTCTCCACCATCGTCCACCGCGACAAGGCGGAATCCTACGGCCGTTTGTTAGCCGGCAAACTCAAGGAAGTCATCCCGTCGCACCTCTTCGTCGTCGCAATCCAGGCCGCCGTCGGCGGCAAGATCGTCGCCCGCGAATCCATCTCCGCGATGCGCAAGAACGTCACAGCCAAGTGCTACGGCGGCGACATTACGCGGAAACGCAAGCTGCTGGAGAAGCAGAAGGAAGGTAAGAAAAAGATGAAGATGTTCGGCAAGGTGAACATCCCGCAGGATGCCTTCATCAAGGTGCTCAAAAGCGGGGATTGAGCCGTGGCGGCGGTTTCCAACCGCCATGCCCGTCTCCTCGTTATTTCGCGAAGCCTTGGGCTTTCAGCCAGAACAGGCAGTCGGCGGCCCAAGGATGCCGCTCGCCGCCGGCGCGGCCGCCGCCAAGGCCCATGCCGTGACCGCCTTTTTGATAGATATGCAGGTCGAAGGGCACTCCCTCCTTGCGCAGCGCGGCGGCAAAATCGAGCGAGTTTTCGATTCTCACCACGCTGTCTTCCCAGGTGTGCCAGATGAAACAGGGTGGCGTTTCTTTGGTGACCTGCTTTTCGTTGGAAAGGAATTCGACGAGTTTCGGCGGTGGATTGTCGCCTAGCAGGTTTTTCCTGGAGCCGCCATGGGTAGCTTGGCCCAGGGAAATGACGGCGTAACAGAGAATCCCGAGATCGGGGCGCGAGCTGAGCCGGTCGATGGGATCGCTTGCGTCGGCTTTCCCGGCATCGGAGTGGGTGAGTAGTGTGGACGCGAGATGGCCGCCAGCGCTGGAGCCCATAATGCCGACGCGTTTGGCGTCGATCTTCCATTCGCCCGCCTTGGCGCGGGTGAGGCGCACGGCGCGGGCCGCGTCGTTGAGCATGGCGGGGTGGCGGTAGCCTTTGGAGCCGAGGCGATATTTCAACACGATGCCGGCGATGCCATGCTCCGCGAGCCATTCCGCGTAACCTGCTCCTTCATGCGGCGCGAGTCCGGCGTAACCGCCGCCGGGACAGATCACGATGGCGGCGCCGGTCGCTGTTTCGGGAGCGGGAAGAAAGGCAGTTAGGGTCGGCTTGTCCTCATCCTTGTCGCCAAGCGCACCGGGCGCGCCCTCGGGCCAGAGGGGTAGGGGTGCGAGCGGTGTGGCATGGAGAGCGGCGGTGGCGAGGGAGGTAAAGGCCAGTGTTAGGATTCGCATGCTGTGGATGGTGGATAGATATTTCGGGTCAATCACTTGCCGCCGGACATGTGGTTGAGCAGTTTTTGGTTGAACTCGTCGGCCATGTTGTAGCCGAGGCGGCGGAGCTGCTGGTCGAGCGCGGCGATGGTGACCATCCGCGCGGTGTCGCGGCCGGGGCCGACCGGGACCTCCACGTGGACGACGTGCTGGCCGAGGATCTCGTAAGTTTTCTGTTGGAGCCCGACGCGGTCCACCTCGTTGAGGTCGGCCTGCGGTTTGAGTGTGACGACGAGGTCGAGGCGCTTGTCCGGGCGGATCGAGGCGAGGCCGTAGAGGTTGGCGACGTTGATGATGCCGATGCCGCGGATTTCCATGTAGCCGCGGGAAAGGTCCGGCGAGGTGGCCACCAGTTCGCCGCCGACGTATTTGATGCGGACCATGTCGTCGGCGACGAGTGAGGCTCCACGCTCGAGCAGGCCGATGGCGGTTTCGGATTTCCCGGAGCCGCTTTTGCCGATGATCAGGACGCCGACGCCGCGCATGTCCACCATGCAGCCGTGGAGGGTGACGCTGGGAGCGAATTCATGTTCGAGCCGGATGGTGGCGGCGTTGAGGAAATTCATGGTGACCTGCGAGGTGCCCAAAACCGGGATGCCGTGCTCCAGCGCAACGGTGGTTAGGTTGGCGTCAAGCTTGGAGCCGCGCGCCACCACGATGCACGGGATGTCGCGGTCGCACATCCGG
>JAYSYA010000124.1:0-1569 GCA_043716765.1 Akkermansiaceae bacterium
TCACGCCGTGGGGATTGGTGGCGGGCCTGGTGTTTTACATCGCGGCCATCGCGGAGGCGAACCGCTGCCCCTTCGACCTGCCGGAGGGCGAGTCCGAAATCGTCGCCGGCCACATGACGGAATACTCGGGCTTCAAATACGCCTTGTTTTTCATGGGTGAATACCTCGGACTTTTCGCCATCTCCGGGCTTGGCATCACGCTATTCCTGGGCGGTTGGCAGGCACCGCTGCCCGGCCTCAGCTTCGTGCCGTCGTGGATCTGGTTCTTCGCGAAGCTGGCGGTGGTCATCATGTCCTTCCTTTGGATTCGCGGCACTTTCCCGCGCGTGCGGATCGACCAGTTGATGCGCTTTGCTTGGCTCTGCATGATTCCGATGGCGTTGTTGACGCTTCCAGCCGCGGCAATCTGGCACTTCACCGGGCGCGGCTTGCTGTCGTGGTTCGTCACAGTTCCTCTGCTGCTGATTCCATGGGTCATCATCACCGTGATTTATAACAAACGCCTCGCCCCCACGTTACGCACTTACCGCTTCGCTGAATGATTGTTTGAAGAATTGAACCACTGATTTCACTGATCGACTGATTGAAGAGGATGAAAACAATCTCAAAAGGTAAAAATCCATAGTCCGAATGATCCCACTTCTCATCCTTTCTCCGCTAATCCTCCTCGCCGCCCTTGGCGCGGTGTGGAAGGCGCGTCCGGTTCACGCGGCGTTGTTGTTGGCGCTGGCGCTGGCGCTGAATGCGGTGCTCTATCTGGTGATCGGCGCAGACTTCATCGGCTTGGTGCAGTTCATGGTCTATGTCGGCGCGGTGGCGGTGCTCATCGTTTTTTCGCTGCTCATCACCCGGCCCGGCGACGAGTCGGAGGAAATCGCGCGGCGTCCGCGCTCGCTGCTCCCTGGATTGGTTTGCACGCTGCCGGTGCTGGCGGTGTTGATCTACTCGATTTCACGGGTGGCCACGCCCGCAGCCGCCGAAGCCCCTGCGTTTTCGGTGGAGCAACTTGGCAAGGCGCTTTTCACCACGCACGCGCCCGCCGTCGTCACGGTGGGTGTTTTACTAACCGCCGTGATGGTTGGGGCCGCGTTGTTTGCCCGCGATCCCGGCAAAGAACCTCAAACTCCTTCCGACCCGTGACTCCTCTCAGCCTGTTGCTCACGCTTTCCTCGCTGTTGTTCACGCTCGGCTTGTTCGCCGTGCTGACCCGCCGCAACGCGATTCTGATTCTTGTCGGCATCGAGCTCATGCTCAACGCGGCCAACATCAATTTCATCGCCTTCTGGCGTTACGGTCCGCCCGATCCCGAACTAACCGGCCCGATGTTCGTCTTGTTTTCCATCGCTATCGCGGCCGCCGAAGCCGCCGTGGGACTGGCAATCATCCTAATGGTTTTCCGCCACACGCGTTCCACCGACCTCAACCGCCTCGATTCCCTTCATGGCTGAAACACTCCAACCCCTCCTTCCCAACCTGCTGTGGTGGGTGCCGCTGCTGCCGCTGCTAGCGGGAGGAATTATCGCGTTTCTGCCTAACCGCAGCGGGCGGATCGCCTCAAAACTCGCGGTG
>JAYSYA010000125.1:0-14132 GCA_043716765.1 Akkermansiaceae bacterium
ATCGGCATCCTCAAGCTCGGCGGCACCATCCTCGGCACCACGAATAAAGGCCATTTCGCCGCCAAAGTCGGCAAGGGCGACATCGCCGAAATCCCGCCGGAAATCGTCGCCAAGGCCAAGCAGACCATGGACGGGCTCGGCATCACCGCCCTCGTCATCGTCGGCGGCGACGGCTCGCTCACCACCGGCCTGCAACTCTATCGGCAAGGCTGGCCCATCATCGGCGTGCCGAAAACCATCGACAATGACCTCAGCGCCACCGCCTTCACCTTCGGCTTCGACAGTGCCGTTAGCACCGTGGTCGACGCCCTCGACCGCCTCCACACCACCGGCGAGAGCCACAAGCGGATCATGCTCCTCGAGGTGATGGGCCGCCACGCCGGTTGGATCGCCCTCTGGGGCGGCATCGCCGGCGGAGCCAACGTCGTCCTGCTCCCGGAAATCCCCTTCACCTTCGAAAAAATCACTGAGTTCATCAACCAGCGCGACGCCCAAGGCTACCACAGCACGCTCGTCGTCGTCGCCGAAGGTGCCTCCATGCCCGACGGCCACATCGTCACCCTGGATGCTAACACCGGCGGCGAGGTCCGCCTCGGCGGCATCGGCGAGCAAGTCGCCACCAAGCTCCAGAAACTCACCGGCAAGGAAACCCGCGCCTGCACCCTCGGCCACCTCCAGCGCGGCGGCTCGCCGACCGCGCTCGACCGCATCCTCGGCATGCGCTTCGGCGTCATGGCGGTGAAACTCGCGGAAGAAGGCAAGTTCGGCCGGATGGTTAGCTATCAGTCTTATCACGTCGATTCCGTGCCCATCGAGGAAGCCGTTCACAAGCTCCGCCTCGTCGAGCCGGAGAGTGAGCTCGTCGTCGCCGCCAAAGCCGTCGGCATTTGTCTCGGGGACTGACGAAATTTCCCTACAAACTCAACGCTAACCAAGTTTTCCCCATGTCATTAGATCCGCTTCTCCAACTCCTCCGCCGCAAAGCCCGCTGCACCGACCGCGAACTCGGCGACCTCCTCTCGCTCGACCACGCCGCCATCGGCGCCCGCATCGCTGCTTGGGAAGCGGACGGCACCATCCTCGGCCACCACGCGGTGATCAATTGCGAAGCCATCGGCGACACCTCCGTTTCCGCATTCATCGAAGTCAAAGTCACGCCCGAGCGCGGCGGCGGATTTGACCGGCTCGCCATGCGCGTCGCCCGTTTCGACCAAGTCGTTTCCTGTTATCTTGCCAGTGGCGGTTATGATCTCATGGTCGTCGTCGAGGGCAAAGACCTGCGCGAAGTCGCCCGTTTCGTGTCGGAAAAACTCAGCTCGCTCGACGGCGTGATTTCCACCGCCACCCACTTCCGGCTCAAGACTTACAAGGAAAACGGCTTTCTCTTCGAACGAGAAGCCAACTTCGAGCGGCTCGCCGTCTCACCGTGATCTGCTAGCTGATAGTGATGGCCTCACCCCGCGCCGCTAGATTGTCGCGGGTCACCGGGATGAAGCCGCCGTCCAGAGACTCACAGGAAACGCTGCTGCGCGTGAGTTCCGGATCTCCGAAAATCGTGCACACCGCTGCGTCCGCTGCGTCCCGGCCGGTGGCGATGCGCACCAGACCGTTGAGCGGCACGTGGCGCGTGGCGTCGAAGACGAACCAGTCGCCGCCGATGAATGCCTCGAAGCACGCATGGAAGTCCGGCGGGGTTAGCTGATAGGCATAGTAAGTCGCGTAGCGCGCCGGCACGTTGAGCACCCGGCAGAAGGCGATGCCCAGATGCGCGAAGTCCCGGCAGACGCCCTCGCGGCGCTCGAAGGTGTCGATCGCCGAGCACGTCTCGCCGGAGCTCCCGCCGACGTAAGCGATGTTTTCGAAAATCCAGTCACTCACCGCAGCCGCCAAGGCGTGCGAGGTTTCCAGATGGCCGAAGCGATCCTGCGCTTGCTGCCGGAGCCGGTCGGACTGGCAATAGCGGCTCGGGAATAAGAACGGAATGGCGGCGGGATTCAAGATATCCGGACCATCCGTGCGCAGCGCGCCCACCGAGACGACGCGCGGCGTGGTGCTGACATCCGCTTGATAGAAAATCTTCAACACCCCTGGCTCAGTCGCCCTGATCCGCGAAAAGCGATTCATCCCGCCCCCGATGCCGAACTCTTCCACCGGCAGACAGGGATCGGTGATTAGTGATTCCTTGAGGATTTGCTGCCCGCCCGCCTTGAGACATTGAATCGCGAAGAGAAAAGTTGCAGAGTCCTGAAGCGTGTAATCCAGCTCGCACGTGACGCGGAATTTCATCGGAGGGTCGTGGGCGGCGGGTTTGAGATTTCCAGAGGCAACAAGTGGAGGGAATGCCCCTGCCGTTCATGCTGCAACTCAAATCGGGGCAATGAGCCCGCCTACCCCGGAAACCGATTCCCCGCATTAAGGTCACCAGATTCAAGTTCAAGCATTGACGATCCGCGCCACCACGGTCGATCCTGCCGCCGCGACGGCGGCCTTCACGCGCCAGTCCCTCGCAACGCCTAGAATCGCCCATGTCACTCGATTTTTCCCCTCTCAACCGACTTCCGGGACTCCGCGAATGGATTGTCGCAGACCGCTGGCAGAATGATTTCAACTCGACCACCTTGTTGCGCGGCCAGGCCTACATTTCCGAGCGGCTCATCAGACAGGCTAACATCACCCCCGATCCGGCAGGGCGCGGAGTCTTCGTCGAGGCCACCATCCACGGTGCCTCAGCCACTCCTTATCTGGTAGACATTTTATTCCGCGAACATAGGGGCGTCTGGCATGCCGAGCCCGAGTGCACCTGCTCAATGGGCATCAACTGCAAGCACGCCGCCGCACTGCTTTCCTTGATCTCGTTCAAGCTCGCCAACGGCGGCGAAAATGTTTTCGCCAGCGACATTCCCCAGCTCGCACCCGAGCTGCGCGAGTGGCTGGGAGTCCTCGAGAATGCCGCCGAAACCGCTCGCGCCCAGTCCGCCGCGCCAGTCGTTAGACCCGAAAACCGCTTCCTCGCCTACTGCATCGAACAGCCGATCTATCAGGAAAAATCCAAGCTTAACTTCGTCATGCGCGTCGGCACCCACCAGAAAAACGGCAGCATCCAAATTTCCGCGTCCCGCGCCAACGCCGACCCCTCCAAGCCACCCAAATACATGGTGCGCGAGGACCTCGTCATCGCCTCGCTCTATCACCAGCGCTACCGCAAGCTTCATCTCTGGAGCGACATGCCGCTCCAAGGCGGCGATTGGGACGAAATCCTCGAAGCAGCCAGCGCGACCGGCCGCCTGTTTTACGGCCTCGAATCCTACAGGAAAAATAATCACTACCGCCCCGTCACCCTCGGAGCCGCAATGACCGTAGAGGCCACCTGGGAAACCTCGCTGGATGGCAGCGCCCGGCCGGTGCTGCGGTGTGAAAACCCCAAAATCATCATTCTGGCCACCCAGCCGCCTCGGTATTTCGATGCCGCCACCGCCACCCTCGGCCTACTGGAAAGCGAACTTTCCGGCGCAATGCTCGCCGCTTGGCAGAACGGCCCCTCCATCGCCCCGAACAACCTCGCCGCCGTCTCCACCCGCTTCTCCGCCATTTCAGCCGCCACCCTCCCCGCGCCGGTTAAAATGGAAACTGAGAGCCGCCCCGCCTCGGCACCGCAGCCCCACCTCCGCGTCCATTCCCGCATTCTCGGCAGCAAGTGGGACCAGCAAACTATCACCATCGGCCAGCTTTCATTCCGTTATGCCGACAGCCCGCTGCTCTCGCCACTCGCCAACGGCCAATCCGAAAGCCACTCGGAAATCCGTGACAGCAAGCGCGTCCTCTGGCCCCGCGATTTCAAGGCCGAGCACACCTTGGCCAAGCGGCTGATGAACGTCGGTTTCATCGCGCTATCAGAAGTTGTTGCGCCCGTGCTCCTCGACACCGCCGCGCTTTATTCCTGCGTCCCCGCCGTGCCGCTACCCACCGCGCAGCTCGCTTGGCTGAACCTGTTGGAAAGCCCGGCCATGCAGCAACTCCGCGACGCCGGATGGACCCTCGAAATCGACCCCAAAGCCGGCCTGATCGCCCACGACGCCAGCGACTTCTTCCCCGCCATCGAAGCCGATCCGGACCACGGCATCGACTGGTTCCGCTTCGACATCTCCTTCGAGCTCAGCGGTAAAAAACTCAGCCTCATCCCCATCATCGCCGACGCGATCCGCCAAGATTTCCCTCCCGCCGACACCCCGGATCTTCCCGAGTCCATCACCCTGCCGTGCGAAAATCCCGAGGACGGCTTCATCCGCTTCCCCGCCCGCCGGCTGTTGGAAATCGTCGATCAAGTCCGCCACCTCTTCCACGGCAATGCCCCGGCCGACGGCCCGATCCGCATGGACCGCCTTGCCGCCGCCAGCGTCGCCGACACACTCGCCATCGATTCCTCCGAGACCACCCGCGCACTCGCCCAGCTCGGTCACCGGCTCAAAAACATCACCGCCCTGCCGCCCGCAGATGTCCCTAAAACCGTTCGCGCTGAGCTCCGTCCCTATCAGGCAGAAGGCTATCGCTGGCTCCAGTTCCTCGCCACCCACGGCCTTCACGGCATCCTCGCCGACGACATGGGTCTCGGCAAAACCGTCCAAACCCTCGCCCACCTCGCCGCCGAGCGCGCCAAAAATCCCGGTCTGCCCTCGCTCGTCATCGCCCCCACCTCCGTCGTTCCTAACTGGGCGGACGAAGCCGCGAAATTCACGCCCAAGCTGAAGGTGCTCGTCCTCCAGGGCCAAGCCCGCGCCGCCGCCTTTGGCCAAATCAAGAAGGCCGATGTCGTCATTACCTCCTATCCCTTACTCACCCGCGACATCGACCAGCTCGTCAAACAACAGTGGCATCTGCTAGTCCTCGACGAGGCCCAGTATATCAAAAACCCTAAAGCCCTCGCCGCCCACAACGCCTGCAAACTCAAGGCCGCCCACCGCCTCTGCCTCTCCGGCACGCCCATGGAAAACCACCTCGGCGAGCTCTGGAGCCTCATGCGTTTCCTCATGCCCGGATTTCTAGCCGACGAGAAAACCTTCAACACCCACCTCCGCCGCCCCATCGAGCGCGACCGCTCCGGCGACGCCCAGCTCGCCCTCAACCGCCGCGTCTCGCCGCTCATCCTCCGCCGCACCAAAGACCAGGTCGCCACCGAGCTGCCCGCCAAAACCGAAATCGTCCACGGCATCGATCTCACCAAAAAGCAGACCGACCTCTACGAGTCCGTCCGCGCCGCCATGGACCAGCGCGTCCGCGACGCCATCGCCGACAAGGGACTTGCCAAGTCCCACATCATCGTCCTCGACGCCCTGCTCAAGCTCCGCCAGATCTGCTGCCATCCGCAGCTCCTCAAGTCGCCCGCCGCGCAAAAAATCACTGAATCCGCCAAGCTCGACTACCTCACCACCGAGCTCCTGCCCACGCTCATCGAGGAAGGTCGCCGCATCCTGTTATTTTCCACCTTCACCTCCATGCTCGCGCTCATCGAGAAGCATTTGGAGAAGGAAAAAATCCCCTTTCTGAAACTCACCGGCCAGACCCAGGACCGCGCCTCGCTGGTCAGGAAATTCCAACAAGGCGAAACCCCCATTTTCCTCATCTCCCTCAAAGCTGGCGGCACCGGCCTCAACCTCACCGCCGCCGACACCGTCATCCACTACGACCCTTGGTGGAACCCCGCCGCCGAGAACCAAGCCACCGACCGCGCCCACCGCATCGGCCAGACCAAGCCCGTCTTCGTCCACAAACTTGTCTGCCGCGGCACCATCGAGGACCGCATCCTCGAGCTCCAAAAGCACAAAGCCGCTCTCGTCGAAGCCCTCCTCTCCGATGAAACCAGCAAGCTCAAAATCGACGCCGAAACCCTCTCCCACCTCCTTTCACCGCTCGAATAAGAGTAGTCCCGGACTTCTCCTCCGCACCACTACTTCGCGGGAACGTAAATCAAGCCGCCACCATTGATGCAGTAGCGCTGGTCGGTCGGCGTCTTGTAGCCCTCACCCTCGAACACGTGGCCGAGATGGCCGCCGCATTTCGCGCAGGTCACCTCCGTGCGGACCGTGCCCAAAGAACTGTCCTTTTTAAGGACGACGTTTTCGGCCTTGGCCGGGTCATAAAACGAAGGCCAGCCGCAGCCGGAGTCGAACTTGTGCTCGGAAGAGAACAGCAGCGTGTTGCAACCCGCGCAGTGATAAGTGCCCTTGCCTTGGTGTCTGAATTCCTTGTAAACCTCACCGTTCGCCCGCTCGGTGCCAGACTCGCGCAGGATGTGGTATTGCTCGGGTGTGAGCTGTTTCTTCCACTCGACATCGGTCTTGACGACTTTTCCGGCGGGCTCGGCAGGGACTTCAGGGCGGGTTTCCATGACGGTTTTGTTTTTATCTTTAGCGGAGCACGCGGCGAGGTTCAGCAAAAACGCCAGCGTGGAAATGGAGCGGATGAAGATCATGATTTGAGTTGGGGGATCGCCCGCATGCAAGAGCATTGGAGGATCGATCCTATTCCAATCATTCTCGCTAACAAATTCAGGCGAACTGCTCTAGCAGGACGGCCTTGGTATAATCGCGGTTGAGGCGGGCGATGTGATCGACGCTGATTTCCTTGGGGCAGGCGGCCTCACACTCGTATTGGTTGGTGCAGTTGCCAAAGCCCTCGGCGTCCATCTGCCGGACCATGCCGAGCACGCGCTTCTGGCGCTCCGGCTGCCCTTGCGGCAAATGGCCGAGGTGGGAAACCTTGGCCGCCACGAACAACATCGCGGATGCGTTCTTGCAGGAAGCCACGCAGGCCCCGCAACCGATGCAGGCGGCCGCGTCAAAAGCGGTGTCCGCATCGCTTTTTGAAATCGGCAAGGAGTTGGCATCCACGCTCGATCCGGTGCGGACGTCGATGTAACCGCCGGCTGCGATGATCCGGTCAAAGGCCGAGCGATCCACAATCAAATCGCGCACGATCGGGAAAGAATTGGCGCGAAACGGCTCGATCCAAATCGTATCGCCGTTAGTAAATTTCCGCATGTGAACCTGGCAGGTCGCGGTCGCGCGCTCCTTGCTGTGGGGAATTCCATTGATCGTCAGCGAGCAGGAACCGCAGATCCCCTCGCGGCAATCGTGGTCGAAATGGATCGGCTCTTGGCCCTTGGTGATGAGGCGCTCGTTGACGATATCGAGCATTTCGAGGAACGAGGCCTCCGTGGGAATCTCCTTCGCCTCGTAGGTTTCGATTTTGCCTTGGGCCTTCGGCCCGGACTGCCGCCATACTTTGAGTGTGAGATTCATGGGGAATTCGATGCGATTTTGAGAGTCGTGCGGGGGCCAGATATGCGGTGCCCCACGCCGAACAAAGAATAATTGGGATTGCGTGGCGGGCTAGGAGAAAAATCAAGATTTGTGGGCGATTCCAGCGATTTGCGGCGCAGGATTTGACGGTCCGTCCGGACGATCAAAAACTCGCTCAAAGCGGTTGACGCGAATCCGGGGGGCTGCTTGATAGGGCGCGTCGCGACAACTATTAGGCGGCCCGATTGAGTCTCCTTTGGGTTTTGGGTTTTTCCCGGGGATGATTGATCGGGCCGCTTCTTTTTTGGCCGGAGTCCGGACACGCTTGTCCGCAAGGCCGACGGGATGAGAAAGAGTACGCCCTTGGGCGCGGACTGGACGTAAACCTCACGCCGCCTCCGTGCCGAAATTTCCCGCGCTGCTCTGCTGCCAGACGTGTTGATAGACCCGCCAGGCCAAGGCCACTTTCTCCGCCTCATCAAATGGCGGCGTCGGCAGGAGAGTGAAAACCTTTTGTAAAATCAATTCTTCCACCTCTGCCTTGGTTGGCTCCTTGGCGGTCCAGTCCTGGCGGGCGGCGATCACCGTTAGAACCGATTCCAACAGTTGTTTGCTGGCCCGTTTCACCGACTCGCGCTGCGGTTTCGACAAGTTCTCCTTCTTCAGCAAATCGAAAATCGCGAGTTCGTCCTGGCTCAGTCCTTCTTCCACAGCCCGTCGTTCCTCAGCATTGAGTCCGGCGAGAAGATCCACCAGCCTTGAAAACGTTTCTTCGATAGTTACGCGGTCTTTCTCCCGGTTGTAGTCGGCGACGATCTCCGAATACTTCCGATAGAAATCCATCCGCTCCGGGTTTCTCGCCAGCATCTTCTCCAGCTTGCGTTCCACGATGGCGCGGATGTCCTCGATGGCGGTGGCCTTGTGTTTGATCCGTTTCGCGAACTCATCCCTCAACCGCTCCATGTCGATCGTGCTGAGATCGTAGTGTTTGGCATCCTCGGGATCGCCGCCGGGAGCCTGGGTGCGAATTGCATCGTTCACGATGCGATGAAGGTCTTTGAGAACGGCGGTCACGTCAGATAGATCGCGCTTCTCGATGAGCTTCTTGTAAATCGCCTCAAGATTGTCGTGCCGCTCGGCGAAGGACTGGGCGGAATCCTCCATCAGCAGCGCCTTGAAGCGCAGGAAAACCTGGCGGGTCATGATCTCGAAACGCGCCTTGGTCTCCTGACTTGCAAGGACCGCGTCCACGGCATCGGCGAGCGCTTGGATCTTGGTGAAACCTTTCGCACCTGATAGACGGGAGACGTCGAAACCGAGTTTGGCGAGATACGCTTCGGTTTCGAGAATTGCGGATTCTAGGGCGTCCACCCGCTCCTCAATGGGGGCCACGATTTCGTCGTCGCCGGTGTTGTCATCTCCAAGCGCGTATTGCGCGAGAGCTTCGCGGAGGCTCCGCAGCATCCCGTTGTAATCGACGATCAACCCGAAATCCTTGCCCTCACAGCGGCGGTTCGCCCGGGCGATGGCCTGCATCAGAGTGTGCGCCTTCATCGGCTTGTCGATGTAAAGCGTGCTGAGGCTCTCGACATCGAATCCCGTGAGCCACATCGCGCAAACGATGGCGATGCGGAACGGATGATTCGGATCCTTGAACGCGTCCTCCACGCTCACGACCTTCTCCCCCACCTC
Source organism: Akkermansiaceae bacterium (assembly GCA_043716765.1). Lineage (GTDB taxonomy): Bacteria > Verrucomicrobiota > Verrucomicrobiia > Verrucomicrobiales > Akkermansiaceae > Luteolibacter. The sequence goes on from JAYSYA010000125.1 coordinate 8,988, forward strand.
GAAACCTTTTTTCATCCGCTCGCGGTGGGGAATGATGTCTACGCCCCATTTCTTGAACTCCGCGACTTCGCCCTGGGCCTCGCTGATGACGATCTCGATCACGGTTTCCTTTAACCACGTCGCCTTGGCTTCCAGTTCGGCCCGTCGTTCGGGATCGGTCTCGCAATCAGCCGCTGCCCTAACAGCGGCGGCTTTCGCCTGCCAGTGTGGCTTGATGAGATTGAACATCCGCCCGCAGGTGACCTTGTCGATGCAGACCAGCATGCTCTTGCCTGCCTCCCAGCGGGTGCTGCAATGCTCGACGAAATCTCGAGCGATCTTTTCCAGCCGTTCGTCCGCCGTGATCACCTCGTAGTCCTTGCCTATCAGCTTTTGCAAATGCGCCTCTTCGTGGAGATTGAGGTTCGCCTGGTCGATGACCTCGGCGATCTTTTCATTGAGATCGAGCTTGGCGATGCCGAGTTTCTCGCCGCGGTTGGCATAGACCAGGCGCACCGTGGAGCCATCCTCGACGGAGCGCTTGAAGTCATACCGGGAAATGTAGCTGCCAAAGATCCGTTTCGTGAGGTGCTCGTGTTTGAGAATCGGCGTTCCGGTGAATCCGAGAAACGAGGCGTTCGGCAGCGCGAGCCGCATCTTGCGGGCGAACTTGCCAGCCTGCGACCGGTGGGCCTCGTCCGAGATGACGATGATGTCATCCCGCGTGCTGTAGGGTTCCTCGGGATCGACCTCCTGGTTGAACTTATGAACCAAGGTGAACACATAACTGTGACTGGCTTGCAGCAAGGTCCGCAGCTCCCGGCCGCTGCCCGCGCGCGGCGTGGTTTTCGGGTTGATCACGCCGCAACCGCCGTAGGTTCGATAGATTTGGTCGTCCAGGTCCTCGCGATCCGTCATGATCACGAAGGTGAAATTCCCCGGAATCTTGCGGCGGACTTTCTCCGTGAAGAACGCCATGCTGTAACTCTTGCCGCTGCCCTGCGTCTGCCAGAACACGCCGAGACGCCCCAAGTCCGGATGCGCCCGCTGGACCAAGGGCGTTTCGCTTGCCGGAGTCGTGTCTTCGGAAACCAACGCCAGCTCGCTCAACTCCGCGTCGCTAACACGCGACGTGCTCGGCGGTTTCGTCCGCAGTCCTTGGCGATAGGAAACCGCCTTACGCTCGGGATATTCCAGTTTCAGCGCTTCCTGATAGCGGGTGGCATCCACGGCGAGATTGACGCCAAGCACCTGGTGATTACGCGCCACCACCTTGCGGGTGCTGCCCGGTTTGCTGGCGTCGAAGAGGATGAAGTTCTCCACGATGTCGAGCAGCCGGTCCTTGGCCAGCATGCCGTCTAGCAGGACCTGTGCGTCGAGGTTTCCCTTGTCGCGCTCGTCATTGCGTTTCCACTCTGCGAAATGTTCCCAACCGCTGGTGATCGAGCCATAGCGGGCGCGGTGGCCGTTGCTGACGATCAGAAAGGCGTTGTGATGAAACGCATGGCCGATGACATTCCCGTCCATATAGTCCGCCAGATTGCCATCGAACCCGGCGCGGATGTTCCGATGGACCGCCTTCAGCTCGATAAAGACCAGCGGCAGCCCGTTGACGAAACAAACGAGGTCCGCCCGGCGGTTGTATCCCGGTGAGCGCAGACCGCTGATCCACAATTCGCGCACCGCGAGGAAGCGGTTGTTTTCCGGATGGTCGAAGTCGATCACCCGCGCCTTGCCGGTCCGGTTTTTCCCCGCCTCGTCCTTGTAATCGACCGGCACGCCGTCCCGGATGTAGCTGTAAAACTCCTGATTGTGCTGGAGCAGCGAGCGCGAGAAATCATGGCGCGTGAGTTTCCCCAAGGCCTCGTCCAGCGCCTTCGCGGGCAGGCCGGGATTCAGGCGGACCAGCGCGGCGAGAAGGTCGCGCTTCAGGACCACTTCCCGCTTGTCCGTCCGACCCAGCGTGCCGTCCGGTCCGAAGGTTTCCGTGTTGTAGGCATACACGCTCTCCCAACCGAGGACCGCTTCCAAATGCCGGGCGACGGTCGCCTGGACCAAAGTGTCCTCGTTGTTGATATTGCTATGGGCCATGGGTTGGGGAAATTCTTACTCTGACTCGTCCGCCTGCGGCTCATCCAGCGCGTCTTGGAAATCACGCTGCCCATTCACTTCGAAAAACGCCCGGTCGAATCCATCCTCCAGTTTGATCGTTCGGAATTCCGCTCTCCCGCTGCTGCGGAGTGATTCCGCGAAGCGGTAAAACATCTTCGAGTCATCCGTGATGATCCAGCCCACGTCTTTAACGACTGCCTGGGCGATGATTTTCACATCGTCCTTCAAGGCGTCGCGCGAGTCGCCCTGGCGGTCAAACTTGCTGAAATTTAATTCCGCCGCTTTCATCGCATCATCCCAGTTGAATGGCAGCACGACACAACTGCTCAGAATGTCCGGAGGGATCGCCTGCTTGAGGCAAAATTCCGAAACCACGATGGTCGGAAGGAAAATCGGGATGCCTTCTTCCGCGATGTAGCGCCAATATCTGAGCGCCGCCTCATGATGTTTCCGCTGACCATCGGCGAGGGTGATCAGGTAGCTGGTATCAATGAGGACTCCGGCTGCCATTATGATGCTCCGCGGAGTTCCCTAACCCATCCGGCGGCATCCGGAACATCGGCCCATGCCTTGCTTCCTGCTTCCGTGAAGCGCTTGAGCGCGTCCTCGTCATAGCGAGGGCTGTAATTCTCGAAGGAAAGCAGCCTCAGGTTTCGCAGTTCCCCGGTCTTAAAATGCTGCTCCGCCTCCACCCGGACCAAGACTTTGCGGTAAAGCCGGTTTTCCTCCTGATCATGAAGGTAGCCTTGGTTCGTCCCGATCCTCACCACCTTGCCGGAGTCAGCCAGTTTGATGTGGACGTTGGCCTTGTGGGTTCCACCCATATCGGTGACCTCGCCGAAAAGATATTTCTCCACCTTCACCCACGGCACGATTTCGCCGACTCGGAAATCCGATCGGGCACTCAATTCCACCGTCGGCAGATCGATCTCACGGGGACGGATCAGGTATTGCAGCCCGGCATTTGCTTTTGCCCGCGATTGCCAGCGGGCAACGACCTCGGCCCGCTTCGGGTCGATCTCACCCAGCGAGTTCTCGCGTGCCAGGGCCTTGAGATCCGGTTCCAGCGAGGACAGCAACATCACCGGCAGCAGCGTGACGAGTTTGTAGGAGCCCTTTTCCACCCGCACATGCACTTCCTCCAGGGGAAGCCGCTCGCTGCCGGCCAAAAACTCCGCCACCTGCTGGTTGAACTCGTTGAATCGGGAAAAACCAATCGTGGACGGCGTGATTTCCACGCCGTCCGTGCGGTCCCTCAGGACAAATTCGATGGTCTGTTCCTCGTGCATCAATCAGATGTGCAGAAGATGCATCCTTCCGGGGCATCCCTCAAGCACGGGTTTCTGGGAGATGGTATGCGGAAACGTCTTCAAACGGCGATCTCCCCGCTCATCAGCTTCGGCAGCAGCAGGTCGCGCGCGGCGCGGAGTTTTTGGTTTTGGAGACGCAGGGTGTGGAGCTGAAAAAAGATTGGTTCCACGACGTCGTCAAAACCATCGATTACCCGTTTCGCTGGGACCATGATGCTAGACCGCTCGAAGTCCTTTGCGCCAACTGCCGGATACGTAGCTCCCTTCGCATGGTTCTCCAAATAGCCCACGAAGTCGTCTGTGGTAGACGCATGATAGAGAAATGACGGAGGAACGGCGATGGGGGTAATTACTGCGAAACCGGTTGAGGCGATCATGTTCGCGGGTGGATTCCAGATCACTGCATGCGAGCGCCGGTTTGGTCGGACGCAGGACCAGATGATGTCGCCATGCCGAACGATTCTCCGCGCCCGACTTGGTGCTTCTCTGATCTCAAACCGTGTAGTTTCGTTGATTGCTCCGGTATTTACGGACGCGATGTCTATATATTCGATCTCACCGTCGAAGCAGCTTCTGAGACTGGAGCGGTTCACGTCAGCGATTTCTGAGAGGTAATTGAAGGCCCATCCCTGCGGCACGCCGTTGACGATGCGGGTGGATTCGTGGCCGGGGAAGCGGAGGCGGACGAACCATTCGCGATACAACAGCCGCGCCGATTCCTCCAACAAGACCATCCGACGACGGTTGTTCTCGATCAGGTCGTCGTAGGCGGAGAGGATGGAGGCGATTCTCGTCTGCTCTTTCTTGGGAGGAACGGGAACTTTAAGAGTTTTTAGATCAGCCAGGTTTATGACCTGTTGAACCGCTCCGCCCGTTCGGCTGAAAAGTTCCGCGCGCCCAAGAGGCGACATGAGGAAATACATTATGAAGCGGGCATCATGTTCGGCGCTAAGAGCAATTAGGCCGACTTGTCGTGCGATGTTAGCTCCTTGCAACGCCGGGGGCGCAATAGCGACCTCTCCGGGGTTTCCCACTAATGAAATTAGCAACTCGCCACCACGAAGGAGCGTCCGTTTATACACTTGGGAAAGTTGAGGCGTGATTGTTCGTAGCTGATCGATTGCAAGTCTTCCCTGCAACAGATCCCCGCCGCGAACGAATGCGACTCCTCCCTCCATTGCTTCGCCCGGTTTGACGACACCGTAAGTTATTCGGCGATCCTTCTCGGTGAGATCATCCAACGCGATTCGCGGCCATTTCAGGTTCATATCCCAAGCCCTTCAAAATTCTTCTGAATCCGCTTAGCCCGTTCGGCGGCGGCTTGCGGAATGGCCTCTTCGTCGCGGCGCGACTTCATGATGGTAGCCGTGGGTTTCAACCCACGGACCACGGTTCCCACGATGAACCGCGTCGCGGAGCGACGCATGAAACCGTGTGCCACGCCGCGCGATGCCACCGGATCAACCGTCGCGCCGCGACGGAATGAAAAGGACGCGTTGATCCCCGTGGGTTGAAACCCACGGCTACCATCAACCGTCGCGCCGCGACCGGGGAATGCATCTTCGTCGCGGAGCGACCTCATGACGGTAGCCGTGGGTTTTAACCCACGGAAGGGTTCCAACCCACGGACCACGGTGCCAATAAGAAACCGCGTCGCGGAGCGACGCATGAAACCGTGTGCCACGCCGCGCGATGCCACCGGATCAACCGTCGCGCCGCGACGGAATGAAAATGACGCGTTGAT
>JAYSYA010000126.1:0-1568 GCA_043716765.1 Akkermansiaceae bacterium
CTGCTGGGTGAGGGCGCGGATTTTCAACAGATTGGCGGTAAAGAGTTCTTTGTCGTAGGGTTGGCAATCGCGTTTTTGCGCCAGCACTTCGCCGGCCCGGAGCCACGCGCTCAAATCTCCCGGCTCGGATTTGGTGCCTGCTGATTCACGCGCGGCACCGCACAAGCTGCCATAGGTGGATTCCCACTGCTTCGGCGTGGCGACGCCGAAATAGCGGAGAAGCTGGCCGACTCGTTCCACTTTGTCTTTGAGAGGCGATACCAGCCCGAGATCGGTCATCTTTTTATAAGAAAAGCTGTCAACCCAACCCACTTCATCCTCCAGCCGCTTATCATCCTGCAAGCGGGCGATCCGTTCCCGGTAATTTGATTCCGCGTTGTTCCAAAACGAGGCGGGCACGCCAGTGACTTTCTCCAGTTGAAGCGCTGTCTCCGGCATGATCTGGGCGGTGCCCTTGATGATCTGGTTGATCGTCTTCAACGGCCTCCCCATGCGGGTGGCCAGTTGTTTCTGGGTCAGCCCGAGGGTTTCCAGAGTTTCCAGGAGGGTATCGCCCGGCGGGAAGGCGTAATCCGGTTTGAAGGGAAATTCCGTGCTCATGGCCCGTATTTGCGAAGGGTTTCTTTTTGACTCCCAAGCAGCTTTGCGAGTTTGTGATTGGCGAAGGAAATCTGCATTTGGGCGAAAGAAAGTCAACGAATGATTTACCTGTAAGGTTAATTTAATTTCCAACGGATCAGGAACAGGGGCTTTTCAGATTGTGTCAGTGTGAGCTTCCCTTCGATCTCTTCGATCAAGCGGGAGCGTTGGCTATCCACCTGATCTTGAGCGTCGAAAAGTGAACGGCGTTTGGTACTCCGCTCGCTTTCAAGGATCTGGATCCGCTTCTGGCTGGTCAGCTTTTCTTCCAAAGTCAGCGAGGTGATTGCGGCACGTCGGGCTTCTTTGATCAGCCGGTCGAACTCTTTGATTTCGCGTTCCAATCCGAGTTTGAGGTCATCGGACCAACCATCGAGTTTGTTGGCTTCGGCTTCGAAGAACCGGGCGTTGCGCTCGGAGATGCCGCGTTGGATTTCGATTTGTCGTGTGGTGGCGAAGGAAGAAACGGTCCCGGGAGCGGGTAGGTCAAGGATCGCGCCCGTGACGTTCGCAGGCAGGGTGAGCAGTCGCTTCGCCTGTTCCTCATCGAGCAAATCGTCACCATCGGTGCAGGCGGCGAGGATGAGGTGATCCTCCGCTTGGTCCATGGACTCGACGGTGAACAGCGAAACCGTGAGCCAGCCGGATTGGCCGCGCAACGGTTCGAGGATGCTGATTTTGCTGCCATGATCGGCGTAACGGAACTCGATTTCCACCACTGGCAGGTCGTGGCTCTTGGCTTGGGCGATGACGCACTCTGCCAGCGGGTGTCCGAGGCGGTAAAGGTGGGCTTCGCCTGAACGGCGCGGGAGCTCGTAGCGGCCGAGTGGGATTTTTTTAACCACAGAGAGCACAGAGAACACAAAGGGGGAATCAGGGAACTCCTTGTTCAAAGTCTTCTTTGTGATCTCTGTGTTCTTTGTGGTTAA
>JAYSYA010000127.1:0-4624 GCA_043716765.1 Akkermansiaceae bacterium
ATCCGGCGGGCTTTGGATTCCTCGCCAAATTCGAAAAGGATTCGCACGATGTCGGCTTCCGGCCAGCGATTCACGATGTCGGCCGCGGTGCGCGGGCTGGACGGCCCCATCCGCATGTCGAGCGGACCCTCGCGCATGAACGAAAATCCGCGGGCGGCGGAGTCGAGCTGGCGGGAAGAGACCCCGAGATCCATCAGCAGGCCATCGGCCCGTTCCCCCATTTGGATCTCGGGGATTTCCGGGAGCCGTGAGAAGTTTCCTTCCCACGTGGAAAAGCGTTTTCCGAATCCGGCGAGCCGGGTGCGGGCGTGGGCCAGCGCCTCCGGATCGCGATCGACGCCGAGCACGCGGGCACCGGCTTTAAGAAAAATCTCACTGTGGCCGCCGCCGCCGAGCGTGCCGTCGATGATGAATTTGTCCGGCCCCGGAGCCATCCACTCGGCGACCTCGGCCGGGAACACCGGCAGGTGGTAGTCGCCGACAGCCAGCGTTTCTGAAAAATCGACGAGGGCCTGCGCTGACAACCAGCCAGGAGCAGCGCAGGCATCCGTTTGATCGACAAAACGCCGTGCTGTCCCGAGCGCGCCGTTTTGTGCTGAAAGAAAAATTGACGATGGCCGCGCTGACAACCAGCCAGGAGCAGCGCGGACCATCGATTCAAAAAGCGCGAAAAACTCTGTCCCGAGAGGTTTCCGACGCCCAGCCATGAAAGTCACCAGACGCCGCACCGACAACCAGCCAGGAGCGGTGCAGACGTCCGTTTGAACGACAAAACCGCGTGCTGTCCCGAGCGCGCCGTCCTGTCTGAGGAATAAAATTTGCGACGGCCGCGCTGACAACCAGCCAGGAGCAGCGCGGACCATCGATTCAAAAAGCGCGAGAAGCTCTGTCCCGAGAGACTTCGCGCGCCCAGCCATGAAAATCAGCGGATGCCGCGCCGACAACCAGCCAGGAGCGGTGCGGACATCCGTTTGCATCGACGAAGCGGCGTGCTGTCCCGAGCCAGCCGATTCGTCTGAAAAGAGTCCCAATCCTGACACTCGGGCGAAAGCGGCCGGAGCCGCAGTGCGGACCGCCTCGAGTGTCAGAATTGGTGGGGTGAACAACATTGCTGCTGCTGGGTGTGTGGTGGGTGAGTGTTTAGAAAATTCCGAGATCGTCTTCTTCCTCCGCGACGCGGCTCTCGATGGAGAGGACGACTTCGAAATTGGACTTGCTCCAGATTTCGAAGTAGATACCGCGGCCGGCGAGGACGACTTCCGCATCGGCGGCGATGCCGGCCTTTTCGCTGAGATCTTTGGGAACGAGCAGCTTGCCTTGATCGTTCAGAGTCACCTCGCGGCAGAGCATGGCGAGCTTGCCGAGCAGCTTGCCTTTCGCGGCGGGGCTCTTGTCGCTGTCTTTGATCAGGCCGACTTTTTCGTTGTAAGCTTCCACGCTCAGGACCTTCACCAGCGGCATTTCATGCGAGTTGGAAAGTTGAAGGAACAAAGGCGCCTCGGCCTCGGGACGCCACGCCGTCGGGACGGAAACCCGAAACTTCGGGTCCATCTTAAAGGGCTTGAACCCTTTGTAGCGTTGATCGGCGGTATTCACAGGAAGGGCTGACTGGCGTGTCAGTGCCGGAAAATACACTCAGATACACTTGACCCGCAAGATTAATTTGAGACATTTTTACTAAATTTATAATTCGTTTAATTTGAATGAATTGAGTTGAAACCAAAAGTGAGTTTTTTAATATTTAGAAGTCCAAGCCAACGCTAATTTGGTGAGTCTTGAGCGAAATTGTTTAAAATTCCGGCTGAAATCCGGTAGTTTTTAGATTAATCCGGATCAAGTGTACGGCAGGACCGACTTTTTAACGAAAGTGTACTGTGGCGACGAAAAACGAAGCCCTCCGCTTTGGAATCCGGCTTGTCATTGATTCGGGAATACAAGAAGCCTTAGTCCGTGAACCGACTGAAACATGGCTGGGCAATCGCTCTTTGCTGGGCAGCGCTGCTTTTTCACGGCCACGGCCAGTCCCTGCCCGAGTGGTTAGCGAAAAGCACCTCAGCCAAACCACCCGACTTTGGAATTTTGGACAAAAGCGGCGTTTTCCACCGGGATTCCGGTAGCTTCAAACGGATCTCCGAGCAAATCCGCAAAATGGAGCTGGACCACGGCTACCAGATTTATCTGGTGGTGGAGCCGGTGCTGATCGCCACCTCGGCACCGGAAAGGGCCGCCGAGTTGCGGCAGGCTTGGGTGCCCGACGGCAATGGGCTGGTGGTGGTAATTGAATCCGACAGCCGTCATGTGGGAATCGGCCGGGATTTGACCGGGCCGGCCGAAAATCCGCGGCGGGTGCCTTCTCATGAATTGACCGCCCTGCTCAACCGCGCGCTGGAAACCGCGGACTCGAAGCTGGCCACGGAAGCCTACATTGAAAATCTCATGGAAAAACTGACCAGCGAGCTCAACGCTTACTTCAAACGCCGCGCCACTCCCCCGCCCGCCGACCGGTCGGTCAAATTCGGCCTGCTCGTCGCTGGCACGCTCGCGCTACTCGGCCTCGCTGCGATCGGCTTGGGCGGATTGGTCCGACACTCCAGCATGGCCAACGTCCATAGTTTTCGCTTCCCGACGGTGGACCGCCCCGAACGCCTCGGCGCTCCTTGCGGCGCAAATGTCACTGCCCGGCGCTTCGCTCCGCCGCGACCGCCGCGCGCTTGAACCCACGCCGGCGGACTGGTAGATGCTTCGGTAAAATAGCCGAAAACAAATGCACGAGCGGATACGCGCAGAGCGCGAGCAGCACGCCCATCGCCACAAACCCGACGATGAAATTGCTAACTGACATAGTGCCCACACCGGGGAGGCTCATGTGGGCTTTCGCCAAAAAGTGGGGGACCGGCAGCGACAAAACATCGATCAACCACTGCCCCAAGCGAATCTGTGCGATCCAGAACGGGACGTTGGTGAACGGGTTGCTGATAAAGCAGGCCGCCATCGCAAACGGGACGTTCACCTTGACTCGCATCGCCAGAATCGCCGCGACGATCGACTGCGGGATCATCGGCATCATCGAGAAGAACAGGCCGATCGCGAGTCCGGCGGCCACGGTGTCCCGGCACGGCACCCACAGGCTGCGATGGAACAATGGCTTTGAAATCTTCTGCCACCACGGACGGTGGCGCAATTTCGGGTGGCGCAAAGCACGGAACGCCCGCCGAACCATTCTCAGGTAGTGGACTTTCATGGTAGCAAGAGCATCTGGTCGGCAACATCCGCCACTCCCCGCGTCGAATCAACTGCAAATGCCTTGCTCAACGGCACCCCCTTACCCAGCTTCGTGAAAATTATCCCATGCAACCTTGGCAAGCATTCATTCTGGGCGTGATCGAGGGGATCACCGAGTATTTACCGATCAGCTCCACCGGCCATTTACTGGTCGCGCAGCACCTGATGGGGATCGGGACGGCGACGGCGACGGAAAAAGCCGCAGCCGACACCTTCGCCATCTGCATCCAGGGCGGCGCGATCCTGGCGGTGCTCGGCATCTATCTGAAGCGCGTGCTCCAAATGCTCCGCGGCGTGATCGGCCAGGACCCCGAGGGCTTGAAACTCGCCGTCCTGCTGGTGGCCGGATTTCTGCCCGCCGCCGTCATCGGCCTGGCCTTGAACGACAAGATCGAGGAAAAACTTTTCGGCATGTGGCCGGTCATCGTCGCTTGGATCGTCGGCGGCGTGATGATCCTCGCGACCGCCTGGTGGCGGAAACGCAACCCCGCGGCGGGCAGCGGCAAGGAGTTGTTTGAAATGACATGGAAGATGGCGCTCGTCATCGGCCTGCTGCAATGCGTCGCGATGTGGCCGGGCACCAGCCGCAGTTTGATGACCATCGTCGGCGGCCTGCTCGTCGGCCTTTCGCTCCGTGCGGCGGTCGAGTATTCATTTCTGCTCGGCGTGCTAACACTCACCGCCGCCACCGCGAAGAAAGCGATTTGGAAAGTGGACGGACTCGACGCGTCCTATCACGTCTGGTTCGGCGGCACCAAGCTGATGTGGGATTCCTACGGCCCGCTTCCGCTCGCCGTCGGCATCGTGGCGGCGGCCGTTTCCGCGGCGATCGCGGTCAAATGGCTGGTTTCCTACCTGCAAAGCCACGGGCTGTCCGTCTTCGGCTGGTATCGGATTGCGCTCGGCGTGGTCATCGGCGGGCTGCTTGCGACCGGGGTTTTCACCGCCTAAAAGAAGCTCCGCGCGGAATGCGGCGGCCCCGGTTTTTTTAGCGGGAGATTCTCTCCATCACCGACCATTTTCCACTCGCCGCGGACCCGCGGGTTGTCGGTGAATCTGCCGTTGTAGCTGTATTTCCCATCATTGGGATCGGACATCTGCTCCAGGCTTTCCGGGTCCTGCATTTCGTCTGAAATGGTCAAGTTCCCGCAATTCCATCCGCCTTCGAATCGCCTAGCAGAGGCGGACCATGTCCTTGATGAACTGGCCCCAAAGGAAAAACAAACCGCGCTTGGAGTATTGGAAATGGCCGTCACCGGTGAGCCGGATGAGCCCGGCGGCGAGGTTGTGATCCACCTGCTTGCGCATTTCCTGCTCGATGGAATTTTCGATTTCCTCGGGG
>JAYSYA010000128.1:0-1567 GCA_043716765.1 Akkermansiaceae bacterium
ATCAAGATCGACGAAATGGTCCGCACCATCGACTACCGCCCCACCGGCGAGGAATTCGGCATCGATCTCTTCAAGGACGTGATCCCAACTTACCGCGAAGTCGTCCCCACGCCGCACCACGGCATCTATGACCACGCCATCATCGACTCCGGCTCCAGCTACGAAAGCAACTTCGCCAAGCAGGCGGACACCGATCCGCGCGTCCTCTGCGTTTTGAAACTCCCGGATTGGTATAAAATCCCCACGCCGAGTGGCAATTACACCCCGGACTTCGGCCTCGTCGTTCGACAGATGGGGCTTCGGGGCGGTGCCGAAGTCATCATCCATCTCGTCGTCGAAACCAAATCCACCAGCGTTCTGGCGGACCTCGATCCCGACGAGCAGATCAAAATCAAATGTGCCATCCGCCACTTCCACGCGCTCGGCATCGGCATCAACGAACCGCTGGTGTTCCAGGCACCGGTGGACCGCCTTTCCAGCGTCGTCCACGAAGATTCGCCGCCCTACGGTGGTGCTCTCGCGAAAATGGGCTTTTTCGCCCCCAAGATGAACCTTGGCGAAACGCTCGATCAGGCCCTGGCGCAGAAATGATATCCCCCTCAACAATCACCAATCACAGTTCACCAATCATCAATTCTTCTTCCATTCAAGCCGCTAAGATTAATTGATGAATGTTGATTGGTGATTGTTGAATTTTGATTTAGAGAAGCTCCCATGACTCCCCAAATTCTTGAAGAACGATTAATCGATTTCGCGGTCATGATCGTGACTGCTGTCGAGGCATTGCCCAACTCCAAAGCGGGCAATCACATCGCAGGCCAACTGATCCGTTCCGGCACTTCTCCGGCCCCGAATTACGGGGAAGCGCAAAGCGCAGAATCTCGTAAGGATTTCATCCACAAGATGAAAATTTCTCTCAAGGAGCTTCGCGAAACCATGATTTGGCTCAAAATCATCGACCGCAAGCGCCTCGGCGATTGTATAGGCATCAACGAAGTCATTTCCGAATGCAATCAGCTCATTTCCATCTTCGTGAGCAGCACCAAGACAGCGGATTCCAACCGCTCATGATTGAAGCAATATCGCTCTTCAATTTCCCACATCAAAAATCAACAATCAAAGTTCACCAATCATCAATCCAATTCTTCAATCCCTCTCATCTCCATGCCTGCCGAATCCCTCAACGATCTCCTTCCCACCACGCCCGATCTCCGGGCAGAACGTCTCGCCGAACTCAAGCGCCCCTTCGATCCCCACAAAAAGCGAGTTATTGATGAATGACGATTGTTGATTTTTGAATGTTGATCGAAGAAAAGCTCACTCTTCGATTCCCCATCAAAAATCAACAATCATAGTTCACCAATCAACAATCCATCTCTTCCTCTTATCATGCCCGCCGAATCCCTCAACGACCTGCTTCCCACCACGCCAGATCTGCGCGAGGAACGCCTTTCCGAACTCAAGCGCCTCTTCCCCGATCTTTTCACCAACGAAGGCCGCCTCGATCCCGACGAATTGAAACGTCTCGTCGCGCCGAACGAAGTCCACGAAACCGAGCGCTACGAAT
>JAYSYA010000129.1:0-1564 GCA_043716765.1 Akkermansiaceae bacterium
CTGCGGCCTGGGACACCTCGCGGGCGACGGCCTGCAAATGCCCGGCGCTTTCCTTTTCCGCGACGGGAAAATCATCTCGTCGCAGCCGGCACGCTCGGCCGCCGACCTGCCGGATTTGTCAGAGCTATTTAAAGCATTGCCCTCGCCAAAATTCCGCGATGGGCCACAGGAAATGGCCGGGCTAAGTCCAAAAAAGAAGCGGTCCGACTGATCATCCTCAAAGAAAACCCATTAACCTCGAAGCATCTCAGTCGAACCGCCTTGCCTTGCGACAATTTTTTGGAAGTGACCAACTTGTTATCTCTCAGGAAAAACCCATTAACCCTCAAGATTTTTAGTCGACCACTCTGTCTTGCGACACAGGAGAATTAGCACCCCACGTGCCAACTGTCCCGCCGAAAAATCCAAAAACTCCCAACAATTATGTCACACTCAATCGATTGACCTCCGTCGCAGCTACCCGGACTTCGCTCGCGCGTCCCGGCGGTAAGTCGCGGGTGGCACGCCGACGGATTGCCGGAAATTGACCGTCAGCCGCTCGTTGCTTTGAAACCCGCAGCGTTCGGCAATGAGCCCCACCGCGAGATCCGTGGTGGTCAGCAGCGATTTCGCCCGTTCCACTCGTTCAAGCTGAATCATCGCGTGCGGAGACCGGCCCAGCGAATTTTGAAAACGCCGCTCTAACACCCGCCGCGACACCCCGATCCCGGCGGCCCATTCTTCCACCGAGACAATGGTGGCGATTTGCTCAACGAGATACTGCATCGCCCGCCGCACCACTGGATCACCCACCGCCTCATACGAACTCGATCCGCGGGCGACGATTTCCAAAGGCGGCACGAGGACCGGAGAGACTGGCGCCTTTCCCGCGCAGATCGCCTCAATCATTTGCACGACCTCCGCCGCCAGCCGCCGCCACGGCAGGCGGATGCTCGACAGCGCGGGCCGCGCCATTTCACAAACGGTTTCGTCATCGTTGGCGGAAATCACCCCGACGGCGAAAGGCACTTCAAGCCCCGCCTGCGCTGCCGCTTCCAATACATGCCGACCGGTCGGATCATGTGCGGTAAAGATTCCCACCGGCATCGCCTGCTCCGCCAGCCAGCCAACCATGTCCTCATCAGGATCCCGCCAATATTCGTCATACTGCCGCCAATCCCGGAATTCCTCCCAGTAAACCGGGACCTCGCCGACCACCGCGCGGAAACCTTCCAGCCGCTGCTTGGCGTAATGCGCGTCCCGCCGCCCGACGAAGGCAAAGTTTTTATAACCACGACCCACTAAATGCTCCGCTGCCAACCGACCGATCGCCACATCGTCCACATCCACGGCGAAAACTCTAGCGCCCGGCTCGTCCGACGGCACGATCACTACTGGGCAGCCCAACTCCACCAACCGCTCGGTCAAACCCGGCAACCACTCCGTAACGATGGCACTCGGCCGCCATTCTCTCAGACTGGCCAGCAGCAACTCGGGCTGTCGGTAAAGGTCGATGATCCAAAAATCATAGCCCATTCTGACAAACGGCGCAAAGCCCGGAGTAAGCCGCCGCACGTTCACCGAC
>JAYSYA010000130.1:0-1556 GCA_043716765.1 Akkermansiaceae bacterium
CACCGGCCGCGAAGCCTCTCCTGGCGAAATCTCCCAACGCGCCCTCGGCGGCTACCTCGACCTCGATAGCCGCCGTGTGTCCGAAATCGAATCCGATGCCATGGCCAAGCTCCGCCGCCACCGCAACTGCCTCGTGGAACTCTACCTCTCCCGCATCACCCCACCCCAATCCTAACCCGCGCAATGACTACCAACTGCTCCAAGGCCATCCGCTCCCTCCGCATCGTCGCCCACATCAACCTTCGCCAAGCCAAGGCCGCCCGCAAGGCAGGCCGCGAACGTCTCGCCACCTATCACGCCCAAGTCGCCCTCGACTGCCGCCGCGACGCCAACGCTCTCCGCTAACCCTCTCCGCTCTTCCTCCCCCTTGATTCTGGATTCTTAAATCTTGCCTCTAACTCCCATGACCGACACCGCCCTCACTCCTCCGCCCATTTTTCCAGTGCCTGGCAAGCCATGGCTGACTGCATCATCTCAGCCCCCCACAAGTGCTGCCCCTGTGCCTCCCACCTATCTTGGAGCAGCCATCGTCTCATGCGCTCCCGAGCTACTGGATCATCCTGCACTGCGTGAGCAAGAGGGTTTGGCCCTGCTGTTGGATCGCACAGATCCGCAAGATTTCCACAGAGCCTATAGGCAAATGCAATGCGCTGAGAGAGCAGATAACGTGCTGCCTCGCTTTCCAGCCGGATTGTATGAGCTGGGTTCACTACCAGAGCTCGAGCGGTTTCTTGAGCTGCATCCGCGCCGGTTAAAACCCGGATGCACGCCTGAGAATACCACTCATCCCACTCATGCCGGGTCCGGGGAGCCACCTGCCACGTCGGATACTTCACCCGGCCAATCTCACCCTGCACGTCCCTTAGCCAGCCCAGCGTCTCCCGCCATGGATTGATATGCATACCGCCCACTCCACCACGCCTCGCTAAAATCAACAATCCTCAATCCCTAACCACAATCCCATGCCCACCAACCCCATGAAAACCGCCATCCATCGCCGCGCCGCCCTCGGCCTCGCCATCCAAGGTCCGTTCTCCCGCAACCGCCGCCGCCGGTCCCTCCGTGAGAGCGGCCCCGCTCTCCTCGCCACCGGGCTCGTCCTCGGCCTCGCCGCATTCCTAACCGCTCTCTTTTCCTGATATGGAACACACCCTCCAAAACCTCAAAGCCATCGTCGCCGCCCATCTCGGCGGGGACGCCGCCGACATCGAACTCCTCCACACCTTCGCCGCCCTCGGCTTCGACAGCCTCGATCAAACCAACCTCATCATGGAGGTCGAGGACCAGTTTGAAATCACCCTCCCCGAGGCCGACGCCGCCGGTTGTCTCACCGTCGCCGGTCTCTACGACTGCATCCTCCGCGCCCAAAACATTCAACTCGACTAACACCCTCATGACCCAATCCACCAAAACCCCAGACGCCGAGATCCGCGAGCGCGCCTCATGGCTCATCAACGCCGGCTCGGACGACACCATCCGCGGCCTCTCCCAGATGACCGGCACGCCCGACGACATCGCCGTCCTCAATCTCGCCATCGGCGAGGAGCTGGCCAAGC
>JAYSYA010000014.1:0-2199 GCA_043716765.1 Akkermansiaceae bacterium
ACCTAACTTGCTCATGCCAGCGCGGCAAGCATTTCGCCGAGCTGGACCAGTTTCGCCTTCCAGTCTTCAAGCCGGGCCTTTTCCTGCTCAACGACTTCCGGGGGCGCACGGTCCACGAAACTCGCATTCCCCAACTTGCCCTCGCACTTTTTGACTTCGATCTCGATGTGGGAAATCTCCTTGGTCAGGCGGGCGCGCTCGGCTTCGACGTCGATCAAGCCCTCCAGCGGCATGTAAACTTCGCCGATGCCGGTGACCGCTGCGGGTGTTCCCTTCGGTGGCTCGTAGGCGGAATCCAGCGTAATTTCCTCCGCCCCGACAAGCAGCGCGAGCGTCTTCACCTGCCCGGCCAGCCACTCGGGCGCGGCCTTGATCACGAGCTTGATGTCCTTGCGCGAACCCATCTTGTATTCCGCCTTGAGGTTCCGCATGCGGCCTGCGGCCTCGTAAATCTCCACCGCCTGTGCCTGCGCGGCGGCGACTGTTTCCGCCGGGAACTCCGCGAGCAACGGCGTTGCGGGCAACACCTTTTGCATGAGAAATTTCCCGGGAGCCACGTAGCCCATCCGCTCCGAAAGCTCTTCCGTGACGTGCGGCATGTAAGGACTCAAAAGCTGCAAATAGCGGCCCATGATCACGTCGAAAACGCCCAGCGTCCGCGCCTTCACTTCCGGCGGCGCGGTGTCGCGGAGGTCGAGCTTGAGCGCCTCAAGGAACTTGTCGCAAAAGTCGTTCCACAGGAATTCATACAAGCGGTGGCCGATTTCGCCAAAGCGATAGTCCGCATAAAGCCGCTCCAGATCCGCGGCCAGCTCGTCGAGCTTGGCCATCGCGTTCAGGTGGAACGGGTTCAGCCCGTCCATGCTGTCGAGCGCCTGATACGGCTCGCCACCCATCTGGCGGAGGCGACAGGCGTTGTAGAGTTTGTTGGCGAAATTCCGGCCTTCCTCGATGGAAACTTCGTCGAAGCGCAAATCACTGCCCACCGGCGCGATCCGCATCAGCCCGAAGCGCAATCCGTCCGCGCCGTATTTCTCCATCAGCTCGACGGGATCCGGCGAATTTCCTAACGACTTGGACATCTTCCGCCCCTTAAGGTCGCGGATGATCGAGGTGAAATAAACGTTTTTGAACGGCAGCTCGCCGGTGAATTCGTAGCCCGCCATGATCATCCGGGCGACCCAGAAGAAGATGATGTCGGGACCGGTGACGAGATCGTCCGTCGGATAGAATTTTTTCAACGTCGCGGTTTCCTCGCCGACATTCGCCATCGTCGCAAACGGCCACAGCCACGAGGAAAACCAGGTGTCCATCACGTCATCGTCGCGCGTCCAGTTTTCGGAATCTGCGGGAGCCGTTGTTCCGACATATAGGTCTCCATAGGACATATGGGACGTATCGAGTGATTCGGCGTTTTTAAGCGATTCGAGTTTTTCCGTGCGATACCAAACCGGAATCTGATGCCCCCACCACAATTGGCGGCTGATGCACCAGTCCTGAAGGTTTTCCATCCAGTACGAGTAAGTCTTCGCCCAACGCTCGGGGCGGAATTTGATATCGCCGTTCGCCACCGCGTCGGCGGCTTGTTTAACGCATGGATATTTCAGAAACCACTGCATCGAAATCCGCGGCTCAATCGGCACGTGCCCGCGCTCGGAGTAACCGACGTTGTTCTCGTATTCCTCCACTTTCAGCAGCAGGCCCATTTCCTCCAACTTCGCCGCCGCCCGCTTGCGGGCGACGATGCGGTCGAGGCCGTGAAGCTCGGGGACTTCCGGGCAGTTGATGTGCGCGTCCGGAGTTAGAACATCGATGATTTCGAGGTTGTGACGGATGCCGATTTCGAAGTCCGCCTTGTCGTGCGCGGGCGTGATTTTCAACGCGCCGGTGCCGAACTCGATGTCCACATGATCGTCCGCGATGATCGGGATCTCCGCATGCGGAAACGGCCGGAACACCATGCGGCCGATGTATTTCGAAAATCGCGGGTCTTTCGGATTCACCGCCACCGCCACGTCGCCCATCAGCGTTTCCGGACGAGTGGTGGAAATTTCCAGGAACTCACCGGGAGCGTCGGCGAGCTCGTATTTCATGAAATACAGCTTCGACCGCTGCGGCGTCATGATCACCTCCTCGTCGGATAGAGCGGTGAGCGAAACCGGGCACCAGTTCACCATCCGCTTGCCTCGATAGATCAGG
>JAYSYA010000131.1:0-44891 GCA_043716765.1 Akkermansiaceae bacterium
ATACTTGCTCTCGGTTGCAGCATTGTCGATTTGAGCAAGAATTGAGAGCCAGACCTTCCCTTTGCCAGGTTCGCTAGGAGTGGCGGGTTCCCCATTTATCCCTAGGACGGTGCGTATTTTTGAGCTCAGAGGCTTCGAATTGCGCCCGAAAAGAATAACGGTAGGTGTACCATGACCAGGAATGGAAGCGCCGCTGGTGTCAATAACGTGGGTGAGGTTCCACCTGGGGATGGCCTCCTCAATCAGCTTCTTCCCAAACCCTCGCTTCATAAAAGAATTGGCGGTTATCTGGCCGGTAAATCCAGCGGAATTGCGCGCTTCCACAGTGCCGGTCACAGCAAGGTCGAAGATGCGCTCCATGAAAGGAACAGAAAGGGCATACTTGCCGGAGCAGGAATCGTATCTCTCTCTATACAGTTTATTAAGGGCCCCGTCTTTTACAATGATGTAGGGCGGATTTGCTACAACCGCGTGATACTGCTGCCCGAGAATGCGGTGAAGTTCCCCGCCATCCTCAGTGGCAAAGTAGTGTGCCATTTCATCTTTGAAAACGGCCTCCCCACCAAACATATCGTCCCGGGTGACGGTAAAGGGTTTGCCCTCAGAATCGAAGCGGGCACCGTGGACGAGTGAATCGCCGGTGGCGAGATTCACCTTGAAATCCGGGGCGCTCCGCAGCCGTTTCACCTCGCAATAGCGCCACGCCGCCAGCAGCAGCCGGAAGCGGGCGATGGCGACGGCGAAGGGATTGATGTCCACGCCGAAAACGCCGTCCAGCGCCTTGATGGCGCGTTCCTTGTCGCTGAGATCCGGGCGTTCCTTTTCCCACAGTGCCAGCAAGCGCCGGAAGCCGCCGAGCAGGAAGTGACCCGAGCCGCAGGTGGGATCGATCATCCGCACGACTTTGAGGCCGAAGGTGTTGATCGCCGGATCGAGCGTGCGATCGAGAATGAACTCTTCGACGAAGTCCGGCGTCTGGAGCAGGGCGAATTTCTTCCGCGCGGACTCGGAGAGATCCTGGTAAAGATCGCCGAGGAAGCGGGTGTCCCAGTCGGGATCGGTGAACTCATGCGCCATTTTCCCGGTGCCCGGGTCGATGCGCCGCCAGAACTCGATGAAGGCCTTGGCCGCGTCCGGCGAAATCGCGGCATTCCACAGCGCATTGTGCCGCGCGTCCATCAGGTCCGCCATGCCGGGCAGTTTCCCGACCTCGCCGACGACATGGGCGAGGTAGTCGTTGTCCGATTGGTTTTGGCCGTTTTCTCGAACCCACGCGAATTTTGTTTCCGCCGCGATGTCACGGTTCTCCCCCACCCCGGAAAGGAAGCTGCGCTCCAGCAGGTCGTTGTCTTCCAGGAAGCGCACGAACACACAGCTCAGCACCCAGCCGACGGCGGCCTGCGTCAGCTCGCCATCCCGCCACACTGTGTAGGCGAAGGCGGTGCGCCCGGCGTCCTTCGCCAGCTTGTATTGCGCCTTGAGCCGGGCATCCAGCGCCGGGACGTCCTTGCACTGCTGGCGGAGATCGTCCTCAAAGCGGGTGACCCATTTCTTGAGGTCGGTGAGGAGGGTTGGGGCGTGGATGGGCATGGGTGGGGTAAAAGCTGAGATGCTGAAAGGCTGAGATGAAGAGGTGCCGGGTGATTTGCCTATGGGCTAAAATCCTACGGATTGTTGTGATTAGCGGGGAAATCCGGATCGGAGGAGCCGGTGGTGAGGTAGGCTTGCTGGGGGTGGCGCTCCATTTCGGGATAAAGGTAGGCGAGTTGGCCGGATTCAACCATGGGCCTGAGGTGATCTCTTCGGACCGCTTCGTTATCCTTACGCTCTAAAATTTCCGACAACTCACTGGCAGAGAGCGTTTTCCAATCACAAAGCTCGCGGATGACAAGGCGAATCCTCTCACCGGGACGCTTCCCGAGTTGTTCGACTTGATTACGCAGATCCTCCGGCAAAGAGTCCCTTAATGTCGCATGCTTGGGAGCTAAAGTCGCATGCTTGGGAGCTAAAGTCGCATGCTTGGGAGCTAAAGTCGCATGCTTGGGAGCTAAAGTCGTATGCTTGCCCCCTAAAGTCGTATGCTCAGAGGCTAACGTGCCATGCTCCGGACTTGAAGAGGCTAGGTCGATGTCCTCCGGGAAAAGCGACCCGGGGAGGTAATAGGTTGCGGATCCTTTGCCCTTCTGGTTGAGGAGCTTGAGTTCCCGCAGCTTGCGGAGGTCTTGACTGGCGGTGAGCACGTCGGAACCGGTGAGCTGGCGAAGCGTCTGGTTGTTGATGGCTCCCTGTTCCCGCAGGAAGATCAGGGCATAGCGCTGAGAGTCGGTGAGTTCTCCGGGTGCCTGTCGCAACCATTCCAGATCCTCCTCCCGCAGGAAATGGTGGAGCAGGAGCCGGCTGGTGAAGGAGTTATTGGCCCGGTCCGACTCGAAGGTCGGCAGGCTGAAGCCATGAGCGCGCATCTGCTCACGCATGACGCGGATGCCGCTGCCTTTTGTCTCCGCCGTGTTGGTCTCATGGAAGACGGCGGCGAGGTTCGGATTGCGGAGCTGGGAGCCGGGTTCGCCGAGCTGGTCTTCGTTCTTCAGCGAGAAGCCGGCGTTGTGAATCTCGATGCGGTTGGAGTAGCGGATGATCTGGGTGGGCCGGTGCTCACGGTAGGAGCGGTGCATGAGGGCATTGACGATGGCCTCGCGCAGCACCCGGGCGGGCAAGGTGGGAGTTTCCGCTTGGATCTGGCCTTCTCTCAGATCGAAACCTTTCGGGAGGTCGTCCATCACTGCGGCTTGGGCGCGATCCACGATTTGCAACAGCGGCCCGCGCATGTCCACGGTGGTGGCAAAGCGCTTTTCCGGATCTTCCACCCATTCTTTACCGGGCACGCGAATGTAGTCCACCCGGACAGCGGGGAGTTCCCGCCGGTAGGCCTTGCGGGTGCCGAAGAGCAGCATGCCAGTGAGGGTAGGCCGCCACACGCCGTTGTCCTTGCGAATGGCGTTGAGGGCTTGGAGCAGTTCTTGGTCGTCCCATTCCAGCTCCTCGGCCAGCGGGTTCACCTTGGCCCTGAGCTTGCGGTAATGGGCGATGGCTTCCGGATCGAGATCGTCAATGGTCGCATTCGCAAGAACCGAGAGATCATAGCTGTCGCCCTGACGGTTGCCGAAGAAAAGGACAAGGTCGTCATCGGTGCAGCGCTGGTCGGTGGAGCCGATCCTGCGCCAGGCACCACGAGGGAGGTGGTGCTTGGCGAAATAGAGAGGCTTCTGGGCAGGGGAAAGTTCGTCCACCTCGACGATGATGACGACTTTTCCTAGATGGCTCTCACTGAACGCACGCGGGCGGACAGGATGATTGAAGCGGTTGGCACAACCCGAGGCAATGTCCTGAAGCAGCTTGTCGGGATTCCCCACGCCGACCACCTCGTATCCCCCAAAGAAGTCCTCTGAACTCTTCGCCACGCCGAGAACGAGTCTGCCACCGCCGAGGTCCGGCTCATTGGCAAAAGCGCACACCGTCTCGAAGAACGATTCGCCAAGGTCGTCGCCGCCACAGGTCTTAGCTTCAAGCGACGGGTGTTCATCGAGTTCGTTCAGTTCGCGGAGGAGGTCGAGGATCATGTATTCGTCAAAGGTGGGGGCGTCGCCGGAGGAATGCGCCCATGGCTCAGTAAGTGGTTTGGGTCAGCGGGCGCAGGATGTCGGCGATCCACGCTGGCGCATGGACGAGGTCTTTGCGGATGGAGGTGTGGTCGGCTGCGGTGATGCGGCGGCGCAGGATGGCGGTGACAGCATCATCGACCTGGTCCTTGCCGAGGTGGCGGAGCGCTTGGATGATGGTGCCGCTGATGCGGCCGGCCGTGGCCATGTTTCGCGGGGTGGTGTGCTGGAGAATGATTTCCCGTTTCCCGATCCGCACCTTGCGGGCTGGGCCATCGGTCAGGAAGACGATGCGGGACGGCACCTGGTTGGAAAGTCCGAGCACGTTGGCGGCGTAGGCCCCGGATGGCTGGATGCGGATGGCGTCCCGGGCAACAAGTGCACGGGCGATGGCGTCGGCGGATGGGGCGACGGTGCCGAGAATCGGGTCGTCCACGGGGTAGTCGTAGAGGCCGCGGGCGAGCTGGCGGATGGTGCCGGCGGCCTTTAGGCGGCGCAGGCAGGAGTCAATCGCCGCCGTGCCACCGAGATCCCGGAAGTGCTTGGGAGTAAACGCCCAACCCTTCCCGTGGCCGTAAATTCGGCTGCGTATCTGAGAATCAATGGATTTTTGAGTTTCTTGAGTCAATGGTTTGACGGAAAAAGTAGGCTGTTTTTACGTCGGATCAAGCTGGAAGTATGATGTTGGAATCATTGGCTTCATGCAACCCCTCCCCGATGGTGGTTTCGCGCCCACTGCGGAGTGAGTTGCTCAAACTGGGCTTCGTTGGTGATCGGGACTGCCTGACCGCAGAGGGTGGGTGTGGTCGCTGCACCATGCCCTGGAACCAGCAGCCATAGGGAATGCGGACCGGACTGGGTGCCGGTATCGTTGCGCAGGGCGTCGATTTCGTTCATCAGACCGTAGCGGGCGAAGAGGCCGGCTTCGGTGAGCAGGATGTCCTCGTTCGAATTGCGCAGGGTTTCCAGCACCTCGGGCAGGGAGCGGCGGACGAGTTCCTGAAGCCGGGTCCAATCGGCGCTGCCTTTTGCCGCCGCGTCCGCTTCGAGCACGACCTCCCACGGGACGCTCAAATCGGCCGCCTTGCCCTTCATCGCCGTGAGGAAGAGTTCGCTGGCGCTGAGGCGCTTGGCCCCGATGCGTTGCAACTGAGTGGCGGCATCATCCAGATACTTCGGATCAATGGTCAGGACGAGGTAGGATCCTTGTTCCCTTGCCCGGATCAGCTTGTCCTCAAGCCGCTGGGCTTCCGCCACTTCCTCACTGATGGGTTGGCCGGCAGGGCCGTGGTCGATGGTTCGGGCGCGGGAGCCGATGGTATAGGAATTCCCGGTGCTGAAGGCGACATGCTTCGACTGATAGGCCCCGGCTCCATTGGCCGCGCCTTCGTGCCACTGCAAGGGGAAGCCGACCTGCTCCAGCAGGCGGTCGAGTTGTGGCCGACCCGGCAAGGGCTCGGCCCTGGGATAGCGACTGGCAACCCGGCTGCGGATTTCGTCAAGCCTCAGCTCGCGGACACCAAATAGGGCGCTGCGGGACAGCGCGAGGGCGCGCTCTGCGGAAAGATCGGGAGGGTAGAGTTCGAGGCGGCTATTGACGCAGACTTTCCTGCTGACCGCGGCAGCGAGGTGGGCGCGTCTCGCCTGATCGGGTGGACGCACATTTTCGACTGGGGTCTCGGGAAAAGGAATCGCGCCGAGCGTCTCGATCACGCGGGAAGCGGTGGGCAACGGGTCGCGGGAGGCAAGATCCTCACCGGCTTCGCCAAGCTGACGGGCGAAGTCGATGTAGGCGGGATCCACGGAGATGAAGAGCACACCCTGCCTACGGGACTCGATGAAGCGGGGATTTTGCAACTGGCGCTCCGCCTCGACCGCAGCGCGGGTGGCAATGGAGGCCATGCGTAGGGAATCCGGCTCGGAAAGCGTGGAGCCGCGCAGCAGTAGATTCAGGCGGATCAGCTCCAAATGGGTGGTGACCCCGCCCTGCGAGAGCAACGTAGCGTGGATCGACTCGCGCAGATGGGTGATGGAGGGGTTCTTGAGCCACTTTTCCCGGGCGCTGGTGACGACCTGCCCGACTCGGGCGCGGGTGACATCGACATCATTGCCCAAGTCCGTCTGGCTCGGCCAGCGCAGGGGGGACGGGTCATCCTCGGGTGTTTTCCACCCAAGGAAACGCTCCTGAATCTCGCGCTCGCTGGTTTCCTGTTTGCCGGCTGCCACGATGAGCTGGCGGGCGATGAGATCGACGCTGGCTAGGTCGGGTTCGGACGAGGCATCCTTTGCCGCCTCGTCGATGCGCTCCCGGGACTCGATGTCGGGGAAGCGCTCGTGGAGTTGCTGGTAGAGTTCGACGGCCTCCTGGCTGGTCTTGTAACCGACGCCGCGCATCCGTCGGATGCGGCCGATCGGGTATCGCAACAGGTCGGAGATGGTGACGACCTCAAGGCGATCGAGCACGTTCATGAGACGGACACTGAGACCGAGCAGGACGAGCTGCATGTCCGGTGTGGCGGTTTTCAGGACCTCGGCGAGCGAGGGCTGATCACCGGTTCGGTCATTCTCGGTGGTGGTCGGCGTGAGGGAGGGCTGATCGATCTTCTCAAAGATGTGCCGCCAGGCGGTCACCATTTCCTCGGTGTTGTCGAAGCGATCCTTCACCTGACGGGCGAGGGCCTTGCGGAAGAACTCGACGAGACGCTCGCGAAGGGACTCAGGGAACAACTCGGGGCGCAGGCTGACCTCGGCATCAATCAAGTGCGGTGCGCTACCGCCATCACCCCACTGCGGAAAAACACCGGCACCGCAGGCCATTTCGTGCAAGGTCATTGCCGCGCCGAAGCGCTCCGCATGGTGGTCCCAGCGCGGGGTTTTCCTCAGGCTGAGGAAGGGATCCAAGTAAGGTGGTGTGCCAAGCCGGATGTCCTCGGCCGGGCTGTTGGTGAGGGAAAAGTCAAAGAGGACCAGCTGAAGTGGTCCTTTCTGCACCGAGCGAATGCCGAGGTTGTCCGGCTTGATGTCGCGGTGAGTGATCCCGAGGCGCTCCAGTTCGTCGATGGTCTGGAGCAGGTCGACGCCAAACCGCTGGAGTAGGTCGAGGTCGAGCGGTCCGTCCTCCTTCAGGCGGCGGGCAAGTGATGACTCGCGGCCCTCGGTGTTGTCAGCCTTCTTGGAGGAGAAAGCTGGCTCCATAGTGAAGCCGACGAGTCCGTCGAAGGTAAGTGAATGGAAGACGCGGATGACATTCGGATGGCGGATCTTCTGGATGGTCTCAAACTCACGCTGGAGGCGGCTGCTGTATTCAGGCTTGGAGGCGACCTTCAGCACCTGCCGTTCACCCTCGGGAGAGTCAACCAACAGCACTTTCGAGCAGGATCCGGTGCCCAGATCCCTGACGACGCGGTAGCCATGATCCAGAAGGTCGCCGGATTTCGCAGTCCGCGGGTCGACGGCCTCAGCACGCTCCGGGGCTGTCATTTCGTCCCAAATCCGGTCGATGGATTCGAGGATCTCCTCCGGGCTGTAGCGAAGCGAACGTTCCGAGCAGGCGGTGTATTGAACCAGCTCTGCCAGCGCAGGAACCACACCGTTTTTCACGGCGCAGAGGTCGAGGTGGTTTTTCTGCCGGAGCTTCTGATCGAGATCGAGCACGGAGTCGGCCGGCGGTTTCCCGCTAAACAGGTAGTAGGCCAGGGCACCGAGCGAGAAGGAGTCAAGCTCCTCGCCCTCGATGTTCTGACCCGAGACGGCTTCCGGCGCGAAGAAGACGGTGGCCTCGTCCTCAACGAACTGGCCGGCATGAAGGGAATTTGAGAACCGGGTGCGGGTGGGGCCAGTGGAGGTCCCGCCATCGATGAACCCGAGGTGCCAGCTGGAAATTTGAACGGTCGGTGCCTCGCCGGGTTCACCCGGAAGCACGATGATCGCCTGGGGGGAGAGTCCGCGATGGACGACTTTTTTCCGGTGGGCGTAGGCAATGGCTTCGGTGATCTGGCGCAGGATTTCGAGTGCGGCGTCGGCGGAGAGAGGCTGTGCCAGCCCGGCCAGATAGTGATCCAGGCGCTGGGAACCCTCCTGCCACCGGAATACGAGCGCAGGACCGGTTTCGGTCTCCGTGAGGGTATCGACCCGCAGGATGCCGGGGTGCTCCATGCGCTCAAGAATTTGAAATTCCCGTTCGGCGGCCCGACGCAGGGTCGAGCGCTCGGTTTCCCCTTGGAGTCCCTCCAAATAAACGCGGATCAGACGCGGTCCCGATTTGATGCGCACGTGATGCCCCAGCCACTCCTGATAAGTGCCGAGCGGACTGTCGTGCAACAACTGGTTGAGCACGTAGTCGCCGGCCTTCCGGACCTTCTGGACCGGCCGCAGGCTGACCTGCTTAACCCCGGTGATGAATGCCCGGATTTGATCCTTGGTGACGGGCGGGCGCTGATGGCTACGCAAGCCAGGAGTGTCACGCCGCGAAATTGCACCGATTATTCCTGGGACGGAGCCGTCCTGCCGGTCCCGGAGGCAGACGCCATTGGCCTGCGGTCCTTGAAGTTGCAGGACATTTTTTTCATCCGCACAGAAGATCAACGGCTCGATGAAGGGCACCTGAACCTTTTCCTTTTTGAATGCGTTTTGCCGTTCAAGCAGCGACTTGAGCGCCTTACACTTGCGATTGGCGAGAGGCAGCGGATTGTCCCGGGTTTTGTAAATGGCACCATCCCGCCAGATCCAACTGCCGGCCTGGCTGGAGATGACACCGGGGAGGCTCTTGATCTCGACGAGAAACGCACCCCATGGTCCCACTAGTAGTGTGTCGACCTCGTATATCGCCCCCCCCTCGGCCATGAACTCGAAGTTCGACCAAGCTTGGATCGGGGCGGAAGCTGGCAATCCATTGCGAATGAACTCCAACGCGTCCCGCTCCCACGGAAACTCCGAGTCTGAAATGCTGGTCCAGTTTGCCATAGGGTCAGGGCCGCTAACAAAGGCAGCCTCTGGCGGTAGAGGGGCTGGTTAAATGAGATTTCATTTGGTGATGTCTCTTAGGTGGTCGGTTGCTAGCAGCGATGCTGGTCCTGCAGGCAAGCCTTGACAAGAATATCGTCAGGTCAACGCATCGGTTATCGCAGGCTGAGTTGCGCTGTAGCGCCCTGGCTTCGCCCAGCCGCTCGTATCTTATTTTTAGGTGCGGTGCGGATGAAGCTTTGCCTGATCCTCAGATCCTTGGTTTCAGAAGTGACTATCAGTTGGTGGGAGTGGATGAGCATTGCCATTCTGCATGCGGGGAAAGCCTTCCGAAGGCTTTGGCAGATCACGCGCGTCTTCTCTGCCAGTCTTCCGAACTTCAAAAAACGGGCTCCGGGTGGTGCGGCAGGCGGCCACCTTGGCGACGAAGAGATGCACAAGACGGAGATGCCCATAAAAGCCGCCCACGCATTTGAAGTAGGCCAGGCGGGTGCTGGCGGGCAACAAGTGGACTTCAGCTTGCATGGGGTCTGGTTCCAAACTGCCGGAAAACTGCCGGAGGAACATTCTTTAAAACCATAAAAAGGGAGCTTAAAAGCCCCCTAAGTCGTTCATATAAAAGAAGTGCCCCGGCTTGGATTCGAACCAAGGACCAATTGATTAAGAGTCAACTGCTCTACCAACTGAGCTACCGAGGCGTTACACTTTGTCGCTATCGGAGTTTGGTGGCTACCGCTTCGACGCCGAAGGTTTAGCAACTCTTCCGAACAGGGCAATGGCAAAATGTGATGGATTCGCGCATTTTTCCATTGAGACAATATCGTGGACAAAACGGCGCTTGGGGTCAAGACAGCGATCAACCGATGCACCTTTTTTATGAATCCCGTCTCACGCTGCGGCTGGCTTTGCCACTAATGGTGGGACAGCTCAGCCAGATGCTGATGGGCGTGGTCGATACCTTGATGGTGGGGCATCTGGGTGTGGCGGACTTGGCGGCGCTGACTTTTGCAAACTCGCTGTTTCACATACCTTTCGTGTTCGGAATTGGCCTGCTTACCGGAATTTCCGTGTCCACTTCAAATTCGCGCGGAGCAAATGACGCGCCGGGTGCTCGCGGCAGTTGTCGCCACGGGCTGTTCTTGGCGACTGCGCTGGGGGTGGCGCTCTTTGGGATTTCCTGGATCGTTTCGATGAATCTCGAACTCTTCGGCCAGCCCGCCGCGGTGGCCGCGCGGACGACGGTGTTTTTTCAAATCATTATGGCCTCGGTGATTCCGGCATTGGCGTCGATTGCGTTAAAAAACCATGCGGATGCATTGAATCGCCCGTGGCCGCCGTTCTGGATTTTCCTTGGCGGCGTGGGGCTCAATGTCGGGCTCAACTGGGTGATGATTTATGGCAATCTCGGCTGTCCGGCGCTCGGATTCGTCGGCGCGGCTTGGGCGACCCTGATTTCCCGCACCGCCATCCTGCTGGCGATGATCGGATGGCTGGTGCGGGCGAAGGATTTACGCGAATGGGTGCCTTACCGCTGGTTCCGCAGGCCGGATTTCGGGGATCTCCGGCGGTTGCTGTCGGTCGGGCTGCCGGCGAGCATTCAGATGATTTGCGAGGTTTCGGCATTTTCGCTGGCCGGGCTGATCATGGGTCGCTTCGGCCCGGACGCGATGGCGGCCCATCAGATCGCGATCACGCTGGCGGCGACCGCATTCATGATTCCGCTTGGTCTTTCGATGGCACTCACCGTCCGGATCGGCGAGGCCCATGGCGCGGGTGAACTCAGGCGGCTGCGCCCGATCGCGATCTCGGGCTGGTTGCTCAGCGGCGGCTGGTCGCTTGTCGCCGCGGCTTGTTTCCTGATTTACGGGAAATTTCTCGCCGGGCTGTTCATTGACGCGCCTGCGGTGATCGCGCTGGCCGCTTCGATGCTAGTAATCGTTGGGGCATTTCAACTCGTTGACAGTATGCAAGTCGTGTCATCGGCGATGTTGCGCGGCCTGCATGACGCGCGGATTCCGGCAGTGATGGGGTTTGCGTCGTATTGGCTCGTGGGATTGCCAGTCGGCGCGGGTTTGGCGTTCGGGCTGCAACTCGGAGCGACTGGCGTTTGGTGGGGCTTGGCGGCGGGGCTTTTCGTGGCCTGCGTCACTTTGAGCCCGCGTTTGTGGAGGAGTACCGGGAAGGCGGTCCGTCGCACATGATTCGTTAGATGAAGGCCTTGCCATCCGCGAATCCCGCCATTCCCTCCACCGATTTCACTTCGGAACGACTCTCCCCTTGAAAACCCGTCTTTCCCTGTTTATTCCTCGCGTGGACTGCACCGCAGCCTGCTCCTTATTGCCATGAATGCCCTCACCCGTTGCCTCGATACTTACTGGTCCTCCTCCATCGGCAAAAAGCTCATCGTCGCCATCACCGGAATCGTTCTGGTCCTCTTTCTTGCCGGCCACCTCGTTGGAAATCTCGTTGTGTTCCTTGGAGCGGAGCCGTTCAATGAATACGCGTATTTTCTGCATCACATGCTCCACGGCGCGGGCATCTGGGGCTTTCGCGCGGTCATGCTGGGCATGATCGTCGCCCACATCGCCGCCACCGTGGCGCTCACCCGCCAGAACCGCGCCGCCCGCCAGGCCTACGAGCACAAGGCGACCATCCAAGCCTCCAAATCCTCACGAACGATGATTCTATCCGGCCTGACCATTCTGGCCTTTGTGATATATCACCTGCTGCATTTTACCGCCCGTGTCGGCAACGAATACAATTCACTGGCCCGCTACAAGACCACCATCCCCGGCGTCAAGGGCGAGGTTCATAACGCTTGGCTGATGGTCATCGACGGCTTCAACTGGTGGCCGGCGTCGGTCTTCTACGTCATCGCCATGACCCTGCTCTGCTCGCACCTGATGCACGGCGTCGGCTCGATCTTTCAAACACTCGGTTTCCGTTCCCAAAAAGCTGCCGGCCTCATCAAGTTGATTTCCGTCGGCTACAGCTTGTTCATTTGGGTCGGCTTCGTCTCGATCCCGGTGGCCATCCTGATCTTCGGTTTCGGCCGCTGAAATTGTCTCCCTGTTTCCAACCAATCCGCACCATGTCCATCGTTCTCGACAGCAAAATCCCGGCCGGCCCGCTTGATCAGAAATGGTCCAAGCACAAGATGGACTCCAAGCTCATCAACCCGGCGAACAAGCGGAAATTCACCGTCATCATCGTCGGCTCCGGTCTCGCTGGTGGCTCCGCCGCCGCCTCGCTCGCGGAGATGGGCTATCAGGTAAAATGTTTTTGCTATCAGGACAGCCCGCGCCGCGCCCACTCCATCGCCGCGCAGGGCGGCATCAACGCCGCCAAGAACTACCAGAACGACGGCGACTCCGTGCGCCGCCTGTTTTACGACACCATCAAGGGCGGCGACTTCCGCGCCCGCGAAGGCAACGTCTATCGCCTCGCCGAGGTTTCTAATGAGATCATCGACCAGTGCGTCGCGCAGGGCGTGCCCTTCGCCCGCGAATACGGTGGCCTGCTCGACAACCGCTCGTTCGGCGGCTCGCAGGTTTCCCGCACCTTCTACGCCCGCGGTCAGACCGGCCAGCAGCTGCTAATCGGTTGCTATCAGGCGCTCGAAAAGGAAATCCACAAGGGCGGCGTGAAGATGTATCCGCGCACCGAGATGCTCGACCTCGTCCTCGTCAACGGCCACGCCAAAGGTATCGTCGTCCGCGACCTCAACACCGGCGCGATTTCCACCCACGCCGCGGACGCCGTCATCCTCGCCACCGGCGGCTACGGCAACGTCTTCTTCCTCTCCACCAACGCGATGGGCTGCAACGTCACCGGAGCCTGGCGCGCCGCCCGCCGCGGCGCATATTTCGCCAATCCCTGCTACACCCAGATCCACCCGACCTGCATTCCCGTTAGCGGCGATTATCAGTCCAAGCTCACCCTGATGTCCGAGTCGCTCCGCAACGACGGCCGCATCTGGGCTCCCAAATCCACAGAGATCGCCGCGAAAATCCGCGCCAAGCAGCTCAATCCCAGCGAAGTCCCCGAGGACGACCGCGACTACTTCCTGGAGCGGAAATACCCGTCCTTCGGCAACCTCGCGCCACGCGACATTTCCTCCCGCGCCGCCAAGGAAGCCTGCGACGAAGGACGCGGCATCGCCCCGACCGGCCTTGGTGTCTATCTGGATTTCCGCGATGCCACCAGGCGCCTCGGCGAGGCCACCATCCGCGCCCGCTACGGCAACCTCTTCCAGATGTATGAAAAAATCGCTGGCGAGGATCCCTACAAGCTCCCGATGATGATCTATCCGGCAGTTCACTACACGATGGGCGGTCTTTGGGTGGACTACAACCTGATGTCAAACATCCCCGGCCTCCACGTTCTCGGCGAAGCGAATTTCTCCGACCACGGCGCGAACCGCCTCGGTGCCTCCGCCCTGATGCAAGGTCTGGCAGACGGTTACTTCGTCATCCCCACGACCATCGCCAACTACCTCGTCACTCAGAAACCCGGCAGCGTCACCACCGACATGCCCGAGTTCAAACAGACCGAGGCCGAGACCCGCGAGCGCATCAACAAGATGCTCTCCATCCAAGGCAAGCGCACCGTCGATTCTTTCCACCGCGAACTCGGCCTCACCATGTGGGACAAGTGCGGCATGGCCCGCTCCCGCGAGGGGCTAACGGAAGCGCTTGAGAAAATCCCGCAGATCCGTGAGGAATTCTGGCAGAACGTCCTCATCCCCGGCTCCGGTGCCAACGCTAACATGGAGCTCGAAAAAGCCGGCCGCGTCGCCGACTTCCTCGAGTTCGGAGAAATCATGTGCCACGACGCGCTCGACCGCGAGGAATCCTGCGGCGGCCATTTCCGCACCGAGCACCAGTTCTTCGAAAACGACCCCGACGTCGTAGCTGGCAGCACCCAAGCTGGCGAAGCCAAGCGCGACGACGAGCATTTCTCACACGTCTCCGCGTGGCAATACAACGGCGAGGGCAAGGCACCGACACTGCACAAGGAATCCCTTGTTTACGAGGGGGTCCACGTTTCGATCCGCAGCTACGCGTAATCGCTCAAGCAGTGGGTTAGACCCAGAGCCCCCTTGGATGATGAAACAAATTCGCATTCATCACCGAAGCCGAGGCCATGAAGAAAGACTTCAAGGGCCGCACTAGCTACTGGATGTGCCGTTAGTGGTCGCCATCGGCAAAATCCCCGGCTTGCTCGCGATGGAGCACGGCCCCTATGACAGCTCGGAAGGCCTCAATGACGGATTCACCCACGGCTTCATCATGTCCATCGGCACCGCCGCTAGCCGCGACGCTTATCTGCCCCATCCCGAGCACGAGCGGGTGAAAGAGATTGTCGTCCCCTGTCTGGCGCGGGTCATCGTTTTCGATTTTGAAGACTAACAGAACCACCATAAGATTGCTCATCCTCGCCGGCCGTCGGATCCGCTCATGGATCAACGGCCAGCTCACCTTCGATTTCACCGAAAGGGACAGCCTCATCCCGCTAGAAGGCAAGCTGAGCGTCCAAGTTTATTCCAGAGGGACGTTGCTCGTCGTAATCAAAGATCTCGTCATCGAGGAACTGCCAGACACGCCGGGCGCTCCCACGTGGAAAGTATCGCCGCCACCGCGCCCGAGGAACAAGGCGTGGCCAAACCGGTGACCCTCGCCTGGGACGGCTGTGGCCGACTGTGGACGATGAGCGCCCTCGAATATCCGGCGGACGCGAATGAAAACCGTGCGAATGCCGAAGCACTCTATGCCCGTGGAAAATAGGACCGGATGTTTGTTTTCGACGACATTGCTAAGCCCGGACCGCTAACACCGCAGAGAATGCGCCCGACGGCCAGCCGGCAGCTAACCCGAGTGTCTGGGGGTCAAGGATCCCAAAACCCGCATCGTCTGCATCACCCTCGGTCACGCCGCCTAGGCCCTTGACCATCCAGCCTTCAAAACCCTGCTCACCAACGCGGTCCACTGGGTGGCGATGGGCAAAATGACAGGGCTTTAAGACAAAAAAGACTGCCGGGAAACACTCCCGGCAGTCTTTTGAATATTAGAAAGCGAATGCTTATTCGCCCGGTTGTGGGCCGCCAGGTCCGCCCGGTCCGCCAGGACCGCCTTGAGGCATTGGGAACGGCATGCCACCTTCAGGAGCGGCGGGAGCGTCTTGGATTTTGACGAGCTCCAGTTCGAAAATCAGCACGCTGTTTGGAGCGATGTCCGCGCTGCGGCGCTCTTCGCCATAGGCAAGGTCGCTCGGCAGGAAGACCTTCCATTTAGCACCGACCGGCATGGTGGTGAGAGCTTCCTTGAAACCGGGGACCACTTGCAGGGTCATCGGCACTGGCTCACCGGCTGGCGAAGCGTCAAATTCCTTGCCGTCGATAAGCGTGCCCTTGTAGTGGACCATGAATTGCTTTTCAGCGGCAGCCTTGTCGCCTTCCTTGGGCGCGACGTATTTTTCGCTACCGCCCTTGGTGATGACTTCGTATTGCAGACCGCTCTTGGTGGTGGTGATGCCTTCGCGCTTGGCGTTTTCAGCGAGGAATTTCTTGCCGGCTTCGAGGTTGGCAGCGGCTTTTTCCTTCTCGCGGCCTTGGAGCATCTCACCGAGAGCTTCCATAGCGGCTTGGAGTTTCGCTTCTTCGAGTTCCGGCTTGCCACCCTTGATGGCGGCCATGAATCCCTTGAGAAAAGTTTCCGGGTCGAGATCGTCGGCACCCACGCCGAACTTGCCGAACTGCTGGGCGAACCCACCGCCGGTGCGGAAACCGAGCGCATAGGAGGAGTCCGACTTGATCACGGCGGGATCGAGCTTGGGCTTGGCCGGAGCTTCGATGGCGGGCGTCACAGCTTCTGACTTGGCAGGTGCTGCATCGGCGGCTGGCTTCTTGTCTTCGGCGGCGGAAGTGGAGGCGATGAGGCCGAGGGCCAGCGCGCCAGGAATGAATTTACGGATCATAGTTATTGGTGGGAAGAGCGGGAAAACTAGGCACGGGATGCGACCCTGTCCAGAACGGGTTTTTCGGCGGGAAATCGCAAGCTCCAAGTGACGGTTTGTAAGGCGCGGACCTGTCAGATGTCACCTCGGGCGGGTCATTTTCTCCGGCGTCAGCAAGTCGTCGAGCTGCTCCTTGCTGAGCCAGCCTTTTTCCAGCACAAGGCTGTAAACGCTGGCCCCGGTAGCGAGCGCCTCCTTGGCGATGGCCGAGCAGCGCTCGTAACCAAGCACCGGATTGAGCGCGGTGACTAGGCCGATGGAATTCTGGACATAGGCGAGGCAGCGCTCGCGGTTCGCCTCGATGCCGGAAATGCAGCGGGTGTGCAGGGCGATGGCGGCGTTGCGCAAGAGTGTTAGTCCGAAGAACAAATTGAAGGCGATGACGGGCTCGGCCATGTTGAGTTCCAACTCGCTCGCCTCGCAAGCCATCGAGATGGTCACGTCCGCGCCGATGATCTGATAGCAGACTTGGCTGACCATCTCCGGAATGACGGGATTCACCTTGCCGGGCATGATCGACGAGCCGGGCTGCATGGCGGGCAGGCGGATTTCATAGAGTCCGGCGCGCGGACCCGAGGAGAGCCAGCGGAGGTCGTTGCAAATCTTGGAAAGCTGGACAGCGGCGGTTTTCATCGCGCCGCTCATCAGGGAGAACGGGCCGCTGTCCTGGGTGGACTGCACCAGGTTCTCCGCAATTCTAACCGGAAGTCCGCTCACCTCGCTGAGATGCATGGTGCAGAGTTCGGCATAGCCCGGCGGGCTGTTGATGCCGGTGCCCACGGCAGTGGCTCCCATGTTGATGTCGAGAAATTCCTCGGACGCCCGCTCGATGTAGCGGATGCCGTCCTTGATGGTCGCGGCATAGGCGCTGAATTCCTGGCCCAGCGTCATCGGCACTGCATCCTGGTTTTCCGTGCGGCCCATTTTCAAAACATCCGCGAATTCGACAGCCTTGGCGACGAGCGCGGCTTGCAACTCGCGCAGCGCGGAGGTGGCGTCTCGCATCGTTAGAATGACGCCCAGCTTGATGGCAGTGGGGTAGGCGTCGTTGGTGGATTGCGAGCGGTTGACGTCGTCGTTCGGGTGGAGGAACTCGTACTGGCCCTTGCGGTGGCCGAGGATTTCGAGGGCGCGGTTGGCGATGACCTCGTTGGCGTTCATGTTAGTCGAGGTGCCGGCTCCTCCCTGGATCATGTCGATGGTGAAATGCCGGTGCCACTTTCCGGCGATGATCTCATCACACGCGGCGACGATGGCGTCGGCGCGCCCGGCCAAGACCACCCCGAGATCCTTGTTCGCCATGGCGGCGGCTTTCTTCACGTAGGCGAGACTGCGCACGAAGTGGCTGAAGTGATGCAACGGGATGCCGGAAATCGGGAAATTCTCCATGCCGCGCAGCGTTTGCACGCCGTAGTAGGCGGTATCTGGCAGCTCGCGCTCGCCCAGCGAGTCGTGCTCCTTGCGCCACGAGGTGACCACTGGCGAGACGCCTGAGACGAGATGCTCATTCGCCGCTTGCAAGCGCGCGCTCAACCGCCGGGCAACGTGACCGACCATCCGATAGAAAACCTCCGGCTGCTCTGCGCGGATCCGCTCGAAGACCGCCCTCGGAATCAGCCAGACCCGGGCGTCGGTGAGCGCGACGGCGGACGCCGAGTGCGGCAGGTCGCCCAATAGAACGCCTTCGCTAAAAGCGCTGCCGCGAGTCAGCGTCGCCAGCCGGGTGGTGCTGCCATGACCTCCCCGGACGATTTCGATTTCGCCCTCCTCGACGATTCCCATCCACAGCCGGGGCGAGGATTCGTGGAATAGACAACTGCCGGCTGGGTAGAAATGCGATGCGCCATCTCCCATGATGACGGCCAGCTCGCCAGCTTCGATGGCCATGGTCTCGGCCAAGCGGGTGATGCGTTCGTCGGAGAAGATCATGATGCAACCTAAAGCCGCGGCGGATTTCTGCCACGAAGAAAACTAATCTAGCGACCGCCGCGGATATAACCGGGTCAGTCGGCGTGCCGCTGCTAATCTAAACGCGCTCCTTTTTCCCGCTCGCGACGGACCGGTAAATCGCCTCGATCACCTGCAAGTCGCGCAAGCCTTCCGTCCCCGAGGGCTCGAACGGCTTGCCTTGGAGAATTGCCTGCGAGAAGGCGTCCATCTCCGCCGCAAAGTGGTCGGTCGGCGGGAAGGCGAGCGGGATTTTCGGGTCGGATGTCCAGCCGGTTTG
This sequence comes from Akkermansiaceae bacterium, assembly GCA_043716765.1. Lineage (GTDB taxonomy): Bacteria > Verrucomicrobiota > Verrucomicrobiia > Verrucomicrobiales > Akkermansiaceae > Luteolibacter. Next base: position 17,860 of record JAYSYA010000131.1, read on the forward strand.
GCCTTTATAGCCATAACAGGGCTTCACCCCGAAACGACCTTTCGTGCCGTAGGCCGTAAAATCATCGCGACCGTCGAAATGATAAGTCGTGAAGCAGTTCGCCGTGAGGCCGGAGGGAAATTTCATCGACCAAGTGATGGTCTCATCCACCTCGGCGAATTTTACCGGGTCGGTTTTGGTTTCAAGCGCCACCACCTCCGAGGGCTCCTCGCCCGCCAGATAACGGCAGGCTTGGAGCGCGTAAACGCCCACATCCATCAGCGCGCCGCCGCCTGCCAGATCTTTGCGCAGCCGCCATTGCTTCGGGTCGCCGATGGCAAAACCAAAGCCGGCGTCCACGTGCTGGAGCGGACCGAAAACCTGCTCGCGGGCGAAGCGGATGGCCTCCCGGTGATGTGGCTCGGACTGGCAGCGGTAGCCGATCCCGAGCTGGCGGTTCGCGGCTTCGCAGGCGGCGATCATTTCCCGACATTCCTTTGCGCTGTTGGCCATTGGTTTCTCACAGAAAACATGCTTGCCTGCCTTGGCGGCGCGCAGCGTGAACTCATGGTGCATGCTGTTGGGCAGGACGATGTAAACCACGTCGATCGCCGGGTCATTGATGATTTTGTCAAAGTTCTCGTAAGAATAAACCTTGTCCTCGGCGAGGCCGTATTGCTCGCGCCATTTCACGCCTTTTTCCGGGGTGCCGGTGACCACGGCGACGAGCTTGGAGTGCTGCGTCTTCAGCAAGGCCGGGGCGATTTGATTCTTGCTGAGCGAGCCGAGCCCGACGAGCGCCCAGCCGAGTTTTTTGCCGGGAGCTGGCGCGTCCTGTGCGCGGGCGGCGAGTGTGGCGAGTGTGGCTCCGATGGCGGTTTTGAGAAACGGGCGGCGAGTGGTTCTCATGGTTCCGGATGGTCCGTTAGACCATGGTTCATTCCAGTCCCTTGAGGATTTGCCGCCGCACTTCGACGATGTCGAGCTCACCGTTGTGCCGCCAGAGGATCTTGCCACCTGGGGCGACGAGCACGGTGTATGGCAGGGCCCCGGTCCATTCGGGATCGATCACCTGGGCCATGGTGTCCGGATTTCCGCCAGTCCAGTGATAGTTGTTGGACGCCAGACCCTGCTCGCCAAGCGATCGCGCGGTCGAGACGGGGGCGGCGGCGTGGCGGGATTCTAGGAACTTGGCGACGGCGGGCCGCAGCGCGACCGGATCGAGGCTGATGGAAATGAACTCGACCGGGCGATTTTGGAAACGCCGGCCGGTATCTACCAGATCGGGGAACTCCTTCACGCAAGGGCCGCAACTGGTGGACCAGAAATTAATGAGACGAAGGTTCTTCGAGCCGTTGGCGCGGAGTTTTTTGGAAGTTTCCTCGTCCAGATCCGCTACGGTGACGGGCTTCTTTTCCCACGCCGCCTGATCTGCGGCCACTCTGCTGGTTTTGAAAAGCCACTTGGTCGAGCAGCCGAACGAGCGGGTGACGGGCTCTTTCACTTCGTTGCCAGCGAGCACGGCGTCGAGCGCGTCTCGCAGATAGCTCTTGTTCACCGCGCCGGCGTTCCGCCCGCCATCGTCCATCCGGCCGGTGTAGCGCAGCTTGCGCTCCGCGTCGAAAACGAACAGGTGCGGCGTGGATTGCGCGCCACAGGCGGTGGTGAATTCCTGCTTCGCGCCGTCATAGAGATAAGGAAAAGTCCAACCGAAATCTTTGGCGAAGGGTGCCATTTCCTCCTGCGAGTCGCCGAAGGGCGAGTAGCCGAGCTCGTCGGGCGTGAGGCTGGCCGGGTTATTTCCGTTCACCGCCACCAGCGCCACGCCTTTGCTTTTATAGTCTTGATAGATTTGCTCCGTCCGCGTTCCCGCCGCCACCGAATCCGGACAATGATTGCAGGTAAAAATGACGCACAGGACCTTGGAGTCCTTGAAATTCTCCGCCGCGTAAGTCTGCCCGTCCGTCCCCGGCAGCGAAAAGCCCGGCATCTCGGCACCGAGCGCCAGCACCTTCGGCACCTCCTGACCCAGCACCGGCATCACCAGCGCTACCGCCAAGCTCAACAGCATGTTTGAATTCATCATGTCGGTGATCACATTCCCAAATTGGATTTCCTGCAAGAAATTTTACGAACTCATCATGCGTGCCACGGCGCACGGCGCGGCTGACTGCACATTTTGTCGGCTTGGTCGTCGTTGAGGAATTTCTCGGTGGTGGGGTCGAAGCAAACTTTGCGGCCGAGCTGCCAGCCGATGGCGGCGGCGTGGCAGGCGATGTGGCCGTTGCGCGTGACCACCTCGCTGGCCGCAGGTGCGCCGCGTGATTTGATGCAGGCGAGGAATTCGCGGACCGAACTGGACATCCGGCTGGGCGAGGAAACAGGACAACACCAGCCGCCCGCGCGGGCCGATGCCGATGCCGCCCATGACGATCCGGTTGCTCGGCGCGACGGCACCGTTCTTGCCGAGGGCGGACCCCGGAATGATCGTCGGCATGCCGATGCCCAAGGCGGTGGTCCCGAGAAATTTGCGGTGCGTGTATTTCTTGCTCATGAGTTTAATTAATGGATCCACCCATGTATTGCGGCGGCGTTCACCGACTTTCATGATGGTTGCGGCGTTTCCGCTTTGCGGCGGGGATTATGGTCGCTAGAAATGGGTCATGGACCTTGGTATCCAGGAACGGCTCAATGATTTCATCCGGCGCAAAGGCCTGCGCCGGACCAGCCAGCGTGACACCATCGTCAAGGCGGCGTTTTCCAAAGACGAGCATTTCACGGCGGACGAGCTTTTCGACCGCGTTCGGAAACTTGACTCCGAGACCTCGCGGGCCACGGTTTACCGGACACTGAGCCTGTTGGTAGAGGCGGATTTGCTGCGCGAAATCGACCTCGGGGAAAACCAAACCACCTACGACCCCAACTTCCTCGACAAGCCCTCACACAATCATCTGCTGTGCATCGAGTGCGGCCGCGTGGTGGAATTCGAAGATTCGCACCTAGATCTGCTCAACGACTGCGTCACCCGGCGGCTCGGTTTCAAACCCGTCCGGCAGACGATTAAAATCGAGGCCAACTGCGAGCAACTCCGCCTAAAAGGCCGCTGCCCAAATCTCATCGCAACCCGCCTGACCGGCAAACGCCTCCGGAAAAAGCGCTAGGATTCGAACACCGCGTCCATTGAAACACCCCTGAATGATCCGGCAACCCCAGCCCGTAACAAACCTCCCGTAATGCAAAATCCGACCCGCCGCAGTTTCATCAAATCCGCCGCCGCTCTCGCCGGCACCGCGTTCGCCCCCAACCTCCTTCTCGGCCAGGAAAAAGCCCTGAAACAGCTCAACGTCGCCGCCGTCGGCTGCGGCGGCAGGGGTTGGAGCGACATCTCAGAGATCGCCAGCGGCAACCGCATCGCCTTCCTCTGCGACATCGATCAAAAAATGGCCGCCAAAGCCATCGAGCGCTTTCCGGAAGCCCGCTATTTCTCCGACTACCGGGAGATGTTCGCCGCCGTGGCCGACCAGATCGACGTGGTCACCGTTTCAACTCCGGACCACATGCACTTCCCCATCGCCATCGAGGCGATCAAGCACGGCAAGCCGGTCATGGTGCAAAAGCCGATGTGCAACAACCTCTGGGAAGCCCGCGCGCTGGCCAATTACGCCAAGGAAAAAAACGTGCTCACCGTGATGGGCAACCAAGGCGCCACCATGCAAGGCACCCGCATCGTGCGCGAGTGGATCGAAGCTGGAATCATCGGCGACGTGAAAGAAGTTTACTACTGGACCAACCGCCCGATCTGGCCTCAGGGCGAGGGCCTACGGTTTCCCGCAAAGCCCGTGCCGGCCGACCTCAACTGGGACGTCTGGCAAGGCACCTGCGCCACCGACCGACCTTACAACCCGGACATCCACCCGTTCAAATGGCGCGGATTCTGGGACTACGGCTGCGGTGCCCTTGGCGACATCGGCTGCCACAGCATGAACTCCGCGTTTTGGGCACTCGATCTCAACGGTGACTTCGTGGTGGAAGCCAGCAAGGTTTCCGCCTTCGACGACACCATCGCTCCCAAGCGCTCGACCATCGTTTATGACTTCCCGGCCAAAGGCAAACGCGGCCCGGTCAAGGTCATTTGGCAGGACGGCGTCACCAACCCTAACACCGACAAAGATTTCGTCCGGCCGCCGGGCATTCCAGCGGATCTAAAGCTCAACGAGGGATTCGGCCAGGTCTTCGTCGGCACGGAAGGCGTGATGTTCGTCAACGACGCCTACTGCAGCAGCCCGCCCGTCCTCTTTCCGGAGAGCCTCCGGGAAAAGGCCCGGACGGTCGAAAAAGTCTATCCGCGCGTCGTCGGCGGCCCGACTCAGGAACTCTGCCGCGCCGTCCGCGGGGACGGACCGAAGCCTGTTTCCAATTTCGTCGATCACGCCGGCCCCCTAACTGAGATGGTCCTCGTCGGCAACCTCGCCGTCCGTCTCGGCAAGAAAATCGACTGGAACATGAAAGCCATGGAAGCCCGCAGCCTGCCCGAAGTAAAGGCCACGCTCAAGCGCACCTACCGCGCCGGCTGGGAGCCGAAGCTGACGTGATCCCTCACGGCCGGCTCACTTTCAGGCGCATGAAACGCCGCGGGTGAGCCGGGTCGCCCGTGGCCTGGTAATCAAGAGTGCTCCACGCCCGCGGAGTTCAGGGCTTTGTCGAGTTCCACGGACTGGTCGCGATCCACCGTGGTGTCGAGAACACCATGGATGTTTAGAGGCGGCGGACTGTCGCGCGTGATGTGGCTGACAGGCGAGGCGAGTTTCCACTTCTCCGGCGCGGCCTCGCGCGACTCGCGGAACAACGGGTTACCGCTAACTTGCCGCCGGGAGGGCGAGGGGAAGTTTGATAGAGATCCAGTTTCTCGGCCCGGCCGGGAGCGAGAAAGGCAATGTCTTTGTCGATGGTGACGCCTGGCGGCGGTGCCGGCATGGGCCAAGGTGCGAGGTCCGGGGCCGCATCGCAGACGGAAGCTGCGAGAGCGACTACAAGCGGGGTGATGAATCGTTGCACACGGAAGGGATTTCTAGCGGGTGGCGGACGCGGGACGGGCGAAGTGATCAATCAGGCCGAAACTCCGCTCGTTTACCGCCTTCATGGCGTCGAGCAAGGGCTGGTATGGCACGTAGCGGTTGGAGACGATGCCTTTGTTAGAATCACGGTTGGAGGGATCAATCCTCTTGTCATCGGGATCGTTGTCGATGTATTTAAACCAATGCCAGCCCACGCAAGTCCAGGACCGGGTCGAAAATGAATGGGCCAGTCACCCGGATAGCAAGTGTGCCCCGGATTTTGATAAGTGCCGCTGCGCTTCTTACCGTAGGCCGACATGAAATTCCACAGCTTGGAGACCCGGCTGGTTTATAATGGTTTTCCCGGAGCACTGGCGACCTCGACGGTTCTGCCGGTGTTAGGAGCGATGTCCGCCGCCATGGCCGCAGCATGGATCAACCCAAAAAGCCCGAATTGACAGAATGGAGCGCCCCAAGCAAGGGCCGGGCGGTTCAGGGAATTTCGTTTCACAACCACGACCCTGACACGGTGGGGCGGCCCTTGTCCCCTCCCAAAAATTAGTGATTCCAAGCGATTTCCTCCCCGCCTCGAAGCTGTTTTCTGAAAGACCCGTCTTAGCCATCGACGTATTTTTTTCCAACCAATGAACCCACCAAACTACTCCATTCCCCGCCGCAAGTTTCTCGCCACCACGGCTGCGGCGCTCGGACTTGCCCCCATGACTTACCTGTGTGCTCAGCCGGGCTCGCCTAATGACGAGATTCTGATGGGCTGCGTCGGTTGCGGCGGACAGGGAATCGGCAACATGACGAATTTCCTCAACATCAAAGGCGTCCGGGTCGTCGCCGTCTGCGATGTGGATTCCAACCAAGCGGCCAAAGCCAAGGCGAAGGTGGACGCTTTCTACAAGAACTCTGACTGCAAGATCTACGCCCAACACGCCGAGCTGCTGCAACACCCCGGCCTCGATGTGGTCAGCCTCGCCACGCCGGACCATTGGCACGCTAGGATCGGCATCGATTGCGCCAACGCCGGCAAGGACGTTTATGGCGAAAAACCCTTCACCTGGGGGCTGGCGGAGGGCCGCATGTTAGTGGACGCCCTCGCTAAAAACAACCGCGTCTGGCAGACCGGTTGCTGGCAGCGCTCGGGCGGGGATTTCCGCCGCTTCAAGGCGCTCATCGAGAACGACACTCTCGGCAAAATGACCCGCTTCGAATGCGGCACGCCCTCCGGCATGAGCATCCACAAGGAAAAAGTCGCGGAACTCATCGGCCATGCGCCACCAAATTTCGATTGGAAAACCTACTCCGCGCCCGTGGGCGATTTCCCCTATCACCCGATGATCCACCCGTGGAACTGGCGCTGGCACAACAGCTTCGGCGGCGGCCAGCTGCTCGACTGGGTCGGCCACCACGTGGACATCGCGCTCTGGACCCTCGGCCTCGACGGCACCGGCCCGGTGAAAATGGAAGGCACCGGTGAGGCCGGAAACCACGAGTTTTTCAACACCTACGTCAAATACGCCTATCAGGGCACTTTCGCCGACGGCCGCACCCTCGAAGTCCGTAGCGACTTCGGTGGCTCCAAGTTTACCGGCGAGAAAGGCTGGATCCACGTCAACCGCGGCAAGCTCGAAGCTTCGGACCGCGAGATGCTCCGCAACTTGCCTGCCGACTTCGACACCAAACCGCCCAGCCACTATCAGAATTTCATCGACTGCGTCCGCTCGCGGGCGCTCACCGTCGCCCCGGCGGAAGGAGCCCACCGCGCCGCCTCGTTCGGCCAGCTCGCCATCGTCGCCATGGACTCGAAACAACCGCTCAACTGGGACCCGAAGACCGAAAAAGTCCTCGGCAACGCCGACCAAGCCAACCACCCTCGCCTCGGAGCCCGCCTTTGACTTTGCTTCCCGCTTTGATTCCGGAAACTATCTTCCCTACACCCCCATTAAAACCTGCCCATGTCCAAAGAATGCTGCTCCGAAACCGCCAAGGAATCCTCCGCCGGATCGTCCGGGGAATCCTGCTGCTCCACTAACACCCTGGCCCTCGTTTACGGGTCGCTGCTCCTCCGCCTTTGGCTGGGCGTGCGCGCGATCCAGACCGGTGTTGAGAAATACGCCGGCACTCGATCCGGAGACCAAGTGGTTTCGGTGAACGGATTACCAAATGAGGAAGGTCTAACCGCCGCAGGTTCTCTAAAATACTACGCCTTGGAGAACTACCACGGCGTGCCCGCCGCCCTCATGAAAAAGTTTGAAGGCGAGCCCCTGATGTTGAAATTCGCCTTGCCGCTATATGACAAACTTCTCGGTCCCGCGCTGCTGCTGCTAGGTATCACCATCTTGCTGGGCATCGGCTATCGCACCTCACTCTTCCTGCTCGGCCTGCTCTACATCAGTCTCACCTGGGGCCTGATCCTGATCAAGCAGGACGACGGTGTCTCTTGGCTCGGTATCCACATGATCATCGTCGCCGGCGCACTCGCCCTTGCGCAGCACAACCGCCTCGCCATCTTCAAAAAATGGTAAATCCCATGAACATTGATCCATCCAACCTGAACCGCCGCGACTTCCTCTCGAAGTCACTCGCCGGCATGGGCGCGGGCCTTGTGCTTGGCGCTCCCAATATTCTCCGCGCCGCCAACCAAAGCAGTGGCTTGGACGCCATCCACGTTGCCCTCGTCGGCTTCGGCAAGCAGGGCCGGGAAGCCTTGTTCAATGCGATGAAAAATATTCCTGGACTCCATTTCCAGGCCGTGTGCGACATCTGGGACTACAACCGCAACTCGGCTGTTAATTCCGTGAACGCATTTCAGGGATCAAAGCCGAACGCTTACGTTGATATCGACGAAATGCTCGCGAAGGAGAAAGGGCTCGACGTCGCCATCATCGCGACACCCGACTTCTGGCACTCGCCCCATACCGTGAAATGCCTTGAAGCTGGCTTGCACGTCTATTGCGAGAAAATGATGGCGCACACCATCGAGGCCGCCCGCGACATGGTCAGAGCCATGGAACGCACCGGGAAGCTATGCCAGATCGGCCACCAGCGTCGCTCCAATCCCCGCTACCGCTACACACTCAACCGCCTGATTAACGAAAAGAAAATCTGCGGCCAGATCGTCAACGCCAATGCCCAGTGGAACCGTTCCCTCGGATCCTCACAAAATATCGGTTTCAACAAAAAACTGTCCATCGATCCGGCTGTTCTCAATCGCTATGGATACAAGGACATGCTTCAGTTCATGAATTGGCGTACCTACCGCAGTCTCTCTGGCGGTCCAATTTCTGACCTCGGCGCGCACCAGATAGATATCTTTAACTGGTTCCTCGGCACCACGCCCAAGCGCGTTTACGCCTCGGGCGGCAACTCCTTCTTCAAGGATCGCGAGCACTTCGACAACATGATGTGCGTTTTCGACTATGACACCCCGCAGGGTGAGGTCCGCGCGTTCTATCAGGTTCTCACCACCACCAGCTACGGCGGTGGCTTTTACGAGAGCTTCATGGGAACCGAGGCAACCATCAAAATTTCCGAAATCGCCGCCTCCTCGGCGATTTACCGCGAAAGCGGCGACCATGTTCCAGACTGGGGTGAGTTGGTTGACCGCGGCTACCTGCTCAAGAAGCCCGCGCCACCCAAGCCCGAGCCAACCGCCGACGCCGTCGCTGCCTACGAGTCCGCCGCACCCGACATCTACGACCTGCCCGGCGGATTCGGCAAACCCGCGCACCAGCCACACCTCGAAAACTTCTTTGACGCCGTGCGCGGCAAGGCCAAGCTCAACTGCGACGCCCGCCACGCCTTTGAAAGCGAAGCCCCCATCTTCTGGGTGAATCCTTCCGCTCTCAGCAAGCAACCCATCGACTTCACCTCCGAACACCTCTCCGTATGAAACACAAACTAATCATCCCCGCCCTCCTCACCGTCTCCGCCCTCGCCCTCACCAGCTGCGGCAAGAAATCCGAATCCACCCCGGGCGCGCCGGACACCGCCGCCCCAAGCAGCGCGCCAGCCGCCTCCGGTGGCACCGCCGGCGGCGTGCCGCTCACCACCGAGTTCCCTCCCGAACTCATCGAAGGCACCCCCAAGCCGATGAACGTCCCCAACCTCGTCCAAGCTCCTAACAAAGCTCCCGAGTTCCTCGTTCCCGAAGGCACCACCCTCCTTTCCAAAGGCAAAAAAGTCACCAGCAGTGACGAGGCCCCGATCATCGGCGACCTCACGCTCATCACCGACGGCGAGAAGGAAGCAGGCGAAGGCTACTTCGTCGAGCTCCTCGACGGCACCCAGTGGGTCCAAGTCGACTTGGAAAAAACCGCCTCCGTCTCCGCGATCTGGCTGTGGCATTTCCACTCCCAGAAGCGCGCTTACAACGACGTGATCATCCAGGTTTCCGACGACGCGGAATTCAAAACCGGCGTCACCACCCTTTATAACAACGACTACGACGACTCCTCCAAACTCGGCAAGGGTTCGGACAATTCCTACGTCGAATCCCGCTTCGGTCTCCTCGCCGACGCCAAGGGTGCCAAAGGCCGTTATGTCCGCCTTTACAGCAATGGCAACACCTCTAACGAGATGAACCACTACATCGAGGTGGAAGTCTTCGGCAAGGCGCTCTGATTCACGGGCAGACGGAGCATGGCTGCGCCTCGATAGGGTAAATCCTACGCGATCGCGTAGCGCCGCGATTGGGAATTTTCGTTGTCAAAGAGCTGCTGCTTGGTATAAGCGGCGTTCTCGAAAACAACTCATTCCGAACACCCATGCAGTCAAAGCCAAAAAACCACATCGCGCTTTACGGTGCCGCCAGCCTGCTGGCAGTCGCGGGCATCTCCGTCATTAGCCTGAATTCAGGTAAACCCTCACCCGCGGCGGCCGGCACCTCTCCGCTCCGCGACAAATCCAACCCGGCCCCGGCGGCGGCTCAGGAAGCTGCGCTGGCAGCACAAGGACTCTTGTGGGAACGCGGCGCTGCCGGTCCAAAAGAACTCCGCGCCTCCATCCCCGTCCAAGCCGGACCGCTGCGCGCGGTGGTCGGCCAGACGGTCGGAGACCGGGTGAAACTCGATTTATCCGACCGCTTCGCCGCCCTTGCCGGAGAAATCACCGGCTCGTCCATCCAAGACGACGGCACCGTCATCACCCACATCCGCATCGACGGCGAACCGCAGGGCACGCTGACCGTGCAGGAAAATAAAGCGCTCGGATTTTTTCTCGGCCAGCTGTATTTCGACGCGCATCCGGTCGCTTATGAATTCCGGCCCTCGGGCAGTGGCTTGATGGCCAGCCGCCACGCACTCAGCGATCTGCTGTGCTCAATGCTCAACCAAAACCAGGATGGCATCGAAGCCATGGGCTTGCCGCCGCTCGACAAGGCCAAAGCGCAGGCCGCGCTCAAGAGCGAAGACGAAGCTGCTGCGAAAAACAAACTGATCCAGCAAGGCAAACCCGGCGGCGGCACGACCTCGCTGGGGATCTCCGTTTTGGATGCCTCGATCAGCGAGGGAAATTCGGGAACCCAGAATCTATCGGTCACCGTCAGACTGTCCAAGTCCGACCGCACGAAAACCATTTCCGCGAGTTATGCGACCCAAGACGGCACAGCCACCGCAGGCAGTGACTACACCGCAGTGAGCGGGACCGTGACTTTCGCGCCCGGAACCACCACCCGCACCGTCTCCGTGCCGATCAGCGGCGACACCACCCTTGAGCCTAACGAAAACTTTCTGCTACTGCTGTCCAATCCCGTCAACGCCGTCATCTCCGACGGCACCGCCACTTGCACCATCAGCAATGACGACGCAACGCAGAGCACCGTGCCAATCCTCAACAGCCTGCCCGGTGCGGTGGCGGTGGCCTATCTCGACATGGACGGCCAGGTTGTCACCGGCACCCAGTGGCTGAATGGCGGAACCATTAATGCGAGTGCCATTTCCACCACCTACACCCAAGCCCAGATGACCGATATCTGGCGTCGCTCGGCGGAAGACTACGCGCCATTCCAGATCAACGTCACCACCGACGAGGCGGCTTATCTCGCCGCCCCATCTAACCGCCGCATCCGCTGCATCATCACTCCGGACAACGAGTGGTATGGCAACTACGGCGGAGTTGCCTACCTCAATTCCTTCACCTGGACCGGCGACACGCCGTGCTGGGTGTTCTCCGACCAGCTGGCAAACACCACCCGCTACATCGCGGAAGCCTGCTCGCATGAAATCGGCCACACGCTCGGCCTGCTCCACGATGGCCGCAACTCGCCTTCCGAAGGCTATTACGAAGGGCACGGCAGCGGCGAAACCGGCTGGGCTCCGATCATGGGCGTCGGCTACTATCAACTCCTCGTCCAATGGTCGCGCGGCGAATACCTGAGCGCCAACAACAAGGAAGACGACCTGGCCATCATCACCACGCAAAACGGCTTTAGCTACCGCAGCGACCCGCAGCCAAGCACTCCCGCCGGCGCGCCCGCACTTGCGGTTAGCGGCACCTCCGTTTCCGGCTCCGGCATCATCGAAACCGACAGTGACACGGACACCTTCGCCTTCACCACCAGCGGCGGCGCGGTTAGCCTCACCGCGCTCGGCGACGCCGCCAGCCAGAACCTCGATGTGTTGGCGGAAATCCTTGATGCTATCGGCAACGTCCTCGCCGCTTCCAACCCCGACACGGCCACCGACTCCACCGTTTCCGCGAGTCTCGCTGCGGGCACTTATTTCGTCCGCATTTCCGGAGTCGGCCGCGGCGATCCGCTTGCGGGCGGCTACACCGGTTACGGCTCGCTCGGTCAATACAGCATCAGCGGCACGGTGCCCTGATCATTTCAGTGACAGAATTAAAGAAAAGCCCGTCAGCCAACCGGCCGGCCGGCGGGCTTTTCCGCGCCCGACACTGCGGTGGGAAACGCGCGCCCCTTACTTCGACAACTCGTCGATGGCCGGCTGGTTCTTGTATTGCTTGGCGATGTCGAGCGCGGTGACGCCCTGCTTCGAGACCACCGCAGGGTTCACCTTGTGGTCGAGAAACAGTCGGATGATCTCCGCGCCACCGCTGGCCGCAGCCTCGTGCAAGGGGGTGCCGCCGAGCTCGCTGAGCGTCATCGGGTCCGCGCCGCCGGCGAGGATGGCTTTGGCGGTTTCTAGCTGGTTCTTGGCGGCGGCGTGATGGAGTGGAGTCCAGCCGTCCTTGTCGCGTTGGTTAGGTTTCGCACCGGCTTTGAGCAGCGCGGCGGCGACGAGCGGGTTATTCCGGTCCACGGCGAGATGCAGCGGCGTCCGCTGGGAAGCGTTCACCGTGTTCGGATCGGCCCCGGCTTCCAACAGGTAGAGTGCGATGTCCGCCTTGTTGCGGATCACCGCTTGTTCCAGCGGCGGGCGGGAGTTTTCACGGCCCCCTTGGTTCAGGCTTTTCGGATTCGCGGCGATGTGCAAACGAACGTCGGCGAGGTCGCCCTTGGCGATGGATTCATCGATGGTTAAATAAACCGGAGCGGCCGCAACCGCGCTGGCTGAGGCGACAACGAGCCAGAGGGTCGAATAGATATTTTTCAGGAGATTCATGGGGGAACTACGCGTCTTGATAGCGAAAATTTCAGCAATCTCGAAAACCATTTCAAAGGCGTTGGTTCCCGCTCGAAGGAGCTTTGCCTATCACTTGGCGGTGTTGAAAAATTCAAGCGTGCGGGCCAGACCCTCTTCCAAGCTATGGCGCGGAAGCCATCCGGCGGCCCGCAGCTTGTTCGCTCGGTGGCATGAATGACCTTCAACGCCGAGCCCGCCGCCTTGATCAGTCCGTCGGCGAGGTCGTTGATGGTAATCTGGCCACCGTAGCCCGCATTAAAAACTCCTGTGACTTTCCACCGCGAAGGCGAGCGCCCCAGCGATGTCTTTCACATAGGCACGGCGGCGGCATAAGCGCCATTGGGATCTTTGCAGCAGACCGAAGACGTTGAAGAAACGGATCGCCACGGTTTCGAGCCGGCCCTCATTCTGAAACATCCCGAGGTATACTCCCGCGCGTCATGATTTGGAAATGCCTTGAAAAAGTGGCTGGAGCGTCTCGCTCGGACCTGTGATATGCGCGAGGCGAGACGCCTTCGCAACGGTCTGGCGCGAGACGCGCCAGACACTTGCTTGCCTGAGCCTTTCCACACATCATGCGCGACAGTATAGAAACGATTTTATGAAACTGCACCACTCCACCGCGGATGTTTTCATTCCCGACCAACTGCCCGAGGGCGAAGCGTTCCGGCGCATCACCCATCTCGGGATTGGCGCCCATCAGGACGATCTCGAATTCATGGCGTTTCACGGAATCCTTACCTGCTTCGCCAGCGCGGATCAATGGTTCGGCGGCGTGACCTGCACCAACGGCGCCGGCAGCTCGCGCTCCGGCCCATACGCGGCTTTCACCGACGAGCACATGATGACGATCCGCCGCCAAGAGCAGAACACTGCGGCCGTGATCGGCGGCTATGCGGCAATGGTCCAGCTCGACTACCCTAGCAGCGCGGTGAAAAGCCCGACCGCCCAAGAGTTGAAAAACGACCTCAAGGAAATCCTCCTCGCGAGCCAGCCCGAGGTCGTTTACACCCATAATCCCGCGGACAAACACGACACCCACATCGGCGTCACCATCGCCGCCTTGCAAGCGATGCGCGAACTGCCGGGCGAACAACGGCCGAAGCAGGTCATCGGTTGTGAAGTCTGGCGCAACCTCGACTGGCTGCCGGACTCCAACAAGGTTCTGATGGATGTGAGCGGGCGCGATAATCTAGCAGCCTCGCTCAACGGCGTTTTCGATTCGCAGATTGCCGGGGGCAAACGCTACGACCTCGCCACCCTTGGCCGCCGCGCCGCCAACGCCACGTTTTTCGACTCCCACTCCACCGACCAAGCGACCCAGCTCATTTTCGGCCTGAACCTTACGCCGCTCGTCGCGGACGAGTCGATCGACATCGCGGAATACACCTGCGGACTCATCGCACGATTCCAAGATGACGTTAGAAACAAACTCGCCGCCCGCCTGGGCACGGCCTAATGGAAATCATCATCCGAGAAACCGCCAAAAGCGCCACGGCCATCGCGGCGCGAATCATTGCTAACTTGCTACTGCTCTACCGCACGCTGATCGACACCAATCTCGATTGGAGCAACGCCACCACCTTCAACCTGGACGAATACATCGGCCTGCCGCGCGAGCATCCGCAGACGCCCATGCGCTTGTAGAGCGGGTGCTCGTATTTCACGGCGATTTCTTCCCAAGCTTCGTTCTCGGCCCACTCGTGATGGGCCTTGGTGTGCCTTTGATCGCCATGCGGTTAGGATATCCGGCGAGGGTCCCTTGGGCACCTTGGATCAGGTTGTGGTGCGCCGGAGCAAAACTAGACAGCGGAGACGGAGCAAAACTGGATTTCTGAATTTTCTGATGGAAACGACTGGTATTAAGTGGGTTTGAATCGAGAGTTGGGCATCGTTCACGAAATACGGCTCTGCCGGAGGGCAACCGGAGCGGCGGGCGGTTTGGAATTTCCCCGAAATTTGCGGTTTGCAAGTCGGCTTTCCCGGACTTGAATCCCGCCCCGCCCATGAGCCATCCCACCTTCCGCATTGCCATCGGAGCCGACCACGGCGCCGTCGATTTGAAAAACGCCATCGTCAAGCACCTGAAGGCGGTTGGCCACGAGGTCCGCGACTTCGGCACGCAGACCACCGAGGCCGTGGATTACTCGGATTATGCGAACTTGGTGGCCCGCAATGTGGCGGATGGCACTTATGATTTCGGCATCCTCGCCTGCACTTCCGGCGTCGGCATGTGCATCGCCGCGAACCGCCACCGCCACGTGCGTGCGGCGAGCGTCCGCTCGGTCGAGGAGACGGTGACCACCCGCGGGCACAACGATTCCAACGTGCTTTGCCTCAGCGGAAAATTCACGGATGAGGCGACGGCCATCGCCATGGCGGATGCGTTTGTCGTCACCAATTTCGCCGGCGGCCGCCATGAAGCGCGCGTTTGCAAAGCCTCCGGCAGCCGCATCGCCGAAACCGATCCCGCAGTCTACGCGGCGATTACCGCCGAAGAACACCGCCAGCGGAACAACATCGAGCTGATCGCTTCGGAAAATTTCACCTCGCCCGCCGTGATGGAAGCGCAGGGTTCCGTGCTAACAAACAAGTATGCTGAGGGCTATCCCGGCAAGCGTTGGTATGGCGGCTGCGAAAATGTGGACGTCGTCGAGCAACTCGCGATCGACCGCGCGAAGGAGCTGTTCGGTGCAGAACACGCCAACGTCCAACCGCACTCGGGCTCGCAGGCAAATACTGCGGTTTACTTCTCCGTGCTCAAGCCGGGCGACAAGATTTTTACGATGGACCTCGCCCACGGCGGTCACCTCACCCACGGCCACAAGGCGAATTTTTCCGGCCGTTTTTACGATGTCACCCACTACGGCGTCAGCCCGGACGACGAGCGCATTAACTACGACGAACTGGAAAAAACCGCCCGCGAGCTCAGGCCCGCGCTGATCACCGTCGGGGCTTCCGCCTACTCGCGGATTATCGATTTCGAGCGCATGGGCAAGCTCGCTCGCGAGGTCGGCGCCTATCTGTTTGTGGACATGGCGCACATCGCCGGCCTGGTCGCCGCCGGTCTGCATCCGAGTCCGTTCCCGCACGCGGATTTCGTCACTTCCACCACCCACAAGTCCCTCCGCGGCCCGCGCGGCGGTATCATTCTATGCAAGGAAGAGTTCGCGAAAAAAATCGATTCGCAGGTTTTCCCCGGCATCCAAGGCGGCCCGCTGATGCATGTCATCGCCGCCAAGGCGATTTGCTTCGGCGAGGCACTCAAGCCGGAGTTCAAGGAATACTCCGCGCAGATTATCAAGAACGCGCAGGCGATCGCCGCCCGTCTCACCCATCACGGTTTCCGCATCTGCTCTGGCGGCACGGACAACCACCTCATGCTCGTCGATCTCCGCAATAAGAACCTCAACGGCACCGACGCCTCGCACGCGCTCGATGAGGCGGGCATCACCGTCAACAAAAATGGCATTCCGTTCGACACCGGCAGCCCGATGAAACCCAGCGGCATCCGCATCGGCACGCCCGCCGTCACCACCCGCGGCATGAAGGAAGCTCATGTCGAGCAGGTCGCCGATTTCATCCACGAGGCCTTGTCCGACCCCACCAATCTGGCGAAGCTCCACGCCATCCGCGAGCGGGTGTTCGCCTTCAACCGCGACTTCCCGCTGCCGTGGTAGAAGAGGTTGAGAGTTGATGGTTGAGAGTTAAGAGAAAGACCTTCGGTCCGGCATCTGCTTTCCTTTTCACTCTCAACTATCAACTCTCAACTTTCAACTTCTCCCAATGAATCCCTTCCGCGAAGACCTCGTTTCCCGCTCGCGCGCCGAGCCTTGCAGCATCGTGATCTTCGGTGCCACCGGCGATCTAACGCACCGGAAGCTCATCCCCGCGCTGTATAATCTCGCGGTCGATGGCGAGCTGCCGACCGGGGTGAAAATCATGGGTTTCGCCCGGCGTGAAAAATCCGACGCGGAGTTCCGCGGCGGGCTTGAGGAGCTCAACCGCAAGGTTTCCCGATCCGGCCACGACGACAAGATCTGGGCCAGTTTCATCGAGACGGTTTCCTATCACACTTCGGAATTTTCCGATGTCGAGGGCTACCGCCGCCTCGCGGAAAAACTCGACGCCATCGACGCCGAGCACGGCGGCAAGGGCAACCGGCTTTTCTACATTGCCTCCGCGCCCGAGTTCTTCGACGAGATCCTCATCAACCTGAGAAACGCCGGGCTCAACGAATCGAAGCCCGGTTACTGGTCCCGCGTCATTGTGGAAAAACCCTTCGGCACCGACCTCTCCACCGCCAAGCACCTGAACCAAGTCGTCAACGACACCTTCCAAGAGTGCGACACCTATCGGATCGACCACTACCTCGGCAAGGAAACCGCACAAAACCTGATGGTCCTGCGTTTCGCCAACTCGATTTTCGAACCGCTCTGGAACAGCAAATACATCAGTCACATCCAGATCACCTGCGCCGAGAACCTCGGCATGGAGGGCGGCCGTGGCGGTTATTACGAGAAATCCGGCGCGCTGCGCGACATGGTGCAGAACCACCTGCTCCAGCTGCTCAGCCTCGTCGCGATGGAGCCGCCCACCGATCTCTCCGCCGACGGCGTGCGGGATGAAAAAGTCAAAGTCATCCGCTCGCTGCGCCATTGGGACACTCCGGAAAAAGTCGCGGCCAACGTCGTCCGCGCGCAATACATCGCCGGCCACGTCGATGGAATCCCCGTTCCCGGCTACCGCGAGGAAGACCGCGTTTCTCCTGAATCCGATACCGAGGCCTACGTCGCCGTCCGCCTGCTCATCGACACCTGGCGCTGGAGCGGCGTGCCGTTTTACATCCGGATGGGCAAGCGCCTGCCGAAGAAATCCACCGAGATTTCGGTGCACTTCAAAGACGCGCCGTGCGTGCTTTTCAACACGCCCTGCGGCGGCGTTCCCGGCGGTAATGTGCTGGTCATCCGTATCCAGCCGGACGAGGGGATTTCCCTCCGCATGGTCTCGAAAATTCCCGGCACCAGCCTGCGGTTAGAGCCGGTGAAAATGGATTTCCACTACGCCACCAGCTTCGGCAAGGGCAGCCCGGAAGCTTACGAGCGACTCCTGCTAGACGCCATTGCCGGCGACGCCACGCTTTTCGCCCGCCGCGACGAAGTGGAGGAAGCCTGGAAATTCATCGACCACATCGAGCGCGCCTGGCACCAGTCCGCCAACCCGCCGCCGATGGCGGAGTTCGTCGCTGGCTCTTGGGGGCCGAAAGAAGCCGACGAGCTCCTCCAGCAAGACGGCAACGCTTGGCGGCGTCTGTAGCGGCGATCACCGGTCGCCGCGATTTCCAGTTCATCCGCAAGCTTGCCGACCGCCATCCGCCGCGTTAATTTCCGGCCGTGACTGACGAATCCATCGCCGCTCAAGCCCGCGCTGCCGATCTGGCGAAAGTCCGGCGGGCGCGTGCCATGACCGCTTTCGAAAAATTCGATGCCGGCGCGTCGCTATTCGAGGAAGCCTGCGCATGGACCGTGGCGGGAATCGCCTATCAAAATCCCGGCTGGGATGCGGCGGCCAAGCAGAAGGAACTCCGCCGGAGGCTCAAATTTGCATCCCGAGTCTGCTCATGAACGGCACTGACGCGCTTATCGCCCTCGCCCGGGCATTCGAAGATGCGGGTTTGTCCTACATGATTGTCGGCTCCTACTCGTCGAACTTTTACGGAGTCCCCCGTTCAACCAAGGATGCCGACCTTGTGGTCGATCTCGACCAGGCGGATTGGAAGAGGCTCTCCTCGATCCTTCCTGCGGGACTGG
Source organism: Akkermansiaceae bacterium (assembly GCA_043716765.1). Lineage (GTDB taxonomy): Bacteria > Verrucomicrobiota > Verrucomicrobiia > Verrucomicrobiales > Akkermansiaceae > Luteolibacter. The sequence goes on from JAYSYA010000131.1 coordinate 36,295, forward strand.
AGCTTGAGCAACAATCCGGCTTCGAAATGGTCACCTCCACCCGCAAGGAGTTGATCCGAGTGAAGGACAGCGTTTTTGAGATCGAGTTGTTTCACCTCAGCAAGGATGCGCACGACAGCGTCAGATTCAACCGCCGCCACAAGGTTCCCATCATTCCCGGTGTTGGCGCCTATCTCCCCACCGCCGAGGACGTCATCATCCAAAAACTCCGCTGGAGCCGCGGGGCGAAGCGGCCGAAGGATTTCGCCGACGTGGTCGCGGTGATGCAGGTGCAGGCCCCCGCCCGTCTCGACTGGCTATACATCGAGGAATGGTGCGAAAAGCATGGCACGCTCGACCTGCTCGCAGAAGCCAAGGCCGAGGCCGCCTTCGCTTGGGAAGACGAGTGAACGGCCCGATTTCCCGGGATGCACCTCAATCATCCGCCGCCACATCGCAGGACTTGCGTGGACGGCAGTTCTGTGAGTCCTTCGGGTCATCAACATGAGCGCGAGTTCCGACACCATCCCCGAAGTCTGCCCTGAGCTCGGGATTGAAGTTCCCGTTTCCTCGATCGACCGCGAACTGCGGAAGCTCTGGGAGCAAGACGAGGCGCGCACGAACGCCTCGCTGATGAATCTCGTCGTCTATTCGGAAAAGCCCGGAGCCTTGATCGAGAACTCGCAAATCATCCGCGAGCTCACCCGCGAGCACGCCTGCCGGGCGATTCTTGTCGGCATCGACCGCGCCGAGCCGACGCCCGGACTGCGCGCATGGATCACGGCGCACTGCCACCTATCAGATGGGCGTAAATCCGTGTGCTGCGAGCAAATCGCCTTCCATCTCACCGGGCGTGTCACCGGACGTTTCCGCAACACCGTTTTCGCCCACCTCAATTCCGACCTGCCACTCGTCTTCTGGTGGCAGGGCGAGCTCTCCGAAATTCTAACAGAGCGCCTCGTCAGCGTGATGGACCGGCTCATCATCGACAGCTCTTCGTGGGCCGATCCCGCAGGTTCATTCGCGATGATCGAAGAAACCTCCCAGAGCAATCCGGGCTTGATCATTCAAGACCACGCTTGGACGCGCTCATGGCAGTTCCGGGTGGGAATCGCCAGCCTGTTTGACGATCCCGCAGCCCAACAAGCTTTGCCGAACATCGGCAGCGTCGAGATCATCTATCACCCCAAGCACCGCAACACCGCGCTGCAAATGCTCGCCTGGCTCGCCGTGCAAGCGGGCTGGAAAGACCGGCCATCCAGCGGGGAATTCGCATTCGAATCGAGCGGCGGCGCGGCGATTTCCGTCGTGCTTCACGAGGATACGGCAGCCCCTCCCCTCGCCTCCGTCGTCATCCGGGCCAAGGGCGAGACGGTCCGAATCACCCAGAAAGCAGGCGCTTCCCACGTCGAGCGCCAACTCGAAGCGGGAGCTTACAAGGCGTCATCGCTCTCGCCGGCGGACCCCGCGTCCCCCGCCGAACTCGTCGCCGTGCAACTCGCGCGCGGCGGGAAAAACTCGCTCTATCAAAAAATTCTCCCGCGCTTCCGGGCGATGATAATAGCTGGAAAATGACGCACACCCCGCTGCTCTACGAGTCCCACTGCCACACGCCGTTGTGCAAACACGCATTCGGCGAGCCGGACGAATATGCCGCCGTCGCCCTCGCCCGCGGCTTCAAGGGCATCACCTTTACCTGCCACTGCCCGCTGCCCGCCGGATTTTCCGCCAACGTGCGGATGACTCCCGCCCAATTCGATGACTACGTCGAAATGGTCGCCGCCACCCGCGAGTCCTTCGCCGGCCGGCTTGACGTGCGGCTCGGACTGGAAAGTGATTTCTATCCAGGAGTCGAACCGTGGCTGGAGAAACTCCATGCCCGCGTGCCGCTCAGCCACGTGCTCGGCTCGGTTCACTATCAAGTCGGCGATTACCGGAAGCTCTTCTACACCGGCGATGTGTTTTCCTATCAGGAACTTTATTTCGAGCACCTCGCGCTCTCCGCGGAGAGCGGGCTCTTCGACACCCTCGCCCATCCGGACCTGATCAAAAACGAGTCGCCAGCAGACTGGGATTTTGAACGACTGCGCCCGACCATCGAGCGCGCGCTCGACCGCATCGCGGCCACCGGCGTGGCGATGGAACTCAACACCAGCGGTGTTGAGAAGCCACTATCGGAAATGAATCCGTCACCCTCGCAACTCGCATTGATGCACCAGCGCGGCATCCCCGTCGTCATCGGCGCGGACGCCCACGTTCCCGAGCGTGTCGGCGATGGCTATGTCACAGCGCTCAGGCTGTTGGAAAAATCCGGCTATCAGGAGGTCAGCTTCTTCCTTGATCGCAAACGCCAGTCCGTGCCGATCCAAGCAGCGCTGGAATCTTTGACCTAGGCAGAACCGCCTTGGCTGCCGAATGGGTTGCTTTGTGACCCGCTGAAGGTAACCTTGCAACCGACGTATGCGGGCACCCGCGAACCCATGGCAACACCCGACACCTCCGCCGCCTCCGCCCCTTGGGAAACCAAGCGCGGCTCGAACGGCCAACACCTCGTCCGCCGCTCGTTGCCTTGGCTTGGCGGGCTTTTCCTGCTGCTTTTGATCGCTTGGGGACTGTGGCCGAAGCCGGTCATTATCGAGACCGGCGCGGTTGTCCGTGGTCCGTTGACGGTGCGGGTTTCCGAGGAGGGCAAGACTCGTGTTAGAAACCGTTACGTCGTCGCCGCACCCGTCGCCGGGGAAATGCGGCGGGTCCCGCTCAAGCCCGGTGACGAGGTGAAAGCCGGAGAAACTTTGCTCACCGCCATCGAGCCGGTGGCCTCACCCCTGCTCAATCCCCGCGCCCGCGCGCAGGCGGAGGCGTTGGTCTCGATGCACGAGGCGTCCCGCAAGCAAGCGGTCGCCTCGCTCGACGCCAAGCAGTCCGCTTTGAAAATCGCCCAAACCGACCGCGACCGCATCCGCGCCGTCACGCGGGCGGGCACGGTTTCCGACACCGACCGCGACCGTGCGGAGGGCGACGCCGCGATGCGGGCCGCCGAAGTCCGCGCGGCGGAGTTTTCTCTGCAAGTCATCGACTACGAACTCGCCCAGGCCCGCGCTTCGTTAGAGCGCCCGGACTCGGCCAGCTCCGGCAATCTCGTGGAAGTGAAATCCCCCGTTTCCGGGCGCGTCCTCAAGGTGATGCAGGAGAGCGCAATGGTGGTGACTCCTGGCACGCCAATTTTGGAAGTCGGCGATCCCGCGGACATCGAAATCGAGGCGGAAATCCTTTCCCGCGACGCGGTGATGATCCGTCCCGGCGATGCCGTGGAGGTCGAGCAATGGGGCGGCGAAAATTCGCTCAAAGGCCGCGTCCGCCGCGTCGAACCCGCCGCGTTCACCAAAATTTCTGCCCTCGGCGTGGAGGAGCAGCGGGTCATCGTCCTCAGCGATCTGTTGGAAGTCCCGGAAGCGGCGAGGGCTCTGGGAGATCGGTTCCGTGTCGAGGTCCGGGTGGCCGTCTGGCATGCGGAGGACGTGCTCATCGTCCCGGCCGGAGCTTTGTTCCGGGAGGGAAATGCGTGGAAAACCTACGTCTTCCGCGACGATGAGGCCAAGCTCACTCCGGTCGAGGCCGGTCACACCGACGGTCGTCTGACAGAAATTATTTCCGGCCTGCAAGCCGGGGATGAGGTGCTGCTCCACCCGCCCGACACAGTGACAAACGGCACATCGGTGAAGAAGCGAAAGGTGGCGCGGGCCACTTGAATCAAAGGCCGTTTTGGACCGGCGATCAAGTTGACGCGCTCGGAAGCGCGGCTTAGGGTGCGTTTCCTTCCATGAAAAAACGCAGTTTTCTCACCACCCTCCGCCCCGGCGGCATCCTCCGCTGGTCCACGGCTTGTATTCTCGCAGGCACTCTCAGCAGTTGCGACCGCGGGGTGAACCACGTGATGAGCGAGCAGGACGAAGCGGTCGCCGAAACGCAGTCGCAGATCGAGAAGCTGGATACGGAAAAATCCAAGCTCATCAACGGCGAGGTTTCCCACAATTTCTACATTCCGCGAGTCGGCTACTATCATGCGGGCGCGCAGAATTTCTATGAGCACCCCTACGGGTTTGCCAAAGACGGCCGCTACTACATCAACGGCGTCTGGCAGGACGAAGATGTCCGGGAATCGCTTACCGCGAGCCGGCCGACGCCCGAGGCGTTGAAAACAGTCGAGGCCGCCCTTGAACAAGAGCAGAAAACCGCTTCTAACTCACCGAACCAGCAGCACGGAAGTGGTGGCTTCGGCATGGGTAATGCGTTGATGATGTATTGGCTGCTAGCCGGCAACCGCGGCATGTTCTCGCCCGGCAACGGGTTCCGCCAAGCCAGCGGCCAAGCCGGAAGCTGGCAGCGCGGCGTGGAAAGCCAGCGCGGCGCGGTGAGTCGCTATGCCGCCGCCAATCCGGGCTATCAGCGGATGGTCGAGCAGAGCCGCGCCACGGGAGTTCCCGTGAAGGCCGGCCAATCGGTGCGCGGCGGCTTCGGCTCATCCTCGTCGCGCACCAGCGGTCGCTCGTCCTTCGGAAGCTGATTTCTATCTGATGAAATCCAACATTCGTCTCGAAGCGAACGCCCCGCGTTCGGATTGGAAACAGCGCGTCGAGGAATCCGGCCTGATCTGGCACGGCGCGGGCGGCGAGTCGTACTGGACCGAGGACGAGCATCTCGTGCTCACCTTGAAAGCCGCGGAAACTCTGGAAGACGCCGCCCGCGAGCTGCACGCGCTTTGTCTGGAAGCCTGCGAGCAGATCATCAAACGCGGCTGGTGGGACCGCCTCGCCATTCCGGAGCCAGTTGCAGGGCTGGTGCAGACGTCGTGGATGGCTTCGGATTTCTCGCTCTACGGTCGCTTCGACCTCGCTTGGGATGGCACGGGCCAGCCGAAACTCCTCGAATACAACGCCGACACGCCGACTTCACTGCTAGAGGCGGCGGTCATCCAATGGCAATGGTTAGAGGCGGTTTTCCCGGAAAGCGACCAGCTCAATTCGATCCACGAGGCGCTCGTCGAGCGCTGGCAATCGATCCCGGAAGCGACGGTGCATTTCGCCTGCGCCTGGGAAAATCTCGAAGACCGCCAGACCATCGCCTACCTCGCGGAGACCGCCGAGCAAGCGGGGAAATCCGTCGAGCTGATGGACATGTCGGAGATCGGGTTTGCCGAAGGCGGCTATTTCACCGGTCCTAACGAGCAACCCGTCGAGAAGCTCTTCAAGCTCTATCCGTGGGAGTGGATGATCGAGGAACCGTTCTTCGCGGAGATCGGCCAAGAGCGGTCCCGCTTCATCGAACCGGCGTGGAAGATGATGCTTTCGAACAAAGGCCTGCTGCCGATTTTATGGGAGTTCAATCCCGGCCACCCGCTGCTACTGCCGGCCTATCTGTCGCGGGAAGCCCTTTGTTCACAGGGAGTTTCGCACTGGGTAGAAAAGCCGTTTTTCGGCCGCGAAGGCGCGGGCGTTTCCCTGATGGACCGGGGAAATCTTCTCGCCACCGGAGCCGTCGGCCACCAGGACGACCCGGTCGCCTATCAGAAAGCTGCGAATCTGTTTGCCGCCAAACAACAGCACTTCGTCTGGGGCCTGTGGATGGTCGGCGACGAGTGCCGCGGGCTTTCCGCGCGCGGCGACCGCTCGCCGATCACGGGAAACCTAAGCCGCTTTTTCCCTCACCGAATCGAGGGTTGATCCATCACGACTTGAAATCGCGGGTCTGGAAAGAAAGCCAGCCGAGGGTGAACAAGGTGACGTTGAGCCCGAACAGGAACGCATAGGACTCGATGATTTTCGGCCACGAGAGCTGCTGCTCCATCATGAAGACCCAAGCGCTCATCCGCCAGGTGATGAAGTAGCTTTCGTAGGGTTTGAAGAACGGAAAACCCTGCAAGATCATGTCCACAAACAGAATGGTCAGCGTGATGATGGTCGCGGCGGCGGGCTTGATTTTGAAGCACGAAAACATGAACGCGATCGACGACAGCGTGATCATGCTAACCCCGATCCCAGCGGCGGACAGGGCGAGCCGACTCGCGCCTTGCCACCAGTCGGGGTAGGCGGCGAAGACTTTCATTTTCGGCTCCATGACGAACAGCCCGCCTTCCCAACCGACGGCTGCGACCGCCATGGCGTAGCCGGAAATGCCGACGAAAAACACGAAGGAAAACGTGTAGAGCGAGACGGCGGTGTATTTTACCAGCAGCAGGCGCAGGCGGCTGATGGGCCGCGCGAAAACGAGCCGCAAGTTGCCGTCCTCGTTTTCCTTGGCCACGATGTCGCCGGCGACCAGCGCGAAATAGATCGAGCCGAGCAGGAACATGCTCAGCAGCATGATGGTGAAGGTGATGGTCAGCGAGCTGTAGTAGGTGCCGAATTCCAAGCCGTTGCGCTCCAGCATGCTGTGCATGTAGTTCTGGCTGCGCGGCAGTTTGTAAACGAACAGGATTACGGCCTCCATGATGATGAAGGCACCGTAGCCCATCCAGGTGCGGGGCCGGGCAAAGAGTTTGCGCAGCTCGCAGCGGAGTTGTTGGAGGAAGAGCATGTCGGCTTCAGTGTGTTTTTGCCTTACGCCGGGAATTTACATGCGCTCACTTTTTGTCACGTTTTCTCGCGGGTGTTGTTGGAACTGGTCGGCAAGAGTCATTTTGATGAGGGATTGATAGAGCACGTCGCGTTTGTTGGCCTCGATCTTGATGGATTCGAGGAGGGGGGCGGGCATGCGCAGGGAAATGGTCTCGGTGGAGAGTTTCAAATTTGGCAGCGCGACGCGCACGGCCTGGGAGAGGTCGAGATGGTCGGTGCTGTCGGCGGGTTCCGTGGGAACCTGAAGGTCGGCGGTTTTTCTAGTAGCCATAGGATTTCCTTTCGCGGGAGTCCATAGGGCGGCGGAGATGATGCGAATGAGCGGGTGACGGATGGTGAGGGTGATGCTGAGCGGTCGATGGTGGCTGGAGGTTACCGAAGGCGTGCCAGCGGAATTGGCAGGCCGGTGCTTTTGGGGCCTGTCAATTTAGGCTTCCTGCGCCGTTGTGGATTTCCATGTAAAGGTCTTCGAGCGATCGGCGGACCGGCGAGAAGGCGCGGACGCGGACGCCGGCACGGACCAGGGTTTCCACCAGCACGGAGGGATCGGCCGCGTGGGGCAGGCTGATCCGGCCGGCGGATAGAATTTCTCCGCCCGCGCCGTGGACGATGCCGCAGGCGGTGACCCAGGGGTAGAGATCAACCTCGAAAACCGGCGTATCGTCCTGCAAGCCGCCGACGCTGCCTTCGAAGACGCGCTTGCCTTCGCGGAGGATGGCGACGCGGTCGCACATGAGCTCGACCTCGGCGAGCAAGTGGGAATTGAAGAGGACGGTCATGCCGCGCTCGTCGCGGAGCTTGAGGATGAAATCACGGAACCACTTGATGCCTTCCGGGTCGAGGCCGTCGGTGGGTTCGTCTAATAGAAGGACCTCGGGTTCGGGGAGAAGCGCCTGGGCGAGGGCGAGGCGCTGGCGCATGCCGTGGCTGTAGGTTCTAACTTTCGAGTGAATCCGCTTGGAAAGGCCGACGCGCTCGACGGTAGCAAGCGCGGCCACGGGATCGAACCCGGCGGAGTAGCTCATGAGGATTTTCAAATTGTCCCAGCCGCTGAGGTAGTCGTAAAACGCGGGAGCTTCGAAAATCGCGCCGACTTTGCGCAGGGCTTTCGAGCGGTCCTTGAGCACGGAAACGCCGTCGATGGTGACGTCGCCACCATCAGGCATGACCATGCCGAGGATGATCCCGAGCGAAGTGCTTTTCCCCGCGCCGTTGTGGCCGAGGAGGCCGTAGATTTCGCCGCGCTTGACGTGGAACGAGACGTCGGCAAGCGCGGGTTTTCCGCTGAATTTCTTGAAGAGTCTGTTAGCGACGAGCATGGTGGGGAGGAGGTCAGTTGCCAGCGGCGAAGCGGGGGTTGTTCGAGCTGCTGGAGTCGGCATAGAGGAAATTGGTGCCGCCGGGATGCCAGGATTCTTTGTCAGTGATCAGTGGAATCTTGTCGGGCCGGTCCTTGTTTCCGAAGAAGGACAGCTGGGAGACGTGCCGTCCATTTTGGGTGGAATTCCACAGGTAGCTGGAGCCGGATTTCTCAAACTGCGCCTTGTCAGCAGGGCAATGGAAGGCGTCGGGCGCTTCGAGATAAGGGAGGAGGACGGTTTCCAAAACGGGCAAATTTTCGGTCTTCGACGCGCGGCCAGTGGCGAGTTCCGGCATCTTGTCGTTGTGCTCCTGCAGGTAGGTTTGCAGCGCGACTCCAAGCGACCGGAGTTGGGTGAGGCAGGTAGCTTCGCGGGATTTCGCGATGATGGAGCGGGTCACCGGATAGCCGATGCCGGCAAGCGCGCCGATGATGGCGAGCACGACGAGCATCTCGGTTAGGGAAAATCCGCTAGGTTTGCTCATTGGCGTGGACCGAATTCGTTGCCGCGGAGGCCTTGCATCGTTTCGTTCATCGCCTCCATCAACGGGGCGAGGTCGAGCTTGGTGTCGGCGCTGGATTTGTCGAAATAGGCGCGCATCCCTTGCTGGCTGATCTTGTCGAGCAGGTCCGCGCCGAGCTCG
>JAYSYA010000132.1:0-1548 GCA_043716765.1 Akkermansiaceae bacterium
TTCGGCCAGGTCATGGAAGGCACCCAGTTCTACGGCCTGTTCGGCATGATCCTCAGCCTTTATCGCCAGAATAAATTTCCCGGCATCGGCCAGATGTTCCGCTATACTCTCCGCGACGAGTCGAACCATATCGAAGTCTTCCGCAACCTGCTGATGGACCTCGTCGATGAAAATCCCGACGTTTGGACCGAGGATTTCCGCGAGGACCTCCGCGCCACCATGAAAGAAGGCATCACCCTCGAAAAATCCTTCATCCGCGACTGCCTGCCCGTCTCCGCCCTCGGCCTCAACTCCGTCGATTTTGAAACCTACATCGACTACATCGCCGACCGCCGCCTCACCTCCTGCGGCCTCGCCCCGCTCAACGAATCGGTCTCTAACCCATTCCCCTGGCTCGCCGAAATGATGGATATCAAAAAGGAAACCAACTTCTTCGAGGGCCGCGTCACCGAATACCAAAAAGCCTCCGCCCTCAGCTCCGTCGACGACGACGAACTCTGAATTCCGCCACTTTCTCACTTCCTGTTTCCCGACCAATTACTCCCCAAAAAGCCATGTATCGTTCCGTAAATACCAACGAAGACCTCCTCCTCAAGAAGGTCATCACCGACCGCTTCTCCGCCCCTGTCATGGAGCCAGGTTACGCTTGGCGCGACATTCTCCCTTCCGAAAAACGCGTTCCCATCGCTGACATCATCGTCACCCGCGGCACCACTGACACCCAGTTCTCCCTCGAAGACGTCGCCGACGCCATCGGCGACTCCCTCGCCGACCTGCTCATCTCCCGCAGCCACGACGAGACTTCCATCTTCTCCGACGTCAACCGCCAGTTCGTCTCCGACGTCGCCCACAGCGTCGCCAATTCCCTCACCAAGTCCCTCGACGACGGCGGCCGCCTCCGTCTATCGGAAGCCGATCTCTATCTGCTGATCGAAAAAGCCCTCCTCGAAAACGAAGCCTACGATGTCGCCAAGTCGCTCGCCTTCCGCCGCTCCATGGAAAAACACGGCAGCGTGGATGTCCACGCCGGCCCCAATTCCCTGCCCGTTCGCCTCATCCGCCGCAGCGGAAACGTCGTCCCGTGGTCCGAGACCAAAATCGAAATCGCCGTCCGCAAGGCGTTTCTAACCATCAAGGAAAACCCGGAGCCCGCCATCGACATCGCCAAAGGCGTCACCGACCGCATCCGCCGTGGCGATTCTTCGTTCGTCCACATCGAGGACGTCCAGGACATGGTCCAGGAGGAATTGATGCGCCAGGGCCACTTCAAGGCCGCCGAGCACTACATTTTGTATCGCGCCCAGCGTTCGCGCCTCCGCATTGAGGAGGAGGAAAACGCCGAGGATCCGAACCAAGAGCTCATGGTCACCGTCATCGACGACGATGGCGTCTCCTCGTTCTGGGACGGCGGCGATCTCCGCAAGCGCATTTCCTACGCCTCCATCGGCCTCGATAACGAAGTAGCTCCCGGTCAGTTTGAGATTGCTCCGATGTATGAAGCGGCCAACGTGGCAAGCGATCATCAGCAAATGATCATGACATTGCTGC
>JAYSYA010000133.1:0-44281 GCA_043716765.1 Akkermansiaceae bacterium
CGATCTCACCACGCTACAACGCGAAGCGCCGTTCTCCGCGAAGGGAACGCTCCAGATCGCCCAGGCGCTTTACGAAAAGCACAAGATGATCACCTACCCCCGGACCGATTCGCGGTATTTGCCCGAGGACTACACCGGCAACGTCCGCGAGACAATGGCCGACGTCGGCAACAGCGACCTCGACGTCGCGAAATACGCGAAAGCCGTGCTCTCCGGCAGCGATGAAATAGGCCCGCGCCTGCACAAATCGCGCCGCGTTTTTGACAGCAAGAAAGTTTCGGATCACTTTGCGATCATCCCGACCGGCAAGTTTTCCAAGCTCAGCGAAGCCGAGCAGAAGCTTTACGACATGATCGTAAAACGCTTCATCGCGGTTTTCTACCCGTCCGCCGAGTTCGAGCAAACGACCCGCCTCACCCGCGTTGAGCAGGATTGCTTCAAGACCGAAGGCCGCATTCTGGTGAAGCCCGGCTGGCTCGAAGTTTACGGCCGCCGCCCCGGTGTCGCCGCCGGAAAAGACGAGCTTTGCCCGGTCAGCGCCGGAGAAGCCGCCCACGCCGATCCTGTCCAAGTCCTTGCCGAGGAAACCAAACCGCCCGCCCGGATGACCGAGTCCACGCTCCTTTCCGCAATGGAAGGCGCCGGCAAACTCATCGACAACGAAGCGCTCCGCGAAGCCATGGCCGAGCGCGGCCTCGGCACGCCCGCGACCCGCGCGGCGACCATCGAAGGCCTGATCTCCCAAAAATACCTCGCCCGCGAAGGTCGCGAACTCTTCGTTTCCGGCAGCGGCATGCGCCTGATTTCCCTCGTCCGCGAGATGGAAATCGAAGGCCTTTACTCGCCGAAACTCACTGGCGACTGGGAATTCAAGCTGCGCCAAATGGAGCACGGCAACCTCAAGCGCAGCGATTTCATGAAGGAGATCATCTCTTATACTAACGAAATCTGCACCAAAGCCCGATCCGCCGCCGATCTCGCAAAAAGCGAAGTATTCCCCGACCTCAAAGTCACCTGCCCGATGTGCGGTGCGCCGAGCCTCAAACAGACCGAGGCCACCTACGAATGCCGCGACCCCGAGTGCAAATTCAAGGCGAAGAAACACATCGCCGGCCGCCTGCTCACCGAAGAAGAAGCCATCCAGCTCTTCACCACCAAACACGTTGGCCCACTCACCGGTTTCCGCTCGAAGTTCAACAAACCTTTCGACGCCGCGCTCGAGTTAGACGCAAAATTCAAGATAAACTTCGTCTTCGAAGGCGACGACCGCGACGGCCCGCCCGAGCTCACCGAAGAGCATTTCATCGGCGAAGCGAACACCGAGGAAGGCAAGTCCTACAAAGTCTTCGCCACCGACAAGGCCTATCACGTCCCGGAAATTGTCACCAAGAAGGACCCGCACGGCATCCGCATCGGCAAGTCGATCCTCCAGTGCGAAATCCCGCAGGACCAGATGCTCAAGCTCATTTCCACCGGCAAGACCGACGTCCTTAAAGGCTTCGTCTCCAACCGCACCAAGCGCAAGTTTGACGCCCATCTCACCTTCGATCCCAAAGACGGCAAGATCGGCTTCGACTTCCCGCCGCGCCCGGTAAAGAAGGTCGCCGCCAAGAAAGCCGCGAAGGCCAAGGAGGCCTGAAAACGTAGCCCAGGACTTCAGTCCGTTCTTCGATTCGAAGATTGCGCGAAGCATCCACTGGCGGGAGAACCGCTGCCGGATCGCAAGCAAAGAGTTCGTGTTGCTCTCTCAGAAAGCGGCGACGACCAAAGGAGGCTAACGAAATTGGCGGCGCGTTGCTTCGGTCATTCGACCTCGAATTCCGCATGCACTGCCGTCGCGAAAACCGAAAAAACCCCACCCGTAAAGATCGGCTGGGTGGAAACAGTGAAACTCGACCTCCAAGGCTGGACGGTCCACGCCGATACCCGGCTGGTGAAAAATCCCGGCAAAGGCTCTTGATGTTAGACGACAGGGTTCGCCCCGTGGTATTTCCCTAATGGAGGAACCCTGCCAACAGCCTCAATCCAACAAGTCTGAATAATGCTTGCGGGCAAGCGACAGCGAGAGGTCCAAGACCCCCTGACTGCGGCTGTGACGAAGCGCCTCGTCCGCCATCGCGGAGCACTCGGCGTGGCTGAGCAAGCGGATCGCCTGGCCGACCCGCGGCACTTGCTGCGGGCCTACGGAAAGTTCTTCCACGCCCAAGCCTAGCAGCAGCGGCGTGAGGCGGATGTCGCCGGCCATTTCACCGCAGACTCCGGTCCAGATCCCGTTGTCGGTGCCGGCGTCGATCGTGCGTTTGATCAAACGGATGACCGCGGGGTGCGTGGGTCGATAGAGATCGGCGACGTGGGGATTCACCCGGTCGGCGGCGACGGTGTATTGGATCAAGTCGTTAGTGCCGATTGAGAAAAAGTCCACTTCCGGGGCGAGCAGGTCAGCGCAAAGCGCTGCGGCGGGGACTTCGACCATGATGCCGACTGGCAGATCGCGGTCGAAGGCGACGCCTTCTTTCTCCAGCTCGTCCATGCAGCGGCGGACCATGTCCTTGCTCCGCCAAACTTCGGAAAGCCCGGAAATCATTGGGAACATCACCGCAACTTTTCCATAAGCACTGGCGCGGAGAATGGCGCGGATTTGCTCGCGGAACATCGCCGGGCGGGCCAGTGAAACGCGGATGCCGCGCCAGCCAAGGAAAGGGTTGGGCTCGACGTCGGTGAGCGGCTCCACTGGCAGCTTGTCGCCGCCGGCGTCGAGGGTCCGGATGATCACCGTGTGCGGAGCCATTTCGCGGGCCACTTTGGAATAGACTTCCGCCTGGCTTTTCTCGTCCGGCATTTCCTCGCCGTTGAGCAGAAGAAACTCAGTCCGATAGAGGCCGATGCCTTTCGCGCCGCTGCGTTTCACCAGGGATAATTCATCGACCAGTTCGATGTTCGCGGAAACCGTGAGCGGCCGTCCATCGACGGTTTCCGTGGCCGCGCCGCGCATCGCATCGAGCGAGCTGCGGACTTTTTCCTTCGCCAGCATCAGCCGCCTGTAGCGCTCCAAGGTTTCCGGAGCGGGATGCAGAATGAGTTTCCCGGTGTAGCCATCGAGAATCGAAGGCGTCAACGCGATGATGTCGATCACCGCGCCGTCGAGACCGACGACTGCGGGAATGCCGAAGGCGCGCGCCAGAATGGCCGTGTGCGAGTTCACGCTGCCTTGCTCGGTGGCGAATCCTAACACGTGACGGCGGTTCATCGAGGCGGTGTCCGACGGCGCGAGGTCGTAGGCGACTAACACGTGGCGGTCTTCGGGGCCTTGGGGGCGGACATCGCCCTCGGTGCTGAAATTTCTGAGCACTCGCTGGGCGACGTCCTCGATGTCTGCGGTCCGCTCGCGCAGATAGGGGTCCGGGATGCGCCGCATCGCCTCAAGGAAGTTCTGCATCACCGCATAGAACGCGTATTCGGCGTTTTGCTGGCGGTTGGAAATGGCGAGCAGCACCCGGTCCACCACGGAGCGATCCTCGAGAATCATCACGTGCGCCTCGAAAATCCCGCTCTCGTTGTCTCCGGATAGATCCTCCAGCCGGCTTTGCAACTCGATCAGCTGGCGCTTGGTGATTTCCAGCGCCTGCCGGAAGCGCTCCTTCTCGCGGTCTACCTCGGACTCGGCGATTTCATAAACCTCCGGTGCCGAAAACCCGCGGGCGACGACGTGGACGGGAGCGATGGCAATACCGGGAGAGGCTGGGATGCCCTCATAAATGGTTTCTTGCTCGGCTCCGGTTTTCGGCATGGTCTGTAGCGATCATGGGTCAAAACAGAGCCGGGATTCAAGACGCAATTTCCCTGTGGCAGACCACCTCAGTGCACCTCGCTGAATGAGAGTCCGAGGTCGCTTTCCAGCTTGGTGATTTTCGGCCGTTCACGCGGCTCGATGAGGGCGATGGAAACTCCCTTTTTCCCGGCCCGCGCCGTCCGGCCGCTGCGGTGGGTGAAATATTCGATTTGTTCGGGGAGCTGATGGTGGATGACGAAGGAGAGTCCCTCCACATCGATCCCGCGGGCGGCGACGTCGGTGGCGATCAGGAACTGGGTGCGCTCCTTTTTGAAGGAACGCATTACCGTGTCACGCTCCTTCTGGGTGAGGTCGCCTTGCAGGACATCGACCGGAAATCCCTTGGTGGTGAGCTGCTTGCCGAGGATGATCGCGCCCGCCTTGGTGCGGCAAAAAATCACGCCGCGGTTGTCCTGTTGGCGCTTGAGGAAGTTGGCGATGACATCGGTCTTCTCGTCGCGGCTGCAAATCTTGAACTGGTGGTCGATGTCGCGGTTGACGACGTGCGCTTTGTCGATTTTCAACAAGTGCGGTTTTTCCGACATGCAGTCCTTGATCAGCCCGTGGATGGCGTCCGGGATGGTCGCGGAAAACAACCAAGTGCTCTTACGGGCACGGGTGAGGCCGAAGATTTTCACCAGCTCCTTCTTGAAGCCCATGCTCAGCATTTCGTCCGCCTCGTCGAGGATCAGGTGCTTCACGTGGATTAGCGTCAGCGCTTTCTTCTGGAACAAATCGAGGAGCCGGCCGGGCGTGGCGACGACGATATGGGTCGGCCGTTGCAGCGCGGCGACCTGCTTGTCGAAGTTGTCGCCGCCGCAGAGGACCTCGACGAAGATTTTTTCGGAAAACTTGGTGTAGCGGAACAGCTGCTTGCCGATCTGCTTGGCCAGCTCGCGGGTGGGCGCGACGATGAGTCCTTGGATTTCCTTGGATTTCGGATTCACCTTCAGCAGCAGCGGCAAGCCGAAGGCGGCGGTTTTGCCAGTGCCGGTCTGGGCTTGGGCGATCAGGTCGCCGCCGTTTTCGAGCAGCCAGGGGATCGCCTTGTCTTGGATTTCCGTGGGGTGGATGATGCCGAGCTCTTGAAGCCCCTGCATCAGGTTGGCAGGAATGCCGAGTTCTTGGAAGGTCTTCAACGTCGTGTTTTCTAGTGAGATTCGCCCGCCCCGGACGGGTGACGAGGGCACCTTGTGCGGTTCAATCCCGGATGACGAGCCATGAAATCGCGGTTTTATGGAAACCTGTGAAACACGAGCTTGACACCTGCGGTCAAATTCCTATTTTCCCCCGCCCGCCTCCAAGCGACCCATTTTTTACAACACGACCATGGCCAACCACAAATCTTCAATCAAGCGCGCACGTCAAACCGTCGTCCGGACCGAGCGTAACCGTGCTGAAAAGAGCCGCATGAAGACGCTCCGCAAGAAAGCACTCACCGCGATTGCTTCCGGCGACAAAACCGCCGCTGCTGAAGCCAGCTCCGCATTTTCCTCCGTTGTGGACAAGGCCGCCAAGCGCAACTTGATTCATCCGAACAAGGCCGCCAACTTGAAAAGCAAGACCGCGAAGGCGCTCGCAGGCATCGCTTGACCGACCCCGTCAGCCGATTTCATTCAAATTTAAAGAAACAAGCGGACCGGGTCACCGGTGCCGCTTTTTTTATAGCCACCATGCCTGAATATCCACCATCGAACCGTGCGGCCGCCGCCGCGAAAATCGCCGCTAACCCCGCTGGTTACAAAGTCTGCGAGGGCTGTGATTCGATCATCGGCAACGGAGCCGCGCTCTGCCCGAACTGCCACAGCTACCGTTTCGACGCTTCGCCCCAGCGGGTGATTGTCCAAGCCCGGATCCTCGGATCACGGGAGCAAACCTCGGTCACGGCCGACGACTTGGGCTGATTTTTAAAATGAGCGCGCCTAACGGATTTAAAGAGTGGCAGGTGGTTTGCGACGTCTTGGCATCGGGCAGGCAGTCGATCCTCCTGCGCAAAGGGGGCATCCACGAAGGACGCCAAGGATTTTCCTTCGCCCACGAATCATTCTTTCTCTTTCCCACCCGTTTCCATGCCTTGGGCGAGCAAGTCCGGGAAGGTCAGGTGAAAGTCATGCCCGAGTGGCAGTCGGGCGATGTGATCCGGATCACCCACCATGCCGAAGCGTTGTGGGCGATTACTTTGACAGACTGGGAAAAGGTCGCAGCCTTGGAGCCGCTTCATATTTACTCGGAGCAAACGGTGCGAGACCGCTTCGATTGGGAGGGCAAAGGCATGGCTTCCGGTAGCATCCATCTCGCATTGGTTCGCGTCCGCGAACTCGCCACGCCATGGAAATTTCCCTACGAGGCGAGATACGGCGGCTGTCGTAGCTGGGTGAATCTTCCCGAACCGCCGGCCGGCTGGCAACACAGCGCGCGGCCTGTGCTCACAGATGAGGCTTTCGCGGCCTTGAACCAGAGCCTCAAATAAGCGGCTTACTCTTCCAGCCAGCGGCCCAGTGATTCTTCGAGCTCTTCGGTGCGCTTGATATTGCATGACTCTCCGGCGGCGACGGTGACGCGGCGGCCGGCGCTGTTTTGGAAATGCAGCAGCACCGGCGTGGCTCCGGGGTGGTTGGCGAGGGCGAGCTTGATCTCGATGAGGTCGCGCTCGCTGTGACGGGTCGTCCAGAGCATGAGTTCGAGCGGGCCTTTGTGGTTAGCCGCGACGCGCTTGAGTTTGAGTTCGGAGAGTTCGTAACCGGTGACGCGGCGGCCGCCGGTGCGGTCGTCCATCTGGATGTTGCCCTTCAGCTTGATGATTTTTCCGGGTTCCAGCAACCCGGCGTCGCGGGCGGGAACGAAGGTTTCCCCCCACAACATGATTTCGGCGCTACCGGTGAAATCTTCCAACACCAGCACGCCGAAGGGTTTGCCGGTCTTCGTCATCTTCGCATCCAGCGAGCGGACCATCCCGGCGAAAGGGAATCGCTCGCGGGGATTGGATAGATCGAGGTCGTCGATGAGGCCGAGCCTGCGGTATTTGTTGGAGTCGATGACGCTACGGAACTTGTCGAGCGGATGGCCGGTGACGTAGAAACCTAGCAGTTCTTTCTCGTGGGCGAGGCGCTCGTCCTTGCTCCATTCCTCGACGGTCGGTTCGGAGGAGCGTTGGGATTTCGTCTTGGCCGGGGCGGAGAACTCCATGGAGTCGAACATGGAAACCTGGCCGGAGGCGCGGTCGCGCTGGGCGGACGAAGCGGAGGCAACAACTTGTTCGAGGCGGGCGCACATCCCGGCGCGGGTGTCCTTGGTCCAGTCGAGCGCCCCGGCCTTGGCGAGGTTTTCGAGGATGCGCTTGTTGACGACCTTGGAATCTAGCCGCGAGGCGAAGTCGTCGAGCGAGGTGAACGCGCCGTTTTTATTGCGGTCCTCGATGGCGATGGCCATGGCGCCTTCACCGCAGTTTTTGATGGCGGCGAGGCCGTAGCGCACGCCTTTCGAGCCGTTGAGCAGGGTCTCCGGTGAGAAACGCAGCTGCGACAGGTTGAGATCCGGCGGCAGGATTTCCAGTCCCATGCGGTGGCATTCGGAAACGAAAACGCCGATCTTGTCGGTGTTGTGAATTTCGTTAGAAAGCAGCGCGGCCATGAACTCGACCGGGTGGTTCGCCTTTAGATAGGCGGTCCAGTAGGAAATGTGGCCGTAACAGGCGGAGTGGGATTTATTGAAGCCGTAGCCGGCGAACATCGCGATCTTGTCGAAGATCTGGTCGGCGAGCTTCTTGCCGATGTTGTTGGTCTTCTCCGCGCCTTCGACAAATTTCGCGCGCTGCTTTTCCATCTCGACCGGGTCCTTCTTGCCCATCGCACGGCGGAGCAGGTCGGCACCGCCGAGCGAGTAGCCGGCGAGGACTTTGGCGGCGTTCTGAACCTGCTCCTGGTAGATCATGACGCCGAAGGTGTCGCCGCAGACGCTTTCCAACAGCGGGTGCTCGTACATCGCGCGGGTCCGGCCCTTTTTGACGTCGAGCATCTGGTCGATGAACTGCATCGCTCCCGGGCGATAGACGGCGAGAAGGTCGATGATGTCGTCAATTTTCTCGATGGCGTACTTGCGGCAGGTTTCGACCATGCCGCCGGATTCCAGCTGGAACACGCCCATCGTCTCGCCGCGGTTGAGCAGCTCGAAGGTTTTCCAATCTTCGAGCGAAACCTTCTCGATCGCGAAATCCGGCGTGTGCTTGCGGATGTGCTGCACCGCTTCCTGAATAACAGTGAGGTTTTTCAACCCGAGGAAGTCCATCTTCAGAAGGCCTACATCGGTGATGGCCTTCATGTCATATTGGGTGACGACTTCGCCTTCGTTGCCGCGTGTTAGGGGGACGTGCTCGTCGAGCGGGCGGTCGCCGATCACGACGCCGGCGGCGTGGACTCCGACGTTGCGGGCGAGGCCTTCGAGCTTGGTGGCGTAGCTCCAGAGTTGCTGATAGGTGGTGCTGCTTTCAATGAGTTCCTTCAGCTCGGGCTTCGATTCATACTCGTCCTTAAGCTTGATGTCGGGTTTCGCCTCGATCATTTTGGCGATGCGGTCGCCCTCGCCGTAGGAAATTCCCATGACGCGGCAGACGTCGCGCAGCACGCTCTTAGCGCCTAACTTGCCGTAGGTGATGATGTGCGAAACGCTGCGCTCGCCGTATTTTTTCCGCACGTAGGCAATGACCTCGACGCGGCGGCTCTGGCAGAAATCGATGTCGACGTCGGGAGGGCTGACTCGTTCCGGGTTGAGGAACCGTTCGAACAACAGGCCGAAGCGCATCGGGCAAATGTCGGTGATGCCCATGGCGTACGACGCCAGCGAGCCCGCCGCCGAGCCCCGGCCGGGGCCGACCGGGATGTCGTTGTCGCGCGCCCACTGGATGAAGTCGGCGGTGATGAGGAAGTAGGACGCGAATCCTAACTGGTTGATCGTATCGACCTCGTATTTCAGCCGGTCGGCGATTTCCGGGCTCGCGGCTCTTTCCGGGCCGTAGCGTTTCACCAAGCCGTCGCGGCAGACCTTCATCAGGTATTCTTCGCGCGGGCTGCCGTCGGGCGTGCCGAACTGCGGGTATTTCTCCGAGCTGGTAGAATCCAGCTTGATCGTGACGTTGCAGCGCGCGGCGATTTCCAGCGTCGCGTCGCAGGCACCGGGCACGTCGGCGAAAAGCTCGCGCATTTGCTCGGCGGTTTTGAAATACACTTCCGGGGTGTAGTGCATCCGGTTTTCGTCGATGACCAGATTTCCGGTGCCGATGCAGATCATCACGTCGTGCGCCTCGTGATCGAACTTGTTGAGGAAATGCACGTCGTTCGCGGCGACGACCTTGAGGTCCATTTCCCTAGCGAATTTGAGCAGGGAAGGGGTGACCAGCCGCTGCGGTTCGAGGCCGTGATTGTGGATCTCGACGTAGGTGTTTTCCTTGCCGTAGATGTCCACGATTTCGACGAGCGTTTCGCGGGCCTTCTCCTCGTCACCGGCGCGCAGCCACTCGTTAACCGGGCCGGAAATGCAGCCGGTGAGGCAGATGATGCCTTTCGAAAACTCGCGCAGCGTGTCGCGATCCACGCGCGGTTTTCCGTAGTAGAGACCTTCGAGATTGCCCTTGGAAACAAGTTTGCTGAGATTGTTCCAGCCCTCGTTGTTTTCCGCGAGCAGGGTCATGTGGGTGGCGCGCTTGCGGCCGGCGAGTTCCTTCTTGTCCTCCATCTTCCCGGGCGCGAGGTAGATCTCGCAACCGAGGATTGGCTTCACCCCGGCCTTGTGGCACTCCTGATAGAACTTGATCGCACCGTAGAGATTGCCGTGGTCGGTCATCGCCACCGCCGGCATCCCCAATTCCTTGGCGCGTTTGGCGAGATCCTTGATGCGGATCATGCCGTCGAGCAGGGAAAATTCGGTATGGAGGTGGAGGTGAACGAAGGAATCTGACATCGGCGGCGAGACCTTAGCGAGCCGATGACGGAGGGCAAGCCCGGGGGATTCCGCCAAGCTCCGCATCTCACCGCCCAGTCCATTTCACCGTCAAGAAACGCCCTCGCGCATCTAAGAAATCGACATTTAACCCCGGAGAAACGCCCATTAACCTCCGGGAAACTGCCCCCCAACATCCAAGAACCACCCTCGCTCGTCCGTGAAACGACCCCTCTTATTCAAGAAACCCCCGCGCCCATCCGGAGAACGCTCCCCGCCTCCAGAAAACGACCTCGCACACCTGAAAAATGACCTCACCCATCCGATCCGTAACAAAACGAATCACAATAATCCACTCACCCACAATTACTTCCATCCGATTTATAACTAGAAAAGAACACCCCGCCGGCGCTCCTAGGCAGCCCACCTTGTCCGTCCGATATCTGGAAGCAATGCTTGTTAGTCGGGACTAGCCCTGTCGATTCCCCTCATTTCCCCTCTCACCTCTACCCCGCAAGGCCTCCTTGCCTCTCATCCATATTCCAGCTAGCTTCACCTCATGATGGCACTCACCCAACGAATTGTCAGCGAGATCGAAGCCGTGCCTGAACCCATCCAGGCGGAGGTCCTCGACTTCGTGCTCTTCGTGAACGCACGGGCGGGAACCACACCGGATGCCGGCGCTTCCGCCCGGATTCACCACACCACCGGTGTCTGCGGTGGCGAGGCCTGCATCGGAATGTCGCGGGTCGCCATCTGGATGCTTGAAGAGGCGCGCCGGGCCGGTGTCGGCGATCTCGAACTTCTCAAAGACTATCCCGGACTCAGCGTTTTCGATCTCGAAGCCGCATGGCAATACGTCGAAAGCCACCCCGAGGAAATCGACCTCGCCATCCGCCTCAATCAGGAAGCCTGATGGCCTCGCTCTACTCCAACGAGAACTTCCCTAAACGGGTCGTTAAAGAACTCCGACGGCTCGGACACGACGTCTGACTTCCTACGAAGCCCGGACGTGCCAACCAAAAAATCCCGGACGATCAAGTCCTGGTCTTCGCCACGGATCAAATCCGCGCGGTGCTCACCCTGAACCGACTCGACTTCATCCGCCTGCACCGGGAAACCCCGGGCACGCACGCCGGAATCATCGTTTGCACCCGTGATGATGCCGATCCAAGCGCTTTCGCCCGACGCATCCATTCTGCGCTCCCCGCCGCCGGGATTCTGACCGGACAGTTGATCCGCGTCGTTCGCCCATACGCTTGATTCGCGATGAACGCCGCATCGATCAAAGCGAAGCCCGCGCCGCCCGCTTTGAGAAAACCACCGCTTTCATCCAATACTTAGAAGCAATGTTCGTTAGTCGGGACTGATACTATTCAGCATCGGCGTCTTCGTGCCGTGGTGGTCCAGCGTGGCACGGTGGCCGTACTGCATCCAGCGGTAAGCCACGATCCAGCCCAGCCAGACGACCGGGAACGCGAAAATCATGCCCACCACCAAGGCGAGGCATCCGGCGAACATGATGCCAATCGCCAGCAAGACGAGCAGGAACAAATTCATCCGGTTGTTCGTCGTGAGCGACGAGCTGTATTGGAAAGACTCCATGATGCCCATGTCCCGGTCCACCATCGCCGTCAGGTATTGGCCGTATCTCAGCGCCAGATAAATCCCGGGAACGATCAGCAAAACCATGCCGAGGGCCACCATCACCCCGTAAAGAATCGTCGCGCCGAGCGCGGGCAGCAATTTCCTGCCGCCGCCAAACAGCATCCCGACGGAGAATTCCTTGCCGGAAACCAAATTCAGCCCGATCCGCGAAATGCCCAGCGAGAGGAAAATCGAAATGACCTGCGAGATGAGCATGTTCAGCGGGCTACCGTTTTGCTGGAAGCTTGCGAATGCCGAGCCCGCCTCGCTTTCAAACTGCGTTTGAGGGACAGACACCGGCCCCAAGCCCATGGCGACATCCATCAAGCCGAGTAGCAGGTTGGTCCCGAACGACACTCCGATGTAAACAATCCCTACCAGCAGGATCATCCCGAAGTGTCGGCAAGTGAGATCGAACCCCCGTTTCACGCAGGCCATCACGTCGATCGGCTCGCTGCCGGGAACGATTTCCGCCAGCGCTTCGCCCGTCGTGATGCGGGCGACCTCGCTCAAATCGCTCTGTGGCGCGGCGTATGGATTGGAAGGATCGGCTGCCGGAGCCGCCTGGCCGTAGAGTCCCGGCACTTGTCCGGCGGGCAGCCAGTCCTTCATGGACGCCGTCCAGACGAGATCCTTCATGGGATTCAAACCGCCATTCCGCGCGAGTTCGGCGAGTTGTTCAAAACTCACGGGGCCGTGTTGTTGCCCGCCACGGGCGTAATACCATTCAGTCATAGGCGCCAAGGACTAGCGGGCATTTTCAAATAAGGCAAGGCCCGGAGATGCCCGCTTGACAGGCATGCGTTTTTCGCCAACCTCCGTCCCCCGCCGCGTCGGTAACGTGGCGGAAAATTCCATTCCCATGAAAAAAGATCTTCATCCGAAATACAATCCGGTCGTCTTCGTTGACATGACCACCGGCAAACGTTTCATCAGCCGCTCGACCAAGACCTCCGAGAAAAAGGAAGTCATCGACGGCGTGGAACACAGCATCATCTCCATCGGCATCACCTCCGACTCCCATCCGTTCTTCACCGGACTCGCGCAGTTCGTGGACACCGAGGGGCGCATCGACAAATTCCAAAAACGCTTCGGCGCCGTTCGTCGCGTCGGGAAGCCGAAACTCGACTGATCCAGTCCATTTTCCCGAATTCCACCAAATCGCCTGGCCGCCTCGTCGCAGCCGGGCGTCTTGTTTTCTAGCCGTCGCCAGCAATTTTCGTGGGGAAATTACGCATTTCCCACCTTCCACCACTCATGAAACATTTGCTCATCGTTCTGGTTTCCGGCTGGTTCACCGCGTTTTCCGCCGTCGCCAAGGAGGACGACGTGCCAAGAGGCTTCACGCCGCTGGCCGAGGTGAAAGACGCCCTGACCGAAGCCGCCTCTGGCAAGAAGCTCGTGATGCTCGTGGAAACCATCAACAAGGGGGATGCCTCTAACTTCGTGCCCGCCCTACAGGCACGAGTGAAGAAAAATTTCACTACGGGAGCCTCCGTCACCTTCGTCGTCTTCGATCCGGAAATGACCAAGATCGTCGCCGAGGCCAGCCGCGAGGAACTTCAGGATGACAAAAAGGCAACCGCCGCCTTCAAGAAAACCGTTCAGGAAGCCAAAAAGGGCCTGAAGTAAAAACCCTGCTTGTGCTTGGCGGCGCTCCGCTTTGGCGCTTTGCTCCCGCCGTGCTCGCAAAACGAATCATCCCCTGCCTCGATGTGACCGCCGGTCGCGTCGTCAAAGGCGTCAACTTTGTCGATCTCATCGACGCCGGCGATCCGGTGGAGTGCGCGATCGCCTACAACTTGCAGCAGGCCGACGAGCTCGTCTTTCTCGACATCACCGCCTCCTCGGACAACCGCAACACGATGGTCGAGGTGGTGCGCCGCACCGCGGAAAAATGCTTCATCCCGCTAACCGTCGGCGGCGGCATCCGCACGGTGGAAAACATGCGTGAAATGCTCTTGGCGGGCGCGGACAAGGTCGGCGTCAACACCTCCGCCGTTACCAATCCGGGACTCGTGGACGCCGGAGCCAAGGC
This sequence comes from Akkermansiaceae bacterium, assembly GCA_043716765.1. Taxonomy (GTDB): domain Bacteria; phylum Verrucomicrobiota; class Verrucomicrobiia; order Verrucomicrobiales; family Akkermansiaceae; genus Luteolibacter. The sequence continues at coordinate 13,446 of JAYSYA010000133.1, forward strand.
ATTCGGCAGCCAGTGCATCGTCGTCGCCATTGACGCGAAGCGCGAAGGACCGGGGAAATGGGGCGTTTACACCCATGGCGGACGCACGCCGGTCGGGATTGACGCCGTCGAGTGGGCCAAGGAAGTGTGGCGGCGCGGAGCCGGCGAAATTCTCCTAACAAGCATGGACTCGGACGGCACGCAAGCCGGCTACGACATCGAGCTAACCGCCGCAGTTTCCTCCGCCATCGGCATCCCGGTCATCGCCAGCGGCGGCGCGGGAAATCTCGATCACATGGTGGACGTCCTCAACGCCGGAAAAGCCGATGCCGTGCTAGCAGCCAGCATTTTCCACTTCGGCATGCACACCGTCGGCGAGGCCAAGCGCCATTTCGCCGAGCGCGGCGTGCCGGTGAGGCCGGTCGTCAAAAGTAGTCCAGGACTTCAGTCCGCCTCATGAACCGATGAAGACGGGCTGAAGCCCTGGACTCCTTTGCCAGACGCGGCAACTCGGGCTGGTCAATCCCGCGCTTTCAAGACACCGACCATGTCGAGTTTCGCGATCATCCGGCTGACAAGGGCGAAGGAGAGGACGGATGCCGTTAGAACCACGAGGATGGCGATGGAGTAGGTGGAGGAATTGATCACAATGGGCAGCCGCACTGTCTCCGTGCTGAAGGACGACATGATGAACAAGGCCAACCCGCGGCCGAAGAGCAGGCCGACGGGCAGCGCGGCTAACACTAAAATCGCCAGCTCGCCGACGAGCACACGGCGGACTTCCGCCAGGTTGAAACCGACCACGCGCAAAGTGGCCAGCTCACGGCTGCGCTCGGACAGGGCGATGCGCGCGCTGTTATAAACCACCCCGAAGGCGACGATGGTGGCAAGCACGAAGTATAACTTGCGAATGATGCCGATGCTCTTGCCAGTGGTCTCGCGAAAGGCGGCGAGCTGGTCGCGCTTGACCATCACCACCGCGGCGCGAGGGGTGTCTTTGAGGGTGCGCATGAACTCGTCCCAGCGCTTGTGATCGAGCGTTAGGTAAGCGCCGTTCACTGTCTCACCCTCTTTCATCAAGCGCCGCAGGGCGGAAATATCCATGTACGCGGCGACTCCCGCAAAGTCGGTGACAAGGCCGCGGATGGGGATGTGGAGCACCGGACGCCGACCCTCCAACACCTCAACTTCCACTTCGTCGCCGATGCGCGCGCCGATGACTTTCGCCAACATTTCCGACATCAGCAGACCGTCTTCCGGCATGGTGATGGCGTGGCCTTGATCGTCTAGCAAGCGGTTCAGATTCGCGTCCCGCGCGATGCCAGTGACCGAAAGTTTCCGCTCGCGGTGGCCGAATTTCAACCGCGCCTGCACGCTGCGGATCGGCTCGGCGCGGATCACGCCGGGCAGGTGCTCGAGATCGTGGAGGCCGCGGCCGGAGCCGGGTTCTGTGAGGAAAACCGCGACGTCCTGGCGCTGCTGGCTGTTCCACTGGAAGGTGAGCAGGTAGTCAATGCTGTCGCTCATCGCGCCGGGCAGCACCATCAAGCCGGTGGCGAGCGCAAGGCCGGCTGCGGTGAAGATCGCCTGCCACGGGCGGCGCTCGATGTTGCGCACCGCCATCCGCAAGGTCGGGCTGGAAAATCGCATCAACCCGATGCGCTCGATGAGCGACGGCTTGAAATCCGCCGGCGGCTCCGGCCGCATCGCCTCGGCCGGCGGCAGCTTCACCGCCTGCCAGACGACCGTTAGCACGCCGAGCACCGAAGCGCCGAGGCTGACGAGAAGCGCCAGCCCGAGCGCGCTGTAATCCATGGTGAAGACCAGCGATGGGAAGCGGAAAAAAATTGTGTAAAGATCGACCAGCCCCGCGCCTAGCAGCCTGCCGCCGATGCCGCCCATCAACGTGCCGAGCACGCCGATGACGAGAACAAATTTTAGATAATGCGCGCCGACCTGCCAGGACGAGTAGCCGAGCGCTTTCATCTGGGCAATTTGCTCGCGCTGCAAGCGGACGATCCGCGCCAGCACCGCGTTCACCATGAACGCGGCCACACTGAGAAACACTAACGGATAAGCGACTGACAGCGAGTGCAGCACCCGCAGCTCGTCATCTAGCCGTTGGGCGGACGCTTGCTCCTTACGAAGGAAAGCACCGCCCGCGCCGTATGGGGCGAGCACGCGGTCCATTTCCTCAATGACCGGCTCGGGCGATGCGCCGGGTGCGAGATCGATGCAGACATCATTGAAAGCGCCGTCGAGATTGTAGGCCACGGCGAGCGCGCGGTAGTTCATCCAGATCACGCTGAAGCGTTTGTGGTCCGGCAGGGTTTCGCCTGCGCGCGCCTCGAACACGAATTCCGGGGAGAGACCGATGCCGCAAATTTGCAACGTCTCGCGGCGGCCGTTGATCACGGCGACGAGGGAATCGCCGGGCTGCAGGCCGTTCGCGTTGGCGAAGGACTCGCCGAGCACCACCTCGCGGCGCTCGTCGCTGCGGGGCATGCGGCCGCTGCGGAGAAACAGCCGGTTGAGCTTTTGGGGTCCGCCGTCGTCCGGCAGGGAAATGATGTGGCCGGTGGCGGGTTCGGATAAACCTGGTAGATCCAACGTCACATCCACCGCCACGCGGGTCTCCACGGTGGCCACGCCGGGCAGGGTGGCGAGCTGGTCGGCGACGGACAGCGGCGCGCGCTTGAGCGTCGCAAAAATGTCGGCCATTGCGTAGCGCTGATAGTAAGTGGTGCGGGTCGTCTCCAAGGTCATGATCAGACTGCGCGTCATGATCATCATTGCCAGCCCGCAGGCCATCACGAGACTCACCGCGAAGACCTGGCCCTTCATTTTGGCGAGGTCTCGCAGGAGTTTCCTGTCGAGCGGAGAGATCACTTGGAGAAGAGGTTGAGAGTTGATGGTTTAAAGTTGAGAGTGAAGAGGAGAGGAAATGCGGAAGCCCGACTCTTGCTCTCAACTCTCAACTTCAGACTCTCAACTTTCATGCGGTTCACCATTTCAGCTGCGAAGCGGGCAAGCGCACCTCGTTCCGATGAGAGCTGATGATTTTCCCATCAGAAAGATGCAGCACGCGGTCGGCCATTTCGGCCATGACGGCGTTGTGGGTGATGATGACGGTGAGCGTGCCGAGCTCGCGGTTGATGCGTTCCACGGCTTCCAGCACGACGATGCCAGTGGTGACGTCGAGCGCGCCGGTCGGTTCGTCACAGAGCAAGACTTCCGGCCGCTTCGCGATGGCGCGGGCGATGGCAACGCGTTGCTGCTCGCCGCCGGAAAGCTGCGAGGGGAAATGGTCCATCCGACCGCTCAGGCCGACCATGTCGAGCGCCTCTTCCGGCGTCATCGGGTCGCGCGAAATGGCGGTGATGAGCGCAACGTTCTCACGGGCGGTTAGGCTGGGGATAAGATTGTAGAATTGGAAAACGAATCCCACGCAGTTGCGGCGGAAGAGCGTGAGCGTGTTCTCGTCCGAACCGTCGAGAGGCCAGCCTTTATAGATCAAATTCCCGGATGTGGGCACGTCGAGACCACCGAGAATGTTGAGCAGGGTGGATTTCCCGCTGCCGGACGCGCCGAGCAGGCAGACGAGTTCGCCGGCGTTGAGCTCCAAGTCCACGCCGCCGAGGGCGACCACGTCGAGCTCGCCGGTGTGGTAGATTTTCCGCAAGTCATGGGCTTCGAAAACGACGCCCGTGGACACCTGCGGTGGTGGGAGTTCGGCATTCATCGGTCTGCCGGAAGATAGCGGACTTCCAGCCAGGCACAACGTTTTGCAAGGGTGGTGTGGATCACGGATCCAACAAAGCGCGCACCGTCGCGGCGTCGAGGCGGGTGGAGATGTCGGCGTCCGCCAGGATGCCGGCGGCGAGTTTGCCTTTTTCCTGCTGGAGCTTGTGGATGCGCTCCTCGACGGTGTCTTGGCAGAGCAATTTGTGGACGAAGACCGGGTTGTTCTGGCCGATCCGATAGGCGCGGTCCGTCGCCTGCGCCTCGGCGGCGGGGTTCCACCACGGGTCGTAATGGATGACGGTGTCGGCGGCGGTTAGGTTGAGCCCGGTGCCGCCCGCTTTGAGCGAGATGAGGAAGACCGGGGCTTTGCCGTTTTGGAAATCTTCGACCAGTTTGCCGCGGTCTTTTGACGCGCCGGTGAGTTTCAAATACGGGATTTTTTCTTTCACCAGATGCGCCTCGATCAACGCGAGCATGCTGGTGAACTGCGAGAATAACAGGATGCGGCGGCCTTCCTCGATGAGCACGGCGAGCAGCTCGGTGAGGAAATCGAGCTTCGCGGATTCCAAGACGTCGTTCGAGTAGTCTTCTGGCAGCAGCTTCGGATGGCAGCAGATTTGACGCAGCTTGAGTAGGGCGTCGAGGAACACGATCTGCGACTGCTCGATGCCGCGCGCGGCGATAGCTTCGCGGACGCGTTTGTTCATCGTGGCGCGGACGGTTTCGTAAAGGTCTTTTTGGCCGGTGTTGAGCTCGATGAGGTGGACGAGTTCGGTTTTGGGTGGGAGTTCTTTGGCGACCTGATCCTTGGTGCGACGAAGGATCAAGGGCGCGACGCGCGATTTCAAAACGGCGTTGCGTTCCATGTCGCCGTCTTTTTCGATGGGCGTGCGGAAGCGCTTGTTGAAGGCGTCTTCGGTGCCGAGGAAGCCGGGGAGAAGGAAATTCATCAGGCTCCACAGCTCGCCGAGGTGGTTCTCGATGGGTGTGCCAGATAGGCAAAGCCGGCTCCTTGCATCCAGCTTGCAAGCCGCCTGCGCTATCTTCGAGCGCGGATTCTTGATATACTGCGCCTCGTCAAGTACGACCATGTGAAACGACACGGTCGCCAGTTTGTCGATGTCGCGCTGGAGCAGGGCAAATGACGTTAGGACGACATCGGCGTGGGGGATGGAGCGGAAATATTTTTTCCGCTCCGGGCCGTTGAGGACTAACACGCGGAGGTCCGGCGTGAACTTGAGTGCTTCCGCCCGCCAGTTCGGGACGACGGAGGTGGGTGCGATGACCAGCGTCGGCAAGCCGCGCGAATGGCCGGCTTGTTTTTCGGTGAGAATGTGGGCGAGCGTCTGGAGGGTTTTTCCGAGGCCCATGTCATCGGCTAGAATTCCGTGAAGCCCGTGGCGGGCGAGGAACTGCATCCAGTGGAATCCCGCTAGCTGATAGTCGCGCAGGGTCGCCTGCAGGCCGGTCGCCGTCGGCACCGGATCGATGCCGGAGAAGTCCTTGAGCTTGGCCGCCAGCGCGGCGAGTTGCGGCGGGGTGTCGATGCCGAGCCCGTCCAAGCCGCTGAGCGACGCGGCGTCGAGCGCGTGCAGGCGCGCCTTGTCGGGGAATTTCGGATCGATCAGCGCGGACAGGTGATTGAGGATTTTGCGCACCCGGCCGATCGGGAGTTTCAGCGCGTCGCCGTCCGGCAAGGGCGCGTAAATGTGGCCGTTGTCCGGGCGGTCGAGAGTTTCCTCGAGGAAATCATTTTCTAGCAACCCGGCGAGGATCGGTAGCAGATCGTAGCGCTGGCCGGCGACGTCGAAGCCAACGGACAGACTGAACCAGCCGCCGTCGCCGGGATCGAGCGAGCTCTGCCATCGCGCCGGGTCCGCTTCGTGGACGCGGTGGCCGACGTTATCCGACACTGTTACGAGCCAGCCGAGTCCTTCTAACTTCGCGACCATTTCGCCGCGGAACTGGTGCCAGAATGCGTCGGTCGGGACGCGGCCGGGATCGGGAAACCAGCGGTCCGGGCCCTTCGATTGGCTGGTATCACGGGACTTCAGGTTGAGGAGAAATTTCCACGCGGAGTTCGATTGCAGCGACGACAGACCGGTGTCTCGGAGTTGTTGGGTGGCGGCGTTTTCTGCGGCGGCGTCGTGCTGGAGGATCGCGGCTTGCCCTTCGTGCGTGGTCGAGCTGACCCAGTCCGGCGCGCTGGAGCGCAATGAACTGCGGTGGGGCCCGTATACCACCGAGGCCTCGGCGGAGATCCAGAAGTCCACGTCCGGCTGGCCGAGCGACTGCAATAACAGCCGCGTCGCCTTGTCCACGGGTTCGCGGTTCACCCGCAGTTCGAAGCGCGCATCCATCCGCAGCCGCGGCAAATCCGGCGGCGGGTCATGCATCAGCTCCCGCGCGGTTGGCAAGGCGGCGGCGACCGCCCCGGCGATCCCGCGGCCTTGCAGCCGGGACGGATCGCGCTCCTTCGCCGCTTTGGTGAGGAGCGCCGCCGCGTGGTGACAGAAATTTCCGATATCGCAGGAGCAGAAGGTTTCGAACTCCCAGCTGCTACCGGACTGCCAGAGATTCACCTCCGCCTCGTCCTTCGCGACCATGCCTAGCAGACTCACCGAGCCCGGCGCGGTTTCCTCCGTCCGCAAATCCCTCACCTTGCTAACAAGGGAATTCGCGGCGGCAAGGATTTCGTCGTCGAAGCGGTCCCGCCAGCGGGAATCCCCGAGGAACGATGAAATGTCAGCACTTGGTGGCAATCAGTGGCGAGATTCCCCGATCCCGCCGCCGCGTCAAGCCCATGGGAGAAAAGACGAGGATCATTCTGGGTGCCAGGCGCGGACGAGTCTGCCGGAAAGCGCCGCTGGAATTTTGGGTTGGTGTGAGCGGGAGACATGGATTAGCTTGCCGCTCCCCGAGGGGACATTATGGCGATACAAGGTGAAGAACTGGCTCTGGCTTGCGCGAAGGCGGCCGATGAAGTGAAGGCGGAAAACATCCGCGTGTGGGACATGCGCGGGGTTTCGAACCTGACGGACTACATGGTGGTGTGCTCGGGTTCTTCGATGCCGCAGCTGCGGGCAATTCTGCGCGACGTGGCCGGCAAGGTGGAGGAAGTTCACGGCGTCAAGCCGACGATGACCGAGGGCAAGGCCGATACCAAGTGGGTGGTCTTGGATTACATCGATGTGATGGTCCACGTGATGAGCGACGAGCTGCGCGAATACTATGGATTGGAAGATTTGTGGAAGGACGCGAAGGAAGTGGAGTGGCTTGCGGCGGACAAGAGCTGAGCTGGCGGGCGTCTTGGGAAATTTTTGGAATAGAAATATTTTCCAAAACTCCCATGATTGCCGATGAGTGAGTTTGAAGAGTTAGTTGATGCCCATTACCAAGCGTTGTTTCGCTTCGGGATGTCATTGACCCGTGATGTGAACCGGGCGGCGGATTTGGTGCAGGAAACCTTTTGCATCTGGGCGGCCAAAAACAGCCAGCTGCGCGACCGCTCGAAGGCGAAGACGTGGCTATTCACCACGTTGCACCGGGAGTTTCTGAGCCAGCGCAGGCGGGCGGCGAAGTTTTCCGACGAGCCGCTGGACGAGGAAAAAGCGGAGGCAATGCTCACCTCTGAAGCCGACGCGGAGCGGCAGATGGACGGGCAACGCGCAGTGGAACTGCTAGGCGCGCTGGATGAATCCTACCGCGCGCCGCTGGCGCTTTTCTATCTCCAACAGCACAGCTACAAGGAGATCGCCGAGATTTTGGATATTCCGATCGGGACGGTGATGTCGCGGCTTTCGCGGGGTAAGGAAATCCTCCGGCAGCGGATGAGCGCGGAGCCGTCGAGCGCGCCGAAAAACGTGCTTCAAATGCAACGGGAGGAAGTCCGCCATGGATAAGGAACAGGCCCGCTTCGTGTTGCAAAGTTTCCGGCCCGACGGCGCGGACGCGGGCGATCCGGATTTCAAGGAAGCGCTCAAGTTAGCGCTGGAAAACCGCGAACTTGGCGAGTGGCTGGCAGGCGAGCGGGCCTTCGATGCGGGCTTCGCGGTTGCGCTGGGCTCGGTGGATTTGCCGGGCCATCTGCGCGAGGATATTTTCGCCTGTCTGGCCGGCGAGCGCGGGGATTTTCCGCAGGCGGAGGACATGCACGACGCGGCCTGGATCGGCGCGCTGGCGTCGCTCCAGCCTCCGGTGTTTTTCCGCGACCAAGTGATCGCCGCGATGGAGCAGACGGGAACCCGCGGGGTCGTGAGGGTGTCGTTTTTCAGGCGCGCGGCGATTCCGTTAGCCGCGGCGGCCGGCATCGCGCTGGCGTTTTTCGTCACGCGTCCGGTGGCGGTGGTGAGGACCGGGCCGGTCCCGATCGAAGCCGTGCAGGCGGGTTTTATCCGGACCTATCAATCGCCGTTGTTCAGTCTGGACGAGAAGCGCGAGGATCATCGTTTGTTGGTCCGTCACCTGGAGGAGCGCAAATTGCCTTGTGCCGGTTGCCTGCCGCCGGGGCTTCGGGACGTGAAGGGAATCGGCTGCCGGGAGTTGGTGATCGACGGCAAGCGCGGCTCGCTCATTTGCTTCGACGAGGGCGAGAACGGGGTGGTGCATGTGGTGATTTTCCGGCGCGAAGACGTAAGTGGGGAACTGCCGGAGAAGGATCGTCCGATTCTGGCGCAAAACGGGGATTGGGCGTCGGCGCAGTGGCAGGACGGTGAAAACGTGTTCCTCGCGATCAGCCACACGCAGGTTAAAAAGCTAGCAGCCTTGTTCTGAAGCGCGGTGCTTGGGTTTGGCTGGATGATTTCGGTCGAAATGCCAAGGTGGCCGCAGAAAATGAGTTTCACACCCGATCCACCGCCTCTTCTGGCGCCATTGCAGCGGGTGATGTTGCGGGATTCGCTCGCGGAGCCCGCCGCCGGGCACCATGTCGAACAGGTAGAAATCCTCTTCGCGCGCGGTCCGGTGCGCAAGCGGGTGGCTGCGGCCTGGGAGGAAACCGTCGCCCGAACGGCGGCGCTGAGAGTCGCGTTCGCCACGGCTAACGGCAATGCCGTGGGCCGGGAACTCGTGACTCCGCAGAGCTTTTTGAACCTGCGGGAATCGCTGCCGTTATCATGGGAAAGCTGGCGGGAGGCGGACCGCCGCCGGCCGTTGCTGGCGCCACACGAGGTCCCGTGGCGGGCGGTGTGGTGGCCGGAGGCGGGGCGGTTCATCTGGACCTTCCACCACGCGCTGCTAGATGGCAGGTCGCTTGCGCGGGTATTGGTACATTTTTTCGAACGCCTTGGGGGCGGCAATCCCGATGCGCTGGCTATCGCGGTATGGACCGCACCCACGGCGGAAGCGCTGGCACTGGCGGAGCAGATCTTCCGCGAGGGCGCGGCGGATCCGCTAGAAATGAATTTCCCCGCTGAGGCTGCGACGCCTGCGGTGCGTTTGATGGGGAAAATTTTCCCGCAGCATCTGGAGTCAATGGCGGTGGCAATGGAGGTGACCGCCGCGACCATTCTCATCTGGGCCTGGGGCCAGGCGCTGATGGAAATTTCCGCTACCGATGTGGTCATCGTCGAGCAATTGCGCGCCGGTGCGCCGCAGCCGGGGACCGCAGGATTTACCATGAACACGCTACCCGTGCTGATCCGCGGTGCGAGCGGTGAAGTGGCGCGGAGCCTGCGTGAATTCCGCGCCCGACTGCTGGCGCTACGGGCGATCGAGTCGGTGTCGTTAGCCGATTTCACGCCAGGAATTTTCCCGAAGATGGATGCACCGTCTAGCAGCGTCATCATGGTCGAGCGCGGCACGCTGCACCATTTGGCAGGGAGGAAATTTGTCGAATCACTGGTGCTTCACGAAGCCAAAAGCAAGACTTTGATGGCCACCGCGCACGTCCTGCCAGAATTGCGGCTGGAGGTGGAAGGCCCCGGACGGCACGCGCTGCTGCACGGCTGGATCCGCGTGTTGGAGAGGTTGTGAGACGCTTTTACGCCAAATCCGGCGAAGGGTGCCATCACACTTGCCGGGTGCCCGTGCTCTCGACTAGAAACGCGCGTGGCCGGCAAAAACATCGTTTATTTCGACTTGGAAACCCAACGCAGCTTCGGCGACGTCGGCGGCTCGATGCACAAGGACAAGATGCAGGTCTCCGTCGGCGTGACCTACAGCACCGCCCGCGGGACCTACGAAATTTACGCGGAAAACGAGATGGAAAAGCTTGGCGAGGAACTGGTCCGCGCCGATCTCGTCGTCGGCTGGAATCACCTACAATTCGATTATCCTGTCCTCCAGCCCTACGTTTTCCACACCCTCGGCGAGCAAACGCTCAATCTCGACATGATGCTCGAACTCGAAAAAATCGTCGGTTTCCGCCTCAAGCTCGACTCCGTGGCCTCCGCCTCGCTCGGCACCGGCAAGACTGCCGACGGCCTCGACGCGCTGCGGTGGTGGCAGGATCACAAGAAATCCGGCGAGTTCGAGCCGCTCAAGAAAATCGCCGAATACTGTGCCTTCGATGTGAAGGTCACCAAGTGCGTTCACGAATACGCCCTTGAGCACGGGCTGCTTAAATACGACGACAAAAGCGGTCGGGTCGCCGAAGTCGCCGTGGAGTGGAAATGATCACATCCAGCCGAGCTGCGCCAGAACCTTGGTCACCGTCCAAATAAAGACGACGGTCAAAGCGACGATGTAGATCTTCGCAGCGAATTCAATAGAGGAGCGAGTCATGGCGCGGGTTTTCTAATGCGGCGACCGGTTTTCGCCAAGGGAAATGGTCGGCTCGCTTAAAAAAGCAGCGCCACCGGGGGGAAGTGCTCTTTGCGTTGGCAACGAAACTTTTTATCATCGACGCGATCGGTCCTTTTTTTCGCGGTTATCACCGAATGCGGGTCAACTGGTCCAAGATTCCTTTCATGCACTTGCTGGAAGCGGGGCCGGACGACTGGGCATCGATCACGAGCGAGTTGCGGAATCTTGCCCGTCAGGTCTCCGCGCAAGGATACAACGCCGCGAGATGCCGACGCTCCTTATTCCGCATCTCAGACAAATCTAACAGCATGCTTTTTCGAGAGCTTGAGAACGTCGCCGGTGCCGGGTGTGATGGCGGCGTTGGGGTCCGTTAGTTTTTTGCCGTTGAGCTGGACGGAGCCGGTGGTGATGAATTGCTTTTTCAACTCGCCGTTGGATTTCTCCAAGCCGTAGGCGGCTTGGAAGGCGTGGGCGGTGAGGCTTAAGACAGCTAGATCGGCGGGGAGGTCCGCAAGGGGAAGCTCGGGAAGCTCGGCGGCGGCGAGGTCTTTTTTGGAGAAGCGCGTGTCCCAATCGGCGCGGGCTGTGGGGCCGGCTTCCTCTCCGTGGTAGCGGCTGGTGAGTTTTTCGGCGAGCGACTTTTTGGCGTCCATCGGGTGGCCGTTGGGATCACGGGCCTGGCCTAGCAGTAGCAAGTAGTAGCGGTCCATCAGTTCGTCGGACACGCTCATGAGCTTGCCGAACATTTCCTGCGGCGCGTCGCTGACGCCGACGTAGTTGCCGTAGGATTTGGACATCTTCCTAACGCCGTCGAGGCCTTCGAGCAGGGGCATGACCATGACGACCTGCTGCGGCTGGCCTTCTTCTTTCTGGAGGTCGCGGCCGACGAGGATGTTGAAGAGCTGGTCGGTGCCGCCGATTTCGACGTCGGCGCGGATTTCCACGGAATCCCAGCCTTGCATGATGGGGTATTGAAGCTCGTGGAGGCGGATTTCCTGGCCGGCATCGAGGCGGGTGCGGAAGTCCTCGCGCTGGAGCATCTGTTGGAGGGTGACGCGGCCGTTGAGCTTGAGGATTTCCTCGTAGGTCATCTTGCGGAACCAGTCGCCGTTGTAAACGACCTCGGTTTTCGAGCGGTCGAGAATCTTGAAGGCCTGGTCGGTGTAGGTGGCGGCGTTGACTAACACTTCGTCACGGGTGAGCGGCGGGCGGGTGGACGAGCGGCCGGTCGGGTCGCCGACGGTGGCGGTGAAGTCGCCGATGAGCAACACGGCGTGGTGGCCGAGAAGTTGGAACTGGCGGAGTTTCTCGAGTGCGACGGTGTGGCCCAGGTGGATGTCCGGGGCGGTGGGATCGACGCCGAGCTTAATGCGCAGCGGGCGGCCGAGGCGGAGTTTTTCCAGCAGTTCCTTTTCGGAGAGGACTTTGGCGGTGCCGGCGGTGAGTTGGGCGAGTTGTTGTTCAGGAGACATCGGAAGAGGGAAGAAAGACGCGGGGAGAATGCCCGGTGTGAGGGTGCTGCCAAGCCCGGATGCCGGGAAACCGCGGGTCCGGCGCGGCCATTCCTTCAGCGGCCGAGTTCGGCCATCGCGGCCCGGATGGCCGCCTGCACCTGCGGTTCGCCGTAAAACGGACCCGCTCCGGGGCCGCCGGTGGTGTGCGTTTCGAGCAGGACGAGGTCGCCGTTTTTCCACAAGAACGACGGGTTGCCGCTGTCGCCGACGATTAGATTCCGCCGATAGAGCGGATTCAGTCCGGGGACGAATTCCAGCCGCACGACCCCGCCGGAAATCGCCTCGATCTGGTGCACAGAGAGCGTGCTCGTCTGGTCCGAAACGATGACCGGCCGCCCGACGGTGGCGTCGCCCGCGCTGGCAAGCTGGTAGAATTTAACCTCCGGCGGCAGCGGCAGGTTCAGCTTGGCCACGGTGATGTCGCCCACGTTTGAGAGCATTTTCACCGATGAAATGAAGCGCTCGTGGGGCTTGCCGTGCTTGTCATGAAACATCACCGACACGTTCGCTGGCCGCGCGAAGTGCGCGGCCATCACCACGTGGTTGGGAGAAATCAGCGTCGCCGTCCGCGAGTCGTTCCACGAGACGCCAGTGAGATCGAGCTTGGAGGTCCAGTTGTTCCGCCACTTCGACGGGTTTTTCGGCTGGTAGTAGTTGAACAAGGTGCCTTTCTCAGCTTCTTTCGGCAGAAATTCGAGGCCGCCCTGCGCCGGCGCGGAACCTGCGGCGGCGAGGCTCGGGCCATTTGCGGGACCGCAGGCGCAGAGCAGGAGGGAAACTGACAGAAGGAGCGCGGATTTCATGGAGCGGGGAAGTTCCAATCGATAGCCCTCACCCGCCCGGCTGGCAAGAGGCTGCCATGAGGGGGGCGGACATTTTTGTCCGCCTGGACGATGGGAAAAGAAAGAGATGAGCTTCGCGCTTGCGCTTTTTGCCGCGCATCGGCAAGTGGACAAAATGTCCACTCCCTCCCCTTATGGTTGCCAATCATTCTCAGTGACACCCAGGGGCGTTCCCGCCCTTGCCTTCGATGGCGGACGCCGTCTAGGCTCCGCGCATGGCCGCCGAGACTCACACTCAATTTTTCCAAACCGGAAGTCCTGCCGACCCGGTGCGGTTGCGCGAGGGGGGATTGCTGCCGGGAATCACGCTCGCCTACGAAACCTGGGGCGAGCTCAACGGCGCACGCTCTAACGCGATTTTCCTCTTCCACGCGCTGTCCGGCTCCCACCACGCGCTCGGCCTTAATCCGAGCATCGAAGGCGTCGGCGAACTCTGGCAACCGGAAATGCACGAAGGCTGGTGGGAAGGAATGATCGGGCCCGGCAAGGCCATCGACACGGACAAATACTTTGTCATCTGCGCGAACTACCTCGGCGGCTGTTACGGCAGCACCGGCCCGGCGTCCATTGATCCGGAGACGGGAAAACCCTGGGGCTCCTCGTTCCCTGCGGTCACTGCCGCGGACCAGGTGGAGGTTTTCATCTCGCTGCTAGATCACTTCGGCATCCACTCGTTGAACGCGGTGGTCGGCCCGTCGGTCGGCGGTTTGGTCGCGCTGACGTTCGCCACGCGCTTCGCCGAGCGCGTCCACAACGTGATCATCATCGCCTCGGGATTTAAAACCACAGTCCTCAACCGGCTCATCCTGTTCGAGCAAATCCTTGCGATCGAAAACGACCCGCATTTCAACGGCGGCGACTACTACGACGGCGAGGCCCCGCTCTACGGCCTCGTGCTCGCCCGCATGATTTCTCACAAAACCTTCGTCCATCTCGACGCCATCGAGCGCCGCGCGCGGCAGGACGTCGTGCAGCCGGATGACGTGCTCGCTTGGTACCGCGTGCGCGACCAGTTCCAGAGCTACATGCTCCATCAGGGGAAAAAATTCGTCCGCCGCTTCGATGCTAACACTTATCTGCGGATCATCGACTTGTGGTCGCGCTACGACGCCACTCAGGAAGGCGACGCGGAAACGCCCGCCGATTTGTTCGAGCGGGCGCGTCTGGCAGGCCAACGCTGGCTCGTCTTCTCGATCGACTCCGACTTCTGTTTCTATCCGGAAGAGCAGGCGGAGCTGGTGAAGCACCTGGAGGAAGCCAAGGTTGATGTCATGCACATCATCGTGCATTCCGACAAGGGTCACGACTCGTTCCTGCTAGAGCCCGACCTCTACACCCCGCACATTTCCTGGGTGCTGGGAAAGTGAAGTGGCTCAGTAATTCGCCACCGGACTGCCGGACTGCGTGATCTCGATTTCAGGAACCTCGGCCGCCAGCTTGGCGAGCGACTCGCAGGTTTCCCGCCATTTCTTGTCCGACCAGACGAGCGGGCCGCAGAGCTTGCGGCGGAATTTCTCCACCCGCTCGCGCGCGTCCTCGGTCATCCAGTGTGGCAGCTCGGCGATCGCCCGCGCCGCGATTTCCGCCGTGTCGGTGCGGTGGCAAATCAGCGCCAGATCATTGCCCGCTTCGATGGCGAGCTTTACGTCCTGACCGCGGCCGTAGCGGGTGGTGATCGCGCCCATGTCGAGGTCGTCGGTTAGGACGAGATGCTTGTCGAACCCGAGCTGGTCGCGGAGAAAGCGCCGGATGATCCGCGGCGATAGCGAGGCCGGGAAATCCGGGTCGATGTTAGGAAATTCGACGTGCGCCAGCATGATCGCGTCCAGCTCCGGCATCAGCGCGGTGTAGGGGATCACGTCCTCACGGAGCAACTCCTCGAGAGTCGCCGGCGACGACGGCAGATCGTGGTGCGGATCGGCTTGCGCCCGACCGCCAGCGGGAAAATGTTTCGCGCAGCTCGCGATGGAGCGCTTCCGCAGCCAGCGGTTCCAGTGGCCGGCGTAATTAATGACACGCTGCGGATCGCGCCCCCAGCAACGGCCCCGCAGCGCGTTCTGGTTCTCCGGGAAATGATCGAGATCGAGCACCGGGGCGAAGTTCAGATTGAAACCTAGCAGGCGCAGCAAGTCGCCAGTGAAAGCCCCCGCTTCCGCGATTTTCAACATGTCCGCCTTGGCCGCGAGCGCCGGAGCGGAAGGTGCCGCCGGGGCGATTTCCCTGGTCCGCGTCACCCGCCCGCCTTCCTGGTCGATGGCGATGATCGGCGTTTCGGACGACAAGTCGCGAAGGTCATCGGTGAGCTTCCGTGTTTGTTCGGCGGAGACGATGTTGCGGGTGAAAAGAATGTACCCCGCCGGTTGCAGCTTGCGGAAAAGCGCTGCCTCCTCCGAAGAAAGTTCCGGTCCGGCGATCCCGAGCACGAGCAGTGAGCCATCCATCATCGCCGCCAGAAAATCACTGCGGACCCGCTTTGTCGAATGTGTTCCGACTGTCTCAGTCGGATTCCAAAGCTCCGCTTCCAACTGAGACAGTTGGGACACATTCCCCCGCCCCGCGCGCTTGCGCCGGCGGCCGCAAGCTGAGAGGTTCGCCCTATTGGAAACGGTGTGGAAAAACGATTTGCCCGAGGGCTTCGACCCGATGACGGCCAAGGAGCTGCGGCAGAGTTTGCGGCGCGGCAGTTTCGTCTATCCGTTTCTGGGCATCCAGTTGTTCGCCGTGGTGGCGATGGCCGCGGAATTCCAACTCGGCCACGCCGCGGAGAGCACGGAATACACCGGCGCGCTGAACCTCTCGCTGCTCTGGACCTCCGGCCCCTTCTGGATGCTCGTCTCCGCGATCTGCCTGCTAGTCATGCCGCTGGGCGGCCTCGTCCTGATGGGCCAGGAGCTTGAGGAAGGAAATCACGAGCTGCTCCTGCTTACCAAACTGGACCGCTGGAAAGTCGTTTTCGGGAAATTCATCACGTTGTGGGGGCTTTGCGCGCTGACTTTCATTTCCCTGCTACCCTACGTGGTGGTGCGCTACATGGTCGGCGGCATCGAATGGTGGCATGAAGCGGCCTGCGCCGGAACGGTGTTAGGCGGCTCCGCCATGATCAGCGCGGGCGCCATTGGCGCGTCGGCATTTGAAAAAACCGGCGTGCGGGTGCTGGTGCTGGTATTATTTATCGCGTCCATGGCAGTTGGCTGCGGTGTGCCGTTGCTAGGGATCGGCGCGCAAAGCGGCGGCTGCGGTTGGATCTATCATTTCACCGCGCTCGCGGCGGTGGGCTGCTACTCACTGATCGGTCTCGCGCTGGCCCGCTCGCGCCTGCGGCTGGCGGTGATGGCCTACGAGGTGCAGCCTAGCGGAATGATCATCGGCCTGCTCGTCTTCGCGCCGTTCATCCTCGGACTGGTCACGGCGCTCACAGTCGGCTGGGGCGGAGCCGCCGGATTGCTGGGCGTGGCAATCGTCGCCGCGCGCATGGACGTGACGCCGAAAGCCCCCAAATGGATGCCGCCGCCACCACCAAATTTGCCTGCGGGTTAGGAAATCGCACGCTCCGAGCGACGCGCTTGCTTCGGTGCCGCGGCCCGGCTCTTCGGCAAGAAAGGGACGATCAGCGAGGCCTCGAAATCGAAGACCTCGGAAAAATCCTCTTTTCTATCTGATTCTTGCTTTCCGAAAACCTGCTCATCGATGAGGTTGAAAACCATGTCACCGACGTCCTGGCATTTGCGGATGCTCCACTCGGTCATCAGCGTGGAAGCCATCGGCCCGAATTGCTCCAGCGCGTAATCCCGGCAACCTTCCAACAGCTCGGGCCCGCTAACATGGCGCGCTTTGCCGCCGTTGGATTCGGCGATCCGCTTGAGCGTGAAATCCAAGGCGTCCTTGAGAAAAAAGTAGGCATGCGGATCAAATCTCTTGTCGCGTTTCAGGATCGAAACGACCGATTGCTCGAATTGCATGGCTTGCATGCGCGGGAACATGCAAAAACCGGGGGGGGGTGTCAAAGGGCATTAAAAAATCGCCCCGATTGTCGCATTGCGGGGCAGCGGCGGATCATTCAAGCTCCCGCCATGTGGACCACCGCGCGCGAATTCGAGGATATCCGATACGAAACAACGGATGAGGGAAGTATTGCCAAAATCACCATCAACCGGCCCGAAGTGCGCAACGCTTTCCGCCCGCAAACCGTGAAGGAAATGCTCGTCGCCTTCGATCTCGCCCACGAGGACCCCAAAGTCGGCGCCATCATCCTCACCGGTGCCGGCGACCTCGCGTTCTGCTCCGGCGGCGACCAGAAAGTCCGCGGCCACGCCGGCTACCTCGGCGAGGACGGCGTCCCGCGGCTCAACGTGCTCGATCTCCAGAAAAAAATCCGCTCCCTGCCCAAGCCCGTCGTCGCGATGGTCGCCGGCTACGCCATCGGCGGTGGCCATGTTTTGCACATCGTCTGCGACCTCACCATCGCCGCGGACAACGCCCGCTTCGGCCAGACCGGCCCCAAGGTCGGCTCGTTCGACGGCGGCCTCGGCTCCAGCTATCTCGCCCGCATCGTCGGCCAGAAAAAAGCCCGTGAAATTTGGTATCTCTGCCGCCAATACGACGCACAACAAGCGCTCGACATGGGGTTGGTGAACACCGTTGTCCCGCTCGCCGACCTCGAAAAGGAAACCCTCCAGTGGTGCCGCGAAATGCTCGCCCACTCGCCGCTCGCCCTGCGCTGCCTCAAGTCCGCACTCAACGCCGACTGCGACGGCCAGATGGGTCTGCTAGACCTCGCCGGCAACGCCACCCTCCTTTACTACATGAGCGAGGAAGCTCGCGAAGGGAAACAAGCCTTCCTCGAAAAACGTCCCCCGGACTTCTCGAAATTTCCGCGCGTGCCGTGAATCCGCCGGCGAAGCCCGCCGCCGACTCATCGAAGAAAAAGGCTACGATCCTCAAACCGCTCCCTCCGAGCGCTCATTGCGCCGCAAACTCAGCGCCCTCGGCGTGCTATCCGCCCTATCACAGCAAATACAACCCGGTCGAGCGGGTCTTCGGAGGGTTGGAAAACTACTGGAACGGCGACCCGCGCCCGGTAAAACCTGGCAACTCATCTGCGGGATGGGCCGCCGAACCCGGATTGCGTCGGAGTAGAGTCCGTCGCGCAGGAGATCGCGGAGTGGCGGTTCTTCGGCGCGGGCGGTGACTGTGGCGAGGAACAGACACGCGGCGGCGAGGCGGAAGGAGTTAAGGTGCATGGGGTGACTGAAGCCGGTTTCCTGAGAGGAATTGTCATGGAATGGTCATGAGATCGAGGGGATTTCCCGGTCTGATGGAGAAGACAACTTTCGCGCGGAATCAATTCTGCGTTCCAGTTGGGGGGCACCCGACACTTTCGAAAACGCCGCCGCCTAGCAGCCTGCCACCTTCGTAGAACGCGCAGATCTGGCCGGGGGCGATGGCGCGTTGCGGGCGATGGAATTTGAGATGGATCTTCCCGCCTGCCAGCGGCTCTAACGTGGCGGGCTCGGCCTTGGCGCGGTAGCGCGGTTGGGCGTCGATCAGGCGGCGGGTGTCGAACGGTTCGTTGAGCGCGGTAAGCGTGCCGACGGTGCATTCGGTGGCGTAGAGGCCGGCGGATTCCTGGGTGTCCCAGCCGACGATGAGGCGGTTTTTCACCGGGTCCTTGCCGACGACGACGTAGGCCATGCCATCACGCGGCGAGGCGACGCCGTGGCCTTTCCGCTGGCCGAGTGTGTAGAGGTGCAACCCGCGATGCTCGCCGAGCACCTTGCCTGATAGATCGACGATTTCGCCCGGCGTGTCGGCGACATAGTGGCGGAGGAAATCGCTCATTTTCACCTGGCCGAGGAAGCAGATTCCCTGGCTGTCTTTTTTCTCCGCCACCGGGAGATTGAAGCGCCGCGCCACGTCGCGAACTTCCGGCTTGAGCATTTCCCCGGTCGGGAAAAGCGCGTGCGCCGCCTGGTGTTGCGTCATCAGCGAGAGGAAATAACTTTGGTCCTTGTTAGGATCCGCCCCGCGCAGAATGGCGGCGGTGCCGCCGCTCAAGGTTCGGCGGCGGGCATAGTGACCGGTGGCAACATGCTCGAATCCTTGGGAAAGCGCGTAGTCGAGAAAGACGCCGAATTTCATCTCGCGGTTGCACCACACGTCCGGGTTCGGCGTGATGCCGGAGCGATAACCTTCAATGAGATAATCAACGATGCGGTCGCGGTAGGAATCGATGAGGTCGATGACCCGGAACTCAATCCCTAACGATTTCGCGACCGCACGCGCATCCTTAATGTCCTGCTCCCACGGGCAATCGCCGGGAATCCCCTCGTCGTTGATCCAGTTCTTCATGTAGCCCGCCGCCACCTCGTGCCCTTGCTCCACCAGCAGCGCCGCCGCCACCGCGCTATCCACTCCGCCGGAGAGTCCTACCAACACCTTCGCCATGCGGGAGCGTCGAACATCGATCATCGGACGTCCAACATCGAACGATGAAAGCCAGAAAAATTTCCCGCTTCGATGTTGGACGTCCGAAGTTCCATGTTCATCCTCCGGCCATGCATTCAATGACAGGATTCGGCCGCGGCTCAGCGGCGACGGCCGTATGGCAAGCCACCGTGGAGATCAGCGCCGTCAACCGCAAGCAGGCCGAAGTCGTCGTGCAAGCGCCACGCGAGCTCAACGAACTCGACGCCCGCATTCGCCAGGCCGTGCTCGCGACGGTTTCCCGCGGCCGCATCCAGGTGGCCATCAATCTCGAGCGCGCCCACACCGCCCTCGCCGATTTCCGCATCGATCCGGCGTTGGCGCAGGCCTTCGCCGCCGCCTTCACCGCTTTGAGCGAAGCTATTGGCCACCCGGTGGTTCCCGCGGCGTCAGACTACCTCCGCCAGCCCGGCCTCATCACGATGGGCAGCGGTGAAATCGATGCCGAAGTCGCGTGGCACGCGATCAAGCCCGCCCTAACCGACGCCCTCGCCCAGCTCGCCGCGATGCGTTCCAGCGAGGGCGAGCACCTCAAGGCCGACTTCATCGCCCGCCTCGGCACACTCATTTCTTTCTCGCAAAAAATCGCCGCCGAAGCTCCCGGCCGCCCGCTCCGCCAGCGCGAACTGCTCGCCAAGCGTCTCCGCGAGGCCGGCCTCGAGCTCGATCCTGCCGACGAGCGCGTGGCCAAGGAAATCGCGCTCTTCGCCGACCGCTGCGACGTGAGCGAGGAAATCACCCGGCTCGACTCGCACTTCGCGAAATTCCGCGAATACCTCGACGCCGCCGAGCCGCCAGGACGCGCGCTGGATTTCCTTTGTCAGGAACTTTTCCGTGAGTTCAACACCATCGGCTCCAAGGCGAACGACGCATCCATCGCGCAAACCATCGTCGAAGCGAAGACCGAGTTAGAGAAGATCCGTGAGCAGGTGCAGAACATCGAGTGATAGAAGCAGCAGCCTCGAGACCGCCGCGCCTGATAGTGGGGGAAAATTCCCAGGCTTGAACGTGGCTGGCGCGTCTCGCGCCAGACCGTTGCGGAGGCGTCTCGCCTCACGCATTTGGACTCCGGGCGAGACGCCCGGACCACGGTCTGGAGCGAGACGCTCCAGCCACTTTCCTCACGGCTCCTCGACACCTTCTTCGATCACCTCGTCATCACCGACCGGAATCGCGCGGATGGCGCGCGGCCGCTCCTCCGTTAGGCCTTCGGAAATCGGTTCGACCTCGAGCCGCTCGACGGGAAGTGCTTTGAGTGGACCTTCCACCGGGATCGCGGCGGGTGGCGTGGCATTGTCAGGATCGTTCGGCAACACCTCGCCTGTAGGTGCCGGCACGCCTTCCGGCATGACGATCAAGGCCTTCTTCGGCGGCACAATGTCGTCCTTGATGTCGTCTTTGATGCCTTCAAAAAACTTGCGGACCATCGGTGCCGCCATCCGTCCGCCGGAGACGGTTTCACCGGGGCGGCCTTCGTAAAGCACAGCAAACGAGTAGCGCGGATTGTCCTGTGGCAGAAATCCCGCGAACCAAGCGAGGCGCTGTTCCTTGACGGGCGGCCCCCATTGCGCGGTTCCGGTTTTCCCGCAGAGCGTGGTGTAGCTGAGGGCCGCGCCGTGACCGGTGCCGCCATCGCCATTGACGACGTCGCTCATGCCTTGGCGGACGACTTCCACGGCTTTCTCATCGATCCCGAGCCAGGTCTTCCGCTCGGGCACCGCGGCCTGGACCACGCGGCCGCGGGTGTCCTGCGTCTGACGGATGAGCTGGAGCTTGGGCAAGGCACCGCCGTTGGCGATCCCAGCCATCGCTTGCGCGACTTGCAACGGCGAGGCTAACAAACTTCCCTGCCCGATGGATAGATTCGCCGTGTCACCGTCGAGAATCCGGCGCTTTTCGTTCTTGAGCATCCACTCGTCGTTAGGCACCAAGCCCGGGCTTTCACCGATGAGTGGCAGCCCGCTGCGCTCGCCGAACCCGAGGCGGCGGGAAAGACTGAGGAAGGCGGAGGGACCGACGTCGATGCCGACTTGATAGAACCAGGTGTTGCACGAGCGGGCCAGCGCGCGCTTCACATTGATCGAGCCCTCGGGGTTTTTATTCCAGTTGTTGAAAGTCGCGTTGCCGATGTTGATGGCTGCGGGACAGTAAACTTCGGAATTTGCCGTCACCGTGCCGTTGTTGAGCGCGGCGAGCGCGACGATGGGCTTGAAGGAAGAGGCCGGCGGATAGGCGGACTGGAACGCCCGGCCGAAAAGCGGTTGCGACAAGTCGCCTTCGAGCGCTTTGAAATCTGTCTCATTGATGCCGGGAATGAAACTGTTCAGGTCGAACGACGGCCGCGAAGCCATCACCAGCACCTCGCCCGTCACCGCGTCAAGCACCACGAACGCGCCGCGGCGGCAACCTTTGAGCAAGGTTTCCTCGGCGAGCTTCTGCCACCTGAGGTTGAGGGTGGTGACGAGGGTCCCCCCGGGCCGCGGCCGCTTGACTTGCTCTTCGAGCAGCTTGTTGCCGCTCTCGTCGAAGAGCAGCCGCTTCATGCCAGGCTCGCCGGTGAGCTGGGTGTTAAAAAGTTTTTCCAGGCCCGCGCGACCTTCGGATTCCTCCCACAGCGGCTCGTTGAAATTGATCGGGCCGGTGGGTAGTTTACCGACGCTGCCGGAGTAACCGATGATGTGCGAGGCGAGCCCGCCCTCCGGATAGAAACGCCGATAGATGGGATGCAGGATGAGCCCGGACGTGAGTTTCGCCTCGATGTCGCGGGCCTCTTTCTCACCGAACTGGCCGGTCACCAGCAAGGGCAGCCAGCGGCGGTGGCGGTAGTGGTCGAAAATTTCGCCGTCGGATTTGGGCACCTGGTTTTTGACCAGGAACTGGAGCGAGTCGAGCCGGGTTCGGGCCCAGTTGATGACGAAATCGCGGTCGGCGTTTTCAAACTGCCGGAACTGGAGGGCGATTTGATAGGCGACTTGGTTCTGCGCGATCGGCGCGCCCTCCCGGTCCACGATCTGGCCGCGCGGCGCGGGGATTCTCAGGGTGATAGCGCGGGCGTCCTTGCGGGTGCTGATCGCCCCGTCTGTAGCGCCGCGCGCAACGGGCTCCTCAGCGGCGGCCGGCGTGGCCGAGGTTTTCGGCGGGACTAATTTCTGGGCACCGACCAGCTCTGCCGCGAGACACAGAGCCAAGGAAAGTCGAAAAAGGAACGAGGTGCTCACCATGGGGATTTGTGGAGGCTAGGCGCGGATACCGGCCAAGGCAACGCTCAATCCCCGGCGGATCCGGGCCACCGAGGCGCATTGACTTCCGATGGGCTCGGCGAACGGATTCCGCCGCTCCTGGGGGCGACGGCGCTTACTGTCACGACGCAAAAAAGGAGGCGGGCTTTTGGCCTTTTGAAAAGGTCAACCTCGCGAGGGCGCGAAGACGTCGAACTTTCAACTTTTCATGAGGACGCCAGTGGTTGTAGCGGTCGAACCATACTTCGAGGCTCTCGCGCAGGGCTGGCAACGTGCCGTGCTCGGAACAGATAGATCCGCTCGTATTTCACGCGCCGCCAAAGCCGCTCGATGAAGACGTTGTCCATCCAGCGACCTTTTCCGTCCATGCTGATTTTGATTCCCAGACCCGCCAGGCGGCCCTTGACCGCGCCGCGCGATTGAGACACGGCTTGCGGCGTGTTCACCCCCAAGATCGACCGTCCCTACTTCGACGCCTGGTTGCGCCGGACCGGTCGCCAGTTCGCGGTGAGCGGCCGTCTAACAGAAACCGCGATGGCACTCGCCGCTGCGGAGGGCGGCTCGGTGGACGAATGGAGAACCCGCTTGAGAATCATCCTCGAAGGCCTGGAAGCCCCGTCGCTAGATTTGCTCACCCGGATAGACGTCTTGCTGGCGTGTCCATCGAAAACCCCACCTGCGGATAACCTGCAAGAATTCTTGTTTTAGTTGCCGCAGTGCGGATCAGGTAAAAAACTGTGAGATCAAAATGAGTTTGTTTTCTAGCGACCCATTCTAGCGGAATATTCTTGTTATGGCATCGCCCGTGCTCTATTTTTCGCCTTTGTAGGTAATTCGCCCCCACCAAGCGGTTTCCACTCGCCTCCATGCATCAATTCCGTTCCAAATCGACGATTCTGCGCTTCAAGGTCGCCTCGCTCTTGCTGTGTTCGCTGTGCCTGCTGGCTCCGCTTGCCAGCATGATATTCCTGTATGCCGTCTTCCACGATGATCGCAAGTTGGCGTATATCGGCATTGGCATCGGCATCGCTGCGGCGCTTTCGACGGTTTCCCAATGGATCCTCGCCGCGCGGGCGCGGTGCCCCTTATGTCTGACTCCGGTGCTCGCCCCCAAGAACTGCGCGAAACACCGGCGCGCCCGCACCTTCCTCGGCAGCTATCGCCTGCGTGTGGCACTGTCGATCTTGTTCAAAAACACTTTCCTCTGCCCTTACTGTTCGGAAAAGTCCGCCATGAAAATCCGCAGCCGATTCCGCTGAAAAATTCCCGCGATTCGTGGGATTGACAGCCTTGCCCGATCCGTCGAGCCTGCGCTTATGAATTTCATCACGAAATCCTTGCGAGCCATAATCCCGCACGCGGCCGGGTTGGCACTTGCAATCTCAGCCACCGCCCGCGCCGAAACTGTCATGCCTGAAACTCCATCCGACGTCGCCGCCCCGCCTGCCGATGCCTCCAAAACCACCTCCGGCCTCGCTTCCAAAGTCCTCCAAGCGGGCAAGGGCGACCAAAAACCCGCCGCCACCGACACCGTCACCGTGCATTATTCCGGCTGGACCACCGATGGCAACCTCTTCGACAGCTCCGTCAAACGCGGCCAGCCCACCAGCTTCCCGCTCAACGGCGTGATCAAAGGCTGGACTGAAGGCCTCCAACTCATGGTCGAGGGCGAAAAGCGCCGCTTCTGGATCCCCGCCGCACTCGCCTACGGTGAAAACCCCGGCGGCGGTCGCCCCGGCGGATTGCTCGTGTTCGACGTCGAACTCCTCGGCATCAAGCAAGCGCCCAAGCCACCCGCCGTTCCCGAAGACGTCGCCGTTGCTCCTGCGAGCGCGGAAAAAACCGCCTCCGGCATCGCCTCGCGCGTCCTCAGCCAAGGCACCGGCACCGTCCATCCGAAGGCCACTGACCAAGTGAAAGTCCACTACACCGGCTGGACCACTGATGGCAAGATGTTCGACAGCTCGGTCATGCGTAACGAACCCATCGTTTTCCCGCTCAACCAAGTCATCCCCGGCTGGACCGAGGGCGTGCAACTCATGGTCGAAGGCGAAAAACGCCGACTCTGGATTCCCGCCAAGCTAGCCTACGGCGAAAACCCGCCGGCAGGCGCTCCTGCCGGCACGCTGGTGTTCGACGTCGAGCTGATCCAGATCGTCAAATGACCTCTCATCGGTCGCAATTCCTCACCGCCGCCATCGCGCTCGGCCTCGCCTCCTGTGCCCAGCCAGCGCGGCAGGCCGCCGTTCAGGAAACCCCGGCGGCCGCCGTCAAAAAGCCGGTGAGGATGAACGGCCGCGGCAAAATCACCTCCATCTCGCTCACCGAACTGTTCGCCTTGCAGCAAGCCGGGCAGGTGCTGCTCTACGATGCCCGGCCTGCATTCTTCTACGCCCTCGGCCACCTGCCTGGTGCCCTCAACCTGCCAAAATCTTCGGATTGCGACGCGGAAATCAGCAAGCGGGAGACGGAAATCAAAGCCGCCCTCGCCGCGAAAAAAACCATCGTCATCTACTGCACCAATCTCACTTGCCCGGACGCGCGCACCATCGCGATCCATCTGGCAGGCTTCGGCTACCCCTCCTCGACTCTCACCGGCGGCTGGGACGCCTGGAAGGAAAGCGGCCTACCGACCGAATGATTCTGAAATTCTAACCTACCAACCGCTGATCATGTCTTCTTTCCCCAACGTCACCGTCGATGCCAAAGCCAATGTTTATTTCGATGGCAGCGTCGTTTCCCACACCGTCCATTTCAGCGACGGCACCAAGAAAACCCTGGGCCTCATTTACCCTGGCAAATTTCACTTCGGCACCGCCGCCCCCGAGCGCATGGAAATCATCGCCGGCGCTTGCGAAGTCATCCTTGACGGGACTTCCGACGTCGTCGTCATCGAGGCTGGCTCGGCCTTTGATGTCGCCGGTAACAGCGGCTTCACCATCAAGGTGAGCGAAGGCATTTGCGAATACATCTGCTCGTTCCTCCCAGCCTGATGCGTGGCCCCGGATCCATCCGAAATCTATCCGGACTGGTCCTCGCGGCGGTGGCATTGAGCTCATGCGGGATCCGCCTGCCGGACACGCCCGCACCCGTCTATCGGGCGGAAGTCGCCAAGACCGCCGTGCCTCCCGGCGCGGCCGCCAGAGATCCCGACGTCCTCGTCTGGTTGATTTCCGACGAGCTGCACACCGGCATGGTTTTCCCCTACGACTGGCTCGTCGAGTCCGGATTCATCCCGCCCGTCGGCTTCGGCACGCCCCAATACGTCACCCTCAGTTGGGGCAACCGGACCGCTTACGTCGAGAAAGGTTTGCACTCGCCGTGGAAATTTTTCCGGGCGCTCTTCACCCCCACGCCGTCCGTGATGGAACTCATCCCGGCGAATTGGAACATCCCCGAAGTCTGCCCGCACCAGCGCATCTGGCGGAAACTCGTCGCCCGCGAGAGAGGCCGCGACCTCGCCGCCTTCCTCAACGATTGCAGCGCGCGCGGCGCGGACGGGCGCCCAATTGTCTGCGGCAGCTCAAGCTGGGGCGGCGGCGTCTTGTTGGAGTCGCGGCACGTCTATTTCCTGCCCCGCGTTTGCAATGTCTGGACCGTGCAGGCCATCGAGTCCCTTGGAGGCAAGATGCGTCCTTGGCTGGCCGTCACCGCCGGCGGCCTCATCCGCCAAGCGGAAATGCCGCCCAATGATTTTGAAAAAATCTGGCCCGGCGTGAAACCCTAACGCTCGATCCACAAGCGCCCCTCGCGCCGCCGCAGTTGGCCGCCGCCCGGCAGATTGACCACCGCCGGATGGTTCACCTCCAACAGGCTCAATCCGCGCTCGATCAAATCCCGCTCCGGCGAGGCAATCCCGCCGTCTTGGAGGAACTTCCGCAGCGCGAGCCGCTGCAACGCGACCGGCAACTCCCGCATCACTGGCAGATGCAGCCGGCCTTGCGGATCGAGCACATTCGCGCGTTCCAAGGCCCACGCCTCCAGCGCTTCCAGATCCTCCGTGTCCGCCGCTCCCCGGACGAAAGCCAGCGTCGCGTCGCGCCCGGAAATTTCCGCCAACAACGGCAACGCCTCGTTCCGCAACCGGTTGCGCACCGCGATCGGCTCCGCGTTGCTCGCGTCCTCCCGCCAGCGATGACCGTGCGATTCCAACCACGCGGCCAATTCCGCCCGCCGAATCCCCAGCAACGGGCGACTCAACACCAGCACGACGCCCGATTCCGTCACTAACCGCTGCTCCTCGCGCATGCCCTTGAGCCCGTGCGAGCCACGCAGCAAATTCCACAACACCGTCTCCGCCTGATCGTCCGCATGATGTCCTAGCAGGATCCGGCGGCAGCGATGTTTCCGCGCACACTCGCCGAAAAACCCGTGCCGCGCGTTTCTCGCCGCCGTCTCCAGCGACTCGCCGCGCGCCGCCATCCGCGCCCGCACGTCCGCCCGCCCGATCTCGCAGTCCAGTCTGAGATTTCCGACCACCCGCCTCACAAACTTCGCATCCTCTACCGCCGCCCGCCCGCGCAAGCCATGGTCCAGATGACACACCACCAACTTCCGAAACCCCGCCGCCACCAGCAAATGCAGCAGCGCCATCGAATCCGCCCCGCCCGACACGCCTACCAACCAGCGCTTCCCGCGGGATGCGCCGGCCAACCATGGAATTTTCCCGGACAGCGTCACGCCGCGCATCCTAACGCCCCCCCGCGCCCCGGCAATCCTGATCACCACCCCCTTTCCTCTCGCCGGGAGCGGCAGCCACTCGCGGCGGGGAGCGCGTGAGCCCAGCTCTTTCAAAAATTTATTGTGCTGGATCGTTGCCGTTTGGCGTCGGCTAATTGGACGGGAAAAATTCGCTTACGGCGTGGCGAGGAATTTCAAGACGTCCTCGGCCTGCTTCTCGGTGGAGGCGGTGGTGTCGCTCCAGACGAGTTTGCCGTCCTTGAAGAGAAAGGCCTGGCGTGTGGCGAAACCGAGGGTTTTCGGCACTCCGAAGGCGTCGATGACTTTGGCGTCGGCATCGGCTAGCAGATCGAAGGGAAGGTTGTATTTATCCTTGAAGGCTTTCTGCGCGGGCACCTTGTCGGCGCTCACGCCGAAGATTTTCACGCCCTTGTCCGTCAGCGCGGCGTAGGAATCGCGGAGGCTGCATGCCTGCTTGGTGCAGCCGGGGGTGTCGGCCTTTGGATAGAAATAAACGAGAGTGAACCCCTGGGCCGCCGCCTCGGCGAGTTTCACCACTTGGTCGTCCTGGTTTTTTTGCTCCACCACGGGGATTGGCGAGCCCACGGCGAGCGGCTCGGCAAGCGCATTGGTGGCGAAGAGGCTGGTGGAAACGGCGGTGAGGATTTGGCTGATTCGTTTCATCGACACGATCCTTGCACCGGATTTGGAAATGGCAACCGCGAGTTGCGGTGGCGGTGCGTCACCGCTGCTCCGCCCTGCGGCTGAAAATGGCGTCCATGCGGTCGAGATATTTCGAGAGGTCGTCGGTGCGGCGGTGCGGGTTGGCCTTGAGGCGATCCTTCAGGCGCATGTAGTCGCCGAAGACACCGCTGGTCTCGCGGGCGCGGGTGATTTCGAACCAATCGAGATAATCGCGGGCGCGCTTGGCTTTGGCGTTCATGGTAGCGCGCCGCTCGTCGAGGGCGGTTAGCTGGTTAGCGACTCCGCCGGTTTTGTTTTTCGCAATGGCACTGAGGACAATCTGATACTCGGCGAGGAGCGGCCGGCATGAGGGGAAGCAGCGGTAGCTGAGGCGGACGAGCGCGTCTTGGGCAAGCCGGACCGCGCCGATGCGGGCGGGCTCGGGGAGCGCGGCGAGCTCGGGCCAGGCGCTGAGTTCCTTTTGCTGGAGGATGCCTTCCGCGGTGCGGAAATTGAGTCGCAGCGCCTCGTTGAGCGCGGTCTCGGTCTGGGCGATGCTGAGAACATCAGTGGCGAGATTCCGGTCGCCGATGTTAGCGAGCTGGAGCGCCCACCATTTCGAGAGGCTGGTCTCGGAGAGATTGAGCTCGGGGAAATGTTTGCGGAGCAGCGCGGGCGCCTCCCCCTCGAAGGCGGCGACGTCAGTTAGGAACGCGCGGAAACCTTCCTTGCCCTGCGGCTGCTGGAGCAGGGCCATGACCAGCGAGCCGGCGGAAACCCGGAAGGCGGCCCGCATCGCGGCATCCATTTCCTCGAAGCCGCGCTCGTCGAGGGAGAAGAGCTCGTCGATTTTGAAGAGGCCGCCGGTTTTGAAAAGCGCCTCGTAAAGCCGCCGGTCGCTCTGGTTCAGCCGCCACGCGGTGGCTTCGCGGAGCCCGTCCACCAGCCAAGGCGGCACGAAAAACGGGCTGTCGGATTCCTTCGCGGGAACTCCGCGGAGGGCGCGCTCCAAAATGAGCGCGGAGGTGACGGCGTGCTTGAAGCGCTCGTGCTCGATGCCGCGGCTGAGGTGGACGTCGAGTCGCACACCGTAGCCGACGTCGCTAACAAGGATCTGGATCGCCACGGTCCGCAGCGGCATGGGATCGCCGGATTTCCCGTGAAGATCGATGGTGACCGGGACTTTCCAAACGTCCTTTTCCTCGGTCAATCGTAGCAGTTCGTCTTTCGCGTCCTCGGCGAGTTGGACGACGGTGGTGCGGTCGCGGGGTTCGCCGCCGGCGACGCGGAACTGTTTGGTGCGGCTGATGACGCGATCCATGCCATCGAGCTTGAGCGGCTCCGGCGGCTCGACGACTCGCACGGCGCGGGGGATTTCCTCCGCCAGCGTGAGGGCGGTGCAAAGGAATCCCAGAAACAGAATGCGGCGGGTCATTTCCAATTAGAAAACCTTAGGCATGCCTTGTTGTCCCATCGGCTCGCGGGGGTCGAGAACGAGGCGGTCATTCTCGATGGTGATGCGGGCCATGTCGCGGAACGCGAGTTCGATTTCCTCGGGAAACGCTGCGGCGAGCTTTTCGTAAGCAGGCATGACTAACAATAAAAAGCCCTGCGGCACCACGAGTTTCCCGAAGCGTCCGCCCCGCGGCGGGTTGGGGAAATCCTTGTGATAGGGCCCGCCGTGCCGCTCGATTTCGGTGATCGGGCCTTTCGCGCCTTCCATCCGGGCGACTTGGAGATACATCGAAACAGTGAACGGCTTTCCTAGGAAATCGCGCTCCATCACCACCTCGGCGCGGCCGTCTTCGAGGCGCACCCAGACGCGGTTGAGGTTGACTTTTCCTGCCAGAAAACCGCCTTGCCGGGCCACCAGCGTGCGGCCGAGCCATTGGTTGATTTCCGTTTCCGAGAGCGTGACGGGATAGCCGCGGTTGATCGCGTTTTTCAAAACCGCCTTCATCTCCCGCTCGGCGGCGGGCTTGGCGGCCGCCGGTCCATAGCCGCCAAGATCGCTCAAATCCTGTGGCTGGACGATGCAGAACA
This sequence comes from Akkermansiaceae bacterium, assembly GCA_043716765.1. Taxonomy (GTDB): domain Bacteria; phylum Verrucomicrobiota; class Verrucomicrobiia; order Verrucomicrobiales; family Akkermansiaceae; genus Luteolibacter. The sequence continues at coordinate 43,398 of JAYSYA010000133.1, forward strand.
CCGCCGCGCCGAGGCCGATGCATGGCACTAGCAGGATCAGGAAAAGCAGCTTGGAAAGACATCCGCCGCCGGATTTGGGCTTTTTGGGTTCGGCCATGGGTTGGGTGCTTATCACGGCCCGGGCGACTTGCAAAGCCTCCCTTCGGAAAGCGTCATTCCGCGGACTTCGGCGCGGCGGCCGGTGCCGGTGCCGGTGGCGCACTGGCCGCTCCGTCCGCCTTGGCTCCGGCTTGGTAGGACGAGGAGCGGTAGTCGGTTTGGTAAAATCCCGCGCCTTTAAAAATGATGCCGCCGCCGGTGCCGAGCAGGCGTTTCACCTTACCCGTGCAGTCAGGCTGCGGGCAGTCGGTGAGTTTCGCGTCATTCATGCTTTGAAAGATCTCGAAGCGCTCGGTGCATTTTTCACATTCGTAATCGTAGTTTGGCATGGTCCTTGGCGCGTCTTGTAACACGTTCCGCCTGCCGCGCAACCCCGGCGTGGAGGATTTCGCGTGCCGTGGGCGGTCCGATCTGGTTGAGTCGCCGCCATGCCACCCCGCGTCAAAACCGTCGCCTCGATCTCCGTTGGGAAATTTTTCGATGCCCATGCCAAGTCGCTCGGGCTCGCGTTGCATGGCGAGCGTGTCGGTTTCGACCGCCTGATCAGCGAGCCAGCCATGAACCGCCCGGGCCTCGCCCTCGCCGGATTTTTTTCCTACTTCGCCAAGAAGCGCGTGCAAGTGCTCGGCAACTCCGAGCTCTCGTATTTGAAAAAACTCCCCGACTCGATGCGCGTGGACCGCTTCCGCCGGATGTGCGACCGCGACATCCCGTGCATCGTGGTGGCGCGCGGCTCCAAGCTTGACGCCAACCTAACCACCGTTGCGCTGGAGCACGGCATCCCG
>JAYSYA010000134.1:0-1535 GCA_043716765.1 Akkermansiaceae bacterium
CGGCCGTATCGGCCGGCAGGGTGCCGATCGGCAGCCACGTGTTTTCACCGGTGAGCTGGCGCTCGACCGCGAATCCTCCCTCGACCGCTCCGAACCCGATCGGCCATTGCAGCGTGATCTCCCCCGTGGCGGCATTCACCGCGCCGGTCAGGCCCGCCGGCGTGGGCAGCGCGAACCAGGTGATGAGGTTGGTTGAGCTGTAAGGGGATTCCTCAGGGCTTACGCATCTAAAATCGGAGTAACTTAAGAAGGTAAGAGCTATCCCATGCTGCGTCCTTCTGTTTGCCTTTGATTCCGCGGTTGCTGGTGGGCTCGCTCTTGAGAATATTGATGGTGAGATGGCGGAGGACGGCGAGGTTTTGGGCGGCAAATTCTGTCCGGACACGGCATTGGTCTTCTCGAAAAGTGACGTCCAAGCTCCAGTGGAGCGTGTTCTCGATGGCCCAGTGGCCGCGCACTGCACGCGCAAATTCCTTGGCGTCGGCTTTGATGCTACAGAGGAAGAATCGCCGTTCGGTCGTCATGGTCCCTTGGATTTCACGCACCGATTCGACCATCCCGACGGAGGATAAATTCTCCCAAAGGGAGTGTTGGGTGAGGCATTCGACCGCGCTGGTGATCGAGTATCGGCGCGTCTCCTTGCGTCCATGCGCGCGTTCGTTCGTTTCGAGGACGTCGCAAGAGACGCCGGCAAATCCGCCGTCATGGGTCTCTTTCATCAGAATTTTCACCTCCTCATGAAGCGTGCTTTGGTTGCCTTTGAGGGCCAAGACATAGTCGGCGCCGGCCTTGACAATCTCGGAGGCGATATTCCTCTGGCAACCCATCGCGTCGATGGTGACGATGCAACCGGCCAACGCCAAGCTCCCGAGTAACTCGGGGATCGCGGTGATTTCGTTGCTCTTATCATCGACTTTGATCTGGCCAAGCACCAACCCATTCTCACGCGCCCACGCACTGACCATGTGGATGGGTCCCTTACCCTTGGTTCGATGATGACTGCGCCGCACGCACTTCCCATCAATGGCCACAATCTCGGCGGCCACCGATTTACGGAGGCCTTCGGTCCAATTGCGAAAACATTCCGTAAACTGGCTTGGATCGAGCAGCGCAAACACCCGCCGGAAGGTGTCGTGGCTGGGAATTCCATTGGGCAGTGGAAGAAAGGTGCGAAGCCATTCCAACCGAGCGTTTCCGAAACGCTCGAAGTCTAAAAACCCCTCCGCGCCGCAGAGCATGGCACAGAGAGCAGTGAGCAGAATATCACTCAAGGAGTGGTCCTTGGTGCGATCAATCCGGGGATCGACAAGCACCGAAAAGTGGAAAAGAAGGCTCTCAGGATGGGATTTAATCGGCATCCATAGTCTCTTTCAGAAGTGTATAAAAAAGTACACTTTTAAATGAAAGATCCTGCTTTTACAGAGGATTTAGATGCGTAAGCCCTGCAAGATCACCAACGCCGGGATGTACACGCCATTCGGCCACAAGGACTACCAGCAGATCGTTTCTGAGATCAAACAGTTCGCCGCCGGCGG
>JAYSYA010000135.1:0-4532 GCA_043716765.1 Akkermansiaceae bacterium
CAGCTCTGGCAGGAAATCCCGCGGTTGACGTGGGCGGAGTGATTGAAATAGACGTAATCGGGAGCCTTGTGGACGCGCACCCATTCGAGCGGTTTGCCATCGTAGCCGGCATAGGTGGGATCCATTGACTTGTGCAGCGGTGCCAGCTTCGGGCTGTCACGCTGGACGTGCTGATGGCAGTTCCAACAGGTGCTGCCGGTCGGCACGTTGGAATGGCCGGAAACGTCCACGAACGAGTGGCAGTAGCGGCAATCCAGGCCCAGCTGATCCACATGGATCTTATGGGAGAATGGAATCGGCTGGGAGGGTTGATACCCGACGACCAGCGCCTTGGGCGTGGCGTAATAGGCAAATGCAAGTGCCACGCCAGCCGCTGCGGTTCCCGCGCAGAAAGCGATTTTGAGGGGCAGTAGATTGGACCAACGGGGAAAAATATTTGCCATGAGAAGGGCGATGCAGTGCTCGGAGAAGGGAGCTTGTGAAATATTTCACAAGCGATGTCCCAAAAACCACGGGGAAGTTAAGGACTGGCGGAGGATGCAAACGAACCGACGTGATGCAATGCCAAAAAAGAAATTTTTCCGGAATTTGTAACCCGCCTCAGGTGAACCGCCCGTTTCGCTATCAGTGTCAGGAATTCGACCAATTCAGGCCCTTTTCCTGCCTCCATCGGCGGTAAGCGCTGAACTGCTCGCCCTTGGGCAACTCGCGGCGGTTGGGGTCCTCGCTGAGAAACGCCTCGAAGGCGCCGCCGGGCGAGGTCTCCGCGGCCGAGGGAGCGGATTCGGACGCTTCCAGGCGGCTGCCGTTGTGACCCAGCAGGCTTTCAATCCGCGACAGACGCCGGGCAATCCGGAACAGCAGCAGTAACACCAAGACGAGCAGACCGCCACAAGATGACAGCAGGATGATGAATGTGGACACTTCGGATTCTGGCATGCCCGAGTCATGCGATCTCTCAGCGAATTTGAGAAGTCCCAAATCCAGGGACTACATTGCCCTGACATGCGCCAGCGCGGCGGACGCCAAGCCACGCGGGTTGTAGCCACCTTCCAGCGAGGATACAATCCGCCCGCCGCACCATTTCCCCGCCAGCGCCACGCAGCGCCGGGTCATATCCGCGAAGGTTTCATCGGTCCATCGCAGGCCACCAATCGGGTCATCCACCCGCGCGTCGAAGCCGGCGGAAATCAACAGAAAGTCCGGTTGGAAGGCGTTCACCGCCGGCTCAATTTGGGAGTGCCATTCCCGCAGGGCGAGATCGCCGTCCGAGTTGGCAGGCAGCGGGATGTTCAAGTTCCCGCCCTCGCCCGCCCCTTGTCCGTGCTCCGAGGCGTAGCCGGTGTATGGATAGATGTTCTCCTCGTGCAGAGAAATGTAGAGCACCGAGGGATCTTCGAGAAAAATCGCCTCGGTCCCGTTGCCATGGTGCACGTCCCAATCAATGATCGCGATTTTCCCCAGCCCGTGGCGCGACTGGAGATAACGCGCCGCGACGGCCACATGATTGAAAATGCAAAACCCCATCCCGCGCGTGGCGGTGGCGTGGTGGCCCGGCGGGCGCACCGCGCAAAACGCCGATGAAACGTCCCCCCGCATCACGAAATCCACCGCTTCCAACACCGCCCCGGTCGCCTCCAGCGCGACATCGTAGCTCTCCTCACAGATCGCCGTGTCGCCCGTCCGCAGGCGGTCCGCAAACGTCTCCGCATCCCGATAGACCAAGTCGTGGTAATTGTGATCGTGGGCCAGCAACACCTCGGAGACCAAGGCCCGCCGCTGCGGCAGCCTGACAAACTCTGGCGGCAAGGTCGCCAACGCGGCCTCCAGCACCCGGTAGCGCTCGGCCGACTCCGGATGACCGGGACCGGTGTCATGCCGCTCATAACAAGGGTCGTAATGGACGCCCACCCGCTTGATCACCTCACTCATCGTTGGATTTGATAGATTTCCTTGCGCTCCAGAAACTTCTTCCGCGACTTCAGAATCCGCTCGATTGGAATCGTGAATTCACGCTCGCTCTCGCTGTCAGCCTTGGTCTCCACGCCACCGACGGCAAGAAACAATCCCGCCATCGCCCGGTTGTCCGGCATCACGCTCGCCCAGAATTCCCCGATCCCGCGGCGCTTGGCCACCGTCGCCAGCTCGCCGAGCAGATACCCAGCGATCCCCAGATGACGGTTCGCCTCATGCACGACAAACGCCACTTCCGCGCTCTTTCCATCCGCATCGAGAAAATAACGCCCGATCGCCCGCAGCTCCTGTTGGCCGCGATGCTCGGCGAAAATCCCCAGCGCGACGTCTTTCGACTGGTCCACCGCTGCGAGTTTGTAAGCGGATTCCCCCGTCATCTTGTCGCGGACGTAGCCGTAGCGCAGGCGAACCGTCTCCGCATCATGCGAATAGAAAAACTCTTGCAAGATCCGCATGTCGCTCGGGTGCAGCGGGCGCAAAAACAGCCGCGTTGTTTGAAACCGGAGCCAGCACGATTCAACGTCGTCCATCCCCCGCCCCGAGCCCGGCATCGTGAAAAACTTCGGCAACCAGCCACGGCCATGGGCACCGGCTAGCAACGATTCCCGATGATCCGGATGGGCGATTTCCACCAGCCTCGCCACCCGTTCCCGGATGCTGCGGCCGTGCAGGTTCGCGACGCCATACTCCGTCACCACGTGATGCACGTCCCCTCGCCCGGTGCAGACGCCGCTGCCGGATTCCAAACCCGCCACGATCCGGGAACGCCCGTCCTCGTCGGCGGTGGAGGTCAGCGCGATGATTGGCCGCCCCTGCTTGCTCCGGCCCGCGCCCCGAATGAAATCCTGCAAAGCGCCAATCCCGCCGTAAAACCGGTGACCGCTCGAATCCCTCACCACCTGGCCGGTCAGATCGATTTCCCGCGCGCCGTTGATCGCCACCATCCGCTGGTTGCGCGCGATCCGCTGCGGATCGTTCACCCAGTCGCTCGGGTGAAGTTCGATGTCCGGATTGCCATCGACGAATTGATAGAGCTTGCGACTGCCCAGCACATGGCTGGCGATGATCTTGCCCGGCAGGTAGCTTTTCGTCGAATGATCCGCCGCGCCGCAGCGCACCAGTTCCATCAGCGCGTCGTTGAACATGCCGGAGTGAATCCCGAGGTGGCGGTGTTTCCGCAAGGCCCGGACGACCGCTTCGGGACTGTTCCCGAGGCCCGACTGGATCGTCGAGCCGTCCTCGATGAGTTGTGCCGCATAACGGCCGATCCGCTCGTGGCGCTCGTCGAGAATCCCCCGCGCGGCTTCCGGCAAGACCGCGGAATGTTCGATGAACCACGAGATTTTCTTGGTAGAAATCAAAGTGTCGCCGCATGTCCGCGGCATCTTCGAATTGATCTGGGCGATCACCGTGCGCGCGCATTGGACCGCGGATTTCACCACGTCCACGCTCACCCCGAGCGAGCACCAGCCGTCCGCATCCGGCGGACTCACTTGGACCAGCGCCACGTCCAGCGGCAACGGCCCGTGTTTGAAAAGCGAGGGCACCTCGGACATCGCGCACGGCGTGTAGTCCGCCTGCCCGCGCTCCACCGCCTCCCGCAGCGATGGCGTTAGATAGAACGAGTTCGTCCGCAGCACCTGCTCGTATTGCAGATCGATCCATGGCGTCTCCCCGAGACCATGGACGTGGACCAGCTCGACGTCCTTGAAATTCGCGGCCATTTCCAACATCGACCTCACCAAGGCGAACGGCACCGAAGCCCCGCCGCCCAGGAAAACCCGGCTACCCGGCCGGATCAGCCGTGGCCAATCACTCGCAACTAATGGTTTCACGCGGGCGACTCTGACAAACTTCCCGGTCAACTGCGCGGTTTATTTATCAAGTCACGTGACCCGGCATTTGGAGAACCGCGCGCTGGCGAGAGAGAAACCCGCGAACTGCGGTCGACATTCGGCGGGATCACTAACGCCTTACTCGTCGCGTTAAGGCGCTGATAGAATCGTTGACAACGGGGAGCCCCGAAACCCCGCTTTCGAGCGTCGATGCCGCAAGCAAAAGCGATGGAGCAGGCATGTAGCGCGCGTCATCGGTTTGAAAGCGAAGAACATCGAAGGACGTCTGCCCTGATGTTGCGAATCCTAACATGCTGACAACTCCATATCCGCCCATCGTCACTGTTTCATTGTAGATATAGCTCGCAAGCACCGCACCATCGAGTGAAACGTTGACCAGCCCGCCACGCAGCTTCACTCCGAGTTTATAGTCACTCCCGCTGACCAGCTTGGCGCTGTAGGCCTTGTCGATCGTGGTCGTTCCACCCGCCCGGTGACCGATGAGGATCTGCTTGGTTTCAACTGATAGAGTGACGAATTTATAATAACCCGGGCCTTGATAATCAAATACGACGCCGCCTTGGCCGGTCGTCTGCAGCGTCGTTGCAAGGTCGATCAACGCACCCGGATTAATCGAGTGACCGATCAGGTTGACCGCCGGACTGGAGGCACCGGTTGCGTTGCCGATGAAGCGCCCACCCGCAGTGGTTGTCCAAATGCCCG
>JAYSYA010000136.1:0-1527 GCA_043716765.1 Akkermansiaceae bacterium
CGCCGAGCTACTCATGAACGCCGCCATGCTCATGGAACGCGCCAAGCACATCGGCGCCGGCCCTTATGAACGCGCCGAGGCGCGCAACGGCCACGCCAATGGTTTCAAACCCCGCAGCTTCCACACCTCAATGGGTGCCCTCAAGCTCTCCACCCCCCAGGTCCGAGGCAGCGACACCCCGTTCCGGACCTCCCTTTTGGAAAAAGGCAGCCGCAGTGATCGCGCCCTCAAAGCCGCCATCTCGAGCATGTATCTCCAGGGCGTCAGCACCAGGCGCGTCACCACCGTCATGGGCGAACTCTGCGGTTTTGAAGTCTCCTCCACCCAGGTCTCCAAGCTCACCGCCGACCTCGACGGCGAGTTTGAAAAATGGCGCACCCGCCCCCTTCCCGAGATCTCCCACCTGTATGCCGACGCCACCTATTACAAGGTCCGCATCGACGGCAACGTCCGCGACTGCGCCACCCTCATCGCCATCGGCATCCGCCGCGACAACGGCAAACGCCTCGTCCTCGGCGTCTCCTGCGCCCTCTCCGAAGCCGAGGTCCACTGGCGCGATTTCCTCACCAGCCTCAAGCAGCGCGGCATCGGCATCCCTGACAGCGTCACCTCCGACGCCCACATCGGCCTGCGCGCCGCCTTGCGCGCCACCCTCAATTCCAGCCCTTGGCAGCGTTGCCAGTTCCACCTCCAGCAGAATCCCCAAGCCTACGTTCCCACCAAGGACCTCAAGCAAAAAGTCGCCGACGACATCCGCCGGATCTTCAACGCCGAAGACCGCGTCCGTGCCGAAGCCAAGCTCGCCGAATTTGTCAAAACCTACGAGAAAAGCGCGCCCAAACTCGCCACCTGGGCCGAGCAAAACATCCCGGAAGGACTTACCGTTTTCAGCTTCCCGGAAGCCAGCCGCCAGCGCCTGCGCACCTCCAACATGTGCGAGACGCTCAACTCGCAGATCAAGCGCCGCACCCGCGTCGTCGGTCTATTCCCCAACGAGTCATCGCTGCTGCGCCTCGTCACAGGCGTCGTCATCGAGATCTCCGAAGAATGGGAAACCGGCAAAATCTATCTCCAGCCCGAAACCAAAAACCAACAACCGAACTAACTAAATATCTCTGGACTTCCAGATCTCAATCAGAAGATTTTACAGAAAAAAGTTTGCGTGGCCGAAATTTTTCTGGAAATTGGGGTCGGTGTAGCCGCCGTTAGGGTTGATGGCGAAGAGCACGACGCAGTCGGATCCGTATTTCTGGCTGAGGATCTTGGCGAGCATCGGGCAGGACTCCTCGCTGCGGTATTCTTCGTCGCCGGAAATGAGGACGACTTTTTTCCGTTGGCGGTGCCCGGCTTGGCAGGGAGCGTCAGCCAGTCGGCCGCGTGCCCGGATGCGCTGCCGAGCAAAAGGGCGGCGAACGACACGAGAAGGGTGCGGGAATTGGCGGCTTTGATCAAATGGCTGGCCCGGATATGTGGCTTGCGCTGAGTCTGTCGTCGGTTTCGCGGGAAACCTATTCAGGGCGAGAGTCG
>JAYSYA010000137.1:0-1525 GCA_043716765.1 Akkermansiaceae bacterium
GAAGGATTGGAACCGGTCGCGCCGCTTTACAACGAACAGGAAGCGGTGCGCTGCTTGCGGCAATTCGTGACTATCAATTATGATCGCCCGATGCTGGTCTCGGACGGCGTGACCGTGACCTTCATCGACGCGGGCCACATCCTCGGCAGCGCGCAGGTGCTGCTGGAAGTGTACGATCATTCCGACTGAAAGAAGAAGCGGTTCCAGAACTGTTCGGCATGGTCCCTGCTTGGCAGGATTTTCCGCCGGGTAATTCAAATATACGCTTGTACTGTTAGAGTTGCTCCGCTTTCCTTCGTTTGTGGCCCGGACCAAGAATGAAATCGACGAGAAAAAGCTTTCCCACTGGAAGCTTCTTGACGATTTCCGCGAGCGCTTGGCCCAAGTCCAGGCGGCGGCACCTGGAGTCGCAAAAAGACCCGGCGGTCCCGAGCGCAAGCTGTTGGAGTGCGATTATTTTTCTCTCTTTCTCTTCGGCCTGCTCAATCCAGTGGTCGATTCCATGCGCGGTCTTTGTGCGGCGAGCCATCTCAAGCGGGTGCAAAAGGATGTAAGCTCAAGGCCTGTGAGTTTGGGCAGTTTTTCCGAGGCGCAGGGAGTCTTCGATGCGGAATTGCTCAAGCAAGTGTTCCTCGAACTCGCCGGCGAAATCCCCACCTCATGGGGCGATACCCGGCTCGCCCATCTGGCAGACAAGCTCAAACTCGTGGACGGCACCCTGCTGCCCGCCCTGCCGCGCATGCACTGGGCGCTTTGGCTTAACGACCAAAACCGCGCCGCCAAACTGCATTTGAAATTCACCGTGCTGCGCCAAGCCCCCAGCGACGCGCTCATCACCCATGGAAATTCCTGCGAACGCAAGGCGTTGCGGGAGTTCATGAAGAAAGGCGAAACCATCGTCGGCGACCGCTACTACGGGCTCGAATACGGATTCCTCGAGGAACTCCGCCAACTCGGCATCTCGTTTGTTTTCCGCATCCGCAACAAGCCGCGCATCGAAATCGTGGAGGAGTTGTCACTCACAGAAGCGGACCGCACGGCGGGTGTCACCTGGCAGGGCTTGGTGAAACTCGGTGATAAATGGCAGGGCGAACCCATCCGCGTGGTCAAAGTCGAAGTGGATGGCAAGGAACTGCTGCTGGCCACCGATCTGGAGATCGAAGCGGAGTTGGTCGCCCTGATCTACCGCTACCGCTGGCAGATAGAACTGTTTTTCAAGTGGATGAAAAGCATCCTCGGCAACCGTCACCTGATGGCCGAATCGCCCGCAGGAGTCGCCATCCAGACTTACAGCGCGCTCATCGCGGCGCTGATGTTGCAATTGCTCACGGGCAAACGCCCCACCAAACGGGCCATGGAACTGATCCGGTTCTATCTGATGGGCCACGCGGAGCTGGAGGAAGTCGTGACTTTGTTAGGTCTGGAAAAATCCGCCAACTAAGATTTGCAGGGGAATCGTCACCAAGGCACTTCCCCGGGCGACGCGTGCCCTGCTCGCATTCACGCACCCGAAACCGCAACCGGG
>JAYSYA010000138.1:0-4492 GCA_043716765.1 Akkermansiaceae bacterium
GTAACGGCGGGCCACTTCTTTGTGGCTAAATTCTTGCTCGCTCTCGATCATCACCCGGCGAATCTCCCGATCACGGATTTCCTGCGGCAGCGCGAAAAATTCCATCGCTTGGTCAATCGCCCAGCGGAAGGCTCCTGCATTGTAATCATCGAAACGGAAACCGTTGCCCTTCGAACTCTCGACATCCAGCGGATGAACCGTGTCGTAAAGCCCGCCGGTCGAGTGCACCACCGGCAGCGATCCATAAAGTGGCGACGTCATTTGAGGCAGTCCACACGGCTCGAACAACGACGGCATCAGCATGAAATCCGACGCCGCGTAAGCGAGCCGGGAAAGCCGCTCCTCGAAGTCGACGATGGCCACCCGCTCTCGCAGATCGAAAGCCGAGACAATCTTGTCGATCCAATGTTGGTGCGGACCATTCGCGACGATGACCACCTGCAAGTCGCGATCCCAATAGTCCGAAATCAGGCTGTGCAGGATTTCTGTGAGAAGCTGGGGACCCTTTTGCACCGGGTCGAGGCGGGACGGCCAGAAAAAGATCGGCGCGTTGACGTCCTGCTTGAGCTGGAGCTCGCGTTGCAAGGCGAGTTTGTTAGCCGCTTTGCCTGCGGCGAAATCCGCGACGCCGAAATTCCGGGCCAGCGCGTCATCCGTCAGCGGGTTGTAGGAAACGTCCGGCGCGTTGAGAATCCCTGCGGAACAACCTGCCGCATATTTGGCGCGCAGCTCGGCGCGCACGGAATCTGGCACCACCGAGTGCCAGCCCTCGACGATTTCCCAAAGGAAGCGCGGGCTCACCGTATTGATGTAATGGGCGGCGAAAATTCCGGACGTTAGAAGATCGACCGGCACATGCGAGCGAGCGTGGTCATAGTTGGCCGGCGGACCGGTGAAATACAAATTCATCCAGAACTCGGCGGCATCGATCCCCGCCTCCTCGACCCGCGCCAACGACACTTGGCGGGTGTGGATGTTATGCACGGTGAACAAGCATTTGATGCCGCGCCGCCGCGCCATCGCCGGGATCAAGGCGGTCATCCAGTCGTTGCAATGAATCAAATCCGGCATCACCCGCGGCACGATGTGGTTGATCAGCTCGCGCTGGAAAACCAGCGCGATCCGCATCGATTCGTCGGAGTGATTGCTGTACACCTCGTCGCGATAATAAAAAATCCGGTCCTCCGCCAAGTGGATGTGCGCTTCTGGCAGGACTTCATGATATTTCCTCAGCTCCTTCTCGTGCAGGCTGAAAATGTCGCCATGAAACATCCGCCGGTAGTTTGGCATCGCCACATGGACATCCGCCCCCAGCTCGAAAAGCGCGGAAACGAGCGATGCGGAAACATCGGCCAGACCTCCCGCTTTCGCCGACATCCGCTGCGCCATGTTCCCCATGCCCGAGGGCAAATAGGTGATCTCCGGCGTGACAATGAGGATTCGCGGCTTGGCGGGCTTGGCTGGCTTGGCTGGCATCGGGGAGGAAAATTCAGGGGTATGACTCTATCCGCATCAATGTTGCCGGGATTTCCAAACGACCGCCAACTCAATCTTTCCGGATTCCGAATTTATTTTCACGTTCTACGACTCGAAATCCGCCAGCCGCCGTCACCGGTGGAAACACTAACCCCGTCCTTGGAAAATCTACTCGGTGCCCGCCTCTGACAGATGCCGAATGCAAAATTGGGACCACGTTTCCAAGCGCTCGAATAAATCGCCGTTGAGATCGGCGAGCGGCGTGAAACCCAAATCGGTAAGTGCGTCCTCACGTGAAGTCACCGCCTCGGATTTCAAATGCACCACGTGAACGATGCCCAAGTGGACTTGGCCCACCGGATTCGACTCGTCATTGAGCAAGGCGATGATCCGATGCTCGTGCTCCTCGGGAAGATCGAGCTCCTCCTCGATTTCGCGGGTCACCGCCGCGTGATAGGCGACCGCCCCCGTGCGCCCGCCACCGGTATCGACCGGGTTGACGTGACCACCCACGCCGACGGAAATTTTCGCGTGAAGCCGGCTTTCACCACCGGATTTCCCGCGGGTGTAGTGAAGGATCCGATCCCCGCAACGGAAGATGCAGTATGGAATCAGTTGCTTGTGGCCGGGGTCGTTTTCCGCCTCTGCCCGGTCCATGAAAAAGTGGTTCGCAGGGTCGAGCAAACGCGCGACCGCAGCATCCAGCCCCGCCGTTTGGATTCCCTCAAACGCCCCGATTTCGTCCAACAACGCGCGCGGCACCACCAACACTTCCTCTCCAGAATACTTCGACATGCGCGGGAGAATAAAGATCCGCTGCACTTCGCCAAGCACTCATCGAGAAGATGGAGATGCTAAATTATAAGGACATCTTGAGGTTACGCGATCACGTGATTCCTAATGGCCGATTTTGTGACACTCTCCATCTGTCAGCAGGTCACCCCGCCTTTTGACGACCCCCGCCCCCCTCCCCCCTTTATGAACCTATCCCCCGGTCACCTGTCTTCGCTGTCAATGCTCTGCGTCCTCCTGCTATCTCAGGAAGCGTCCGCGCAGAATCTGCCCGGTTCGCTCGGATTCTCGATCAATGGCTCGTTCCTCAATGGCACGGCGGAAAGCTCTACCAGTATTCTGATCGCCGACAATGACTTGACCAACGGCTACACGTCGGGCTTCGATCTCACGGACGCACCCACCAAACTCAATCCCACCGGCCCGAGCGGAGCGGCCGCTTTCCAATGGGGCACGGCTTCTTCTAGTTCCAACTACCCGCATCCAAGCGCCCTGTGGTTCCAGCCACTCTCCGTCAGCAATGCGCTGGCTGAAACCTCCTTTGACCTCGGCTACCTCAACTACCGGAATGGCACGATCAGGAGCAACAGCGGCGCGTCACGGGTCGATCTTGCGATGACCCTCTCGTTTTCCCAACCGCTTGGCCTAGACCCGATCTCGGTGGTCTTCGGAAGCGAGTTGGTCAACACCACCAACACTAGCGATCAAGTCGCCAGCGCGGATACCGTCTCGCTTAATAATCTCGCCACCCCGCTCAAGTTCAAGGATGCGGCAGGCAATCGATATTATTTCGAACTAACATTCAAAGTGGACCCCACCACCATCGATGGCACGCTTTCGACCCAAAACCAATTCCACGTTTTCGAGGGAACCCAAGGCAGTGCGACCTTGCTGGGACGTTTCACTGTTGACCCCATCGGTAGCCTTGGCACCAACGGTGTCATCCCCGAGCCCACTTCGGCCCTCCTTGGCGGGATCGGACTGCTGATTCTCCTCCGCCGTCGGCGCTGAAGGATCCGATCCAAGGCAAAACCCGGGAATTGCTAAAATTTCCAAAAATCGTCTTGCTCACCCCGAGGTCCGCGAATAAACCTCCGCCCCACCCGAGAGGGGCGTTAGCTCAGTTGGTAGAGCACTTGCATGGCATGCAAGGGGTCAGCGGTTCGAATCCGCTACGCTCCACCATTACTAGTTGGCATAGTTTTGAAGATTCTGCGGGTCGGGCTTCTTTTGAAGTAACCCCTACTTCTAACGCCGACTTCGTTTCGAGCCCTTCTGTCACGGATGTGGCGGGAACAATGGTATCCCTTCTCGAGGCGCTACTCTGCTCGACAGCTCGATATGCTGCGTGAGAGACCTCCCATGCTGGCTCATCGGTGGCTCATCAAACAGTTCGCATCCTAGTCTCGCCTCCCGCAAAAAGCGGTCCCCGGAAAACCGAGGACCGCAATCTGTTAAGTGATTAGAAATAAAAAATAAGTTAGAACATCTCTCAGAGCGCCATGTCCTTGAGCTTCTTCAACGGGCGCACCTTGACGACCGTGGTGGCGGGCTTGGCCTTGAACATCACTTCTTCCTTGGTGAAAGGATTGATGCCCTTATGCGCTTTGACCGCCGGTTTGCGCACGGTGCTGATCTTCATCAAGCCGGGAAGGACGAACTCCCCAACGGCGTTCTTCTTCACGTGGGCTTCGATGACGTCGGTCAGGCTATCGAGAACGGCGGCCACTTGCTTGCGGCTGAGTTCCGTGCTTTCCGCGATCTGGTCGAGGATCTGGGTCTTATTGAGTTTATCTTTGATGGGTGCTGATTTCTTGGCCATGTGGGGATTTCGAATAACCCAGCGCGGATGTCAAGACTGCCGATTCCAGAAATTGCAAAGGTAATGCCTCTCCCGTGCCACAGATCAGCTCTTCTTGGCCTGGTCGAACCGTTTCTTCCACGGCGGGAGCTTTTCCTTGAAGGTGGATGCGGGCAGCTCGTCGTCGAATTCCGAGCGCTGGCCGATGCCGCGCAGCAGACCACTGATTTCCTTGGCCTCGTGCAGCAATTCGATCATCCGCCCGGCTGAGAGACCGGGTTGCTTGAGCTCGGCTTTAACGGCGGCATCGCGGCGTTGGAGCACCGTGCCGGAAAGGAGCGCCAACGCTTGCTCGGCGGCTTGCATCCCGTCGAGCGAGACACCATCCAAGCTCGATGTTTCATGAGCGAGGGCAAGCCGGTC
>JAYSYA010000139.1:0-13584 GCA_043716765.1 Akkermansiaceae bacterium
GATAATGCCGACCTGGGGCACGTAGAGCGCCCCGGCGAAGGCGGCGATCATGGCGCTGATGACGAAGATGAAGAGCTTGAAATTGGCGGTGGCATAGCCGGAGAAAAGCACCCGGTTTTCCGAGTCGCGGATGGCGCGCTGGATGAGACCGAAGCGCGAGTTAGTCAGCCACTTGCATCCGGCGACCACGGCCACCATCAGGACGGCGGTGCAGACATAGAGAATCTGCTGGGTGGAGGCGGTGCGCAAGTCCGCGCCGAGGAGCGTGCGGAAGTCGGTGAAGCCGTTGTTTCCTCCCATAAGGAGGTCGTTCCTGAAAAACAGCAGGGCCGCGCCGTAGGTCAGAGCTTGGGTTAGAATGGAGAAATACACGCCTTTGATCCGGGAGCGGAAGGCGAGGTAGCCGAAAATGTAGGCGAGCACGCCGGGAACCAGAAGCACCATCGCGAGCGCGAAGGGAAACGAATAGAACGGCTCCCAGAACGCGGGAATCTGCGTGTGACCGAGAAACACCATGAAGTCGGGAAGCTCGCTTTTGTATTGGCCGAGTTTGCCAATCATCAGCATCAGGTGCATTCCCATCATATAGCCGCCGAGTGTGAAGAAAAGCGCTTGCCCGAGGCATAACAGCCCGGTGTAGCCCCATAGAAGGTCGATGGAAATCGCCATGATGCCATAGCACAGATACTTGCCCCAGAGGTTCAGGGTGAAGTTCTCGATAATTCCAAAGGCATTCATCATCGGCATCACCACGACCAGGAATACCGCGGCGAGAATGAGGAGGGGGAGCTGGATGCGCCCGGTGAGTGGTTGGGTGGGCATTGGTTCAATCAAGGCTGCGCGAACGGGTGACGAAGATCCCCGCGGGACGCCATTGCAGGAAAAGAATGATGGCCCCGAGGACGAGGATTTTCCCGATCACTGGATTTCCGAGATACTGTTGGAGTGACTGGTCGGCCATGCCGATGCCGAGGGCGCTGATGACGGTGCCGAGAATGTTCCCAACGCCGCCGACCACTACGGTCATGAAGGCATCGACGATGTAATTCTGGCCAAGCGACGGCCCGACGTTGCCGATCTGGGAGAGAAACGCGCCGGCGAGTCCCGCCAGGCCACAGCCGAAGGCGAAAGTCATCATGTTGACCCGCTCGGTGCGGACGCCCATGCAGGCGGCCATGTTGCGGTTTTGCATGACCGCGCGGATGAGCAGGCCGAGCGAGGTCTTGTTCAACACCAGCCAAGTCACGACGATAATGAGGACTGCGAACCCGATGACAAAGACGCGGTTCCAGCCGAAGACCACGTCGTTGAACGTCCAGTTTCCAGAGAGCCAGGACGGGCTAGAAACCTGGACGTTGTTAGCACCGAAAACCAGGCGCAGCAGCTGTTGGAGAACCAGCGAGATCCCCCAGGTCGCGAGCAGGGACTCCAGCGGGCGCCGGTAGAGGAACTGAATGACGGTGCGCTCGAGAAGGAGCCCTACCAACGCGGCGGCGAGGAAGCTCGCCGGGAGCGCGACGACAAAATACATGCCCATGCTGCCGGCGGGAAGATTCAGGCCGGGGATGGAGACCGACTTCCCGAAGGGTGAGATGTTGAGGCCCGCTGCGAAGATGTTTTGGATGACATACGTGGTGTAGGCTCCGACGGCTATCAGCTCGCCGTGCGCCATGTTGATGATACCCATCAGCCCGAAAGTGATCGCGAGTCCGATGGCGACGACCAGCAGGACCGAGCCCAATGAAATCCCGCGGAACACCGTGCCCACAGCGTTGATCCGCGAGACGTGGTCTTCGATCGCGGAGAGCGCCTTCTTAGCGGCGTGAACGGTCGGAACATCTTTGGCCGCTTCCGCCTCTTTGAGGATGGTTCGGATCGTGTCTTGCGCCGCAAGCGAGTTCAGCTGTCCCAGTTTTTCGCAAGCCGCGATTCGTTCCCCGGCCACGGGCGAGCGGAGATGAATGATCGCGATGGATTCCTCAAGCGCGCGGACGGCTTTGGGATCTTTTTCTGTGGTGCGGAGCAGTTGGAGCGCAGGTAGCTTTTCCGCTTTCTGACCGATGGCGGAATCCTGAATCGCGCGGACCCGCTTGGTCAGGTCCGGGTCCGCGAGAGCTGCCAGAGCGGCGACTTCCTTCATCGCGCGGCGAAGCCCGGAGTCCGTCTCGGCGAACCCGGTTTCCTTGGGATTGATCCGCACCGAACTGCCGTCGGCGGCTAGCAACGGAGAGCCGTCCGAGACCCGGATGGCGGCCAACGAATCATCGCCTGCCGCGCTTCCGGTGAGGACGACGGGAGTGATCCCCCCGGACGGGTCTTCGTGGAGGAAAATTTCGCCGGCCTTCCATTTTTCAAACCAGGTCACGGCTTCGGAAGACGGTTTGAGTTTGAGCGCGAAGATAATTTCCTTCTGCGCTGCTGGCGTGGCTGCGGCGACCGCGGCGGCGATCATTTCACGGACCGGTCGTTCCTGGGCTTGGGTTCCGCCGATCAAGGCTGTTACCAATCCAACCAAGATGAGTGACACGAGCCGGTTTGCGAAAATTTTAGCGAAAGGCTTTTGCATTAAGTCCCTATCATCAAAGCACCAACCGTGCCATGCTCGGGCGGAAATACTCCGAGCATCTGTTCAGGGTTTCAAAGTCATGCGCATCGGGCTTAAGAACGTCCGCAGTTCGACATGCCACCACTCACCATGCGCCTGTTTTTGCTATTTGCCTGCCTGATTCCCTGCTCCGTTTTCGCCACGGACTCCGGTGAATCCCGTCCCTTTCACCTCGCGGCGGAAATGATGAAGCGCCGCGCCGCCGGTGGGGCGACATCCCAAAACAAACCTCCCACGGCCACGGATCCATCAAGGCCTTGCGGCACTTTCCTCAAGCACGAAATTCAGGATTACTAACAAAGAACCCAGCCCAGTGCGGGCGGCAAGACTGTCGCGAAATAGTGCGCGGCTCACGTGAACGCCGCCGACTAGCAGCCTATGGTCGAGATAGGTCTCCCGTATTCAACGCTTCCAGCGCTTCGACCGGCCAATTTCCCGCCATCTCGCCGGCGGCATAAACTGAGAGAAATGCGCGGCAGGGAACTTCGGTCAACTCGAACTCCAGCGAAGATGTTGATAGACAAAAACTTTGCGGGTTCCCGCAGATAGAAGCAAGCTCCCGCGACCAGCAAGCGGGCGACGGATTGGCACCAAACATCAGGAATAAATCTTGGAATATCCTCAAGCCGGATTACTCTCACTAGCAGAAATGATTCTGAAGTCGATCATCGCGCTCTTCTTGGGACTGGTCGTCCAGTTGTCTCAGACGAATGCGTTTGCATCAGTCGATTTTTCGCCATCGTGCGCTGACACTGCGCAGCCCATGGGTTGCTGCGAAGGGTTCGAATCCTGCCCCTGTGTGGAAAACACCGATTACGATCCAAAGCCCGCCCCGCTGGTTCCCGCAGAGGTGGGTTTAAAATACCTGATCTCCCAGACATCCACGGCAATCAACTCCCCGCTGGTCGTTTCTCCTCCGGCAGACACTCTGACATTCTCCGCCTCTTCCACCGAATCCCGCAGCGGGTTCGCGGGAGTGCCGCTATCCGTGGCATTCTGCAGCTTCATCATTTGAGTCAGCGCCCTGACAGGCGTATTGTGCCCATCCATCGCCCTCGATATTCGGGTTAGGAACGGGCTCTTGGAAAATCCAATCCAGTGACTCAATGACTTATGAAATCAGTAATCCCCGTATTCATCGGCCTGATCGTGGCCGGAAGTTTCCTGCACGCGCAGGAGACTCGACTTTTAAATAGCGATTTTCTCTCCGGACTCAGAAAGGAGGCTGCGCGGACCCACCCGTCCGCCGTGGCCGCTAAAAACCTCGCCGCCGCCACCGGTCATGACATCCGCTCCGTCCGACTCTGGGAAGACCCCATGGTCAACCTCGGGTTCACGATCGCTGAGAAAATGATGCGCATGGAGGATGGCGACGTCCTTGCCGGGGTCGAACAAATGCTGCCAAAGCCCGGGATGTTCGAGGCGCGGCGCAGCAAAGCCGAAGCCATGCACCGCGCGGCGACGGAAAATTCCCGCACCCCTGCGCTCGCCGCAGCCGCAGAGGCCGCTCGCAACGCCATCGAACTCGCGCTGGCGGACGAGTCTATCCGCCTCCAGCAAGCGCAGGTCACTTGGCTCACCGCCATCGTGGAAAACGCCCGCCAAATGGCCGCCGATCCGATGGGCAACAGCAGCGACGCGCTCCGCATGGAAACCGAGCTGGCCAAGGACCAACAGATGCTCGACGCCGCCCGCCGCAGCCGGGAGGGCTTCGCCCAGAAACTCAACCTCACGCTCGGCCGCCCGCTCGAATCGCCTTGGCCCGTGTTAAAACTGCCGGCCACCGCGCCTCCGGTGCCGCTCGCCCGGACGGAAATCGCCCGCATCCCGCATGCAAATCCGAAAGTGCGCGCTATGCTAGAAATGGCCGGTGCCGCCAACGCTGAAACCCGCATGGCCAACCGAGAGCGGCTGCCGGAAGTCTCCGTCGGCGTCGACACCAGTGTTTATGCTTCGAGCGCGGAAGTCCGCAGCACGATGGTCGGCGTGAAAATAACGCTGCCGTGGTTCAACGATTCTTCCTATCGCGCTGACATTTCCGCCGCCCAAAGCCGCGAACTCTCCGCCGCCCAGGATGTGGAAACCATGCGCCGCGAGGTGGCCGCCATGGTCCTGGGCGCCGTCACCGAAGCCGCTAACGCCGCCGCACAGGCCCGCGCTTATTCCGGCGAGATTCATGAGAAAGCCCTTCAAACCACTAAGATCATCGAGGCTTCATGGATCAGTTTCAAAGCCCCCTTGAGCGACCTCCTCACTTCCGCCCGCACGCTCTTTTCCGTCCGTCTCGAACAACGCCGCATGATTGCCATGCAACTCGCCGCTTTTGAAGAACTCGAAACCCTGGTCCCTAACCGTTGAATTCATGAAAACACTATTCACCATCATCATCACCGCCGTGTTAGCCGCAGGAGCCACTTGGTTCATCTTGCAAAAAATCGCAACGAAATCCCCTGCCGCCACCTCCAGCGCCGAGCGCAAGCCCGCTTTCTATCAAAGCGCCATGCATCCGTGGATCAAGAGCGACAAGCCCGGCCGCTGCACCATCTGCGGCATGGAGCTCACACCGGTTTACAAGGGCGAAAAAGGCTTCGACGAATCCGGCGGCGGCAATGTCGTCGCCCTCACCCAGAACCAAATCCAAGTGTTGCACGTCCAAACCGCCACGGCGAAAACCCGCCCGCTCGTCCGTACGCTGCGGGTTTCCGGCACCATCGATGACAACGCGATGCGCCACCGCGTGCTCTCCGCCTATGTGGATGGCCGCATCGACAAACTGCACGTCAACTACATCGGTGCCGAGGTTGCCGAAGGCCAGCCGCTCGCGGAATTCTACAGCCCCTCGCTGCTCCAAGCCGAACGCGAATACCGCCAACTCGGCGGCGAACTTCGGAAAAACACCGCGCTCCGACTCCGCCAGATGGGACTCGCACAACCACAAATCGACGTCCTCAATCAAAAACCCGCGGACTCGCTCACCTCACAGATTCTATCACCCATCAGCGGCACCGTCGTCGCCCAATCCATCTACGAGGGTCAATACGCCACCACCGGTCAGCAGCTCTTTGAAATCGCCGATTTCTCCACGATGTGGTTCATGTTCCGCGCTTACGAACAGGACATGCCGTGGATCAAGCCTGGCCTGCCTGTGACGGTCACCACGCCCTCGATTCCGAACAAGGAATTCATCGGGAAAATCACTTTCATCGACCCTAACTTCGACGAAGCCACCCGCTCGACCAAGGTGCGCGTGGAGTTGGACAACCCGCTCGTCAACGGCCGCCGCGAACTCCTCCACCGCCTTTATGCCGACGGCATCATCGCACTTGAAGCGCCCGCCGTACTCACCATCCCACGCTCAGCCGTGATCGAAACCGGCTCCGACGCCGTGGTTTACACCGATAAGGAAGGTGGTGCCTACGAACACACCGTCATCAAAACCGGCCGCCGCGGCGACACGCTCGTCGAGGTTCTATCAGGCATCAAGGAGGGCGTTGCCGTCGTCACTAACGGAAACCTGCTCATCGACGGCCAGGCCGAAATGAACCGCGCCTTTATGAGTCCGCCCGAAACGATGCTGGTGACCGCGCCCATAGCGGGGCTGAGCGACGAACAAAAGAAATCCATCGCCGATTTTCTAAAGGTCGCCGACGCCATGGCCGCCGCGCTCGGCGCGGATGATCTTGCGAAATTCAAAACCGCCAGCGAACCGGCGATGGACGTCACCGGCACCATGGTGAAGCTCCTGCGTCCTAACGTGGAAAACCTTGATGACCTCGACAAGACCCGCCATTTCCATGGCTTCGACGACCTGAAAGCCGCCCGCGCCGCCTTCCACCAATTCTCCGTCGCCGCCACCGCCGTGCTCGAACCGCTGCGCAAAGCCGGACAAACCCCGGAGTTCCAAATCTACGAGTGCCCGATGGTGGACCAGAGCATCCCAGGCGCGCCCAAAAAAGGGCGCTGGATCCAGACCGGTGGCCGGAGCATGACCAATCCCTTCTTCGGTAAGGAAATGTCCGAATGCGGAAAGGAGATCAAACCATGATTGAAAAAGTCATCGAATGGAGCCTGAAAAACCGGTTCCTGGTCCTCTGCGGAGCTCTTCTGCTAGTCGCGCTCGGTATCCGGGCCGTTAGCCTAACGCCGGTGGATGCCATCCCGGATCTCACGGAGAACCAAGTGCTGGTCTATGCCGACTGGATGGGCCGCAGTCCGCAGGAGGTCGAGGACCAGGTGACCTTCCCGCTCTCCACCGGCTTGCAGGGTTTGGCCGGAGTGAAGGAGGTGCGCGCCACTTCGATGTTCGGCTTCTCACTCGCCACCATCATCTTCGAGGAAAAGGTCGATACTTACTTCGCCCGCGCGCGGGTTTTGGAACGGTTGAACTACCTTCAAGGCCAGATGCCCGAGGGCGTGACACCGCAGCTCGGCCCCGATGCCTCCGGCCTCGGTTGGGTCTATCAATATTACCTGCACGTCGATCCAGCGAAGGCTCCGGAGGGCGGCTATGACCTCGCGCAGCTCCGCTCACTCCAGGACTGGAAAATCCGCTACGACCTCGCCAGCGTCCGAGGCGTCGCCGAAGTAGCCAGCATCGGTGGGTTTGTGAAGCAGTATCAGGTAGAGCTTTCCTCATCCAAAATGCGGTCCGCCAACGTCACAATGATGGATGTGCTGACCGCCGTGCAAAACGCAAATCTCAACGTCGGCGGCAAAACTGTGGAGGAAAACGGCGCGGAGTTCGTGCTGCGCGGCATTGGCCTCGTCACCGGACCCGAGGATCTCGAGCTCGTCACCGTCAAGGCAGTGGAAGGCACACCGATCTATCTGAAAGACATCGCCACCATCCAGATTGGCGGCGACTACCGCCGCGGCGCGCTTGACCTCAATGGCCGCGAAGCCGTCGGCGGCACCGTGGTGATGCGCACCGGAGAGAACGCCAAAGCCGTCATCGAGCAATTGAAACAAAAAATTGCTGAGATCGCCGCCAGCTTGCCGCCGGGTGTCACCATTCGCCCGTTTTACGACCGCAGCGAGTTGATCGACCGCACGATCAACACGCTCAAGCACGCGCTCATTGAGGAAATCATCCTCGTCACCCTCGCCCATATTATTTTCCTGTGGCACTTCCGCAGCATCCTCATCGTCACGCTGCCGTTGCCGATCTCGATTCTCGTGTCCTTCCTGCTGATGAAGGAGTTCAACATCACCAGCAACATCATGTCGCTAACGGGAATCGCCATCGCCATCGGCGTGCTAGTGGACGCGGCCATCGTGGTGACGGAAAACGTCATCCGCCACTGCGAAACCGAGGAGAAGGAAAAAGGCCGCCCGCTCACCGCCGCGGAACGCTGGCAAACGACCCTCAGCGCCTCCCAACAAGTCGGCCGCCCGATCTTCTTTGCGATGGGGATCATCCTGCTCGCCTTCCTCCCCGTCTTCGCGCTCACCGGTCAGGAGGGGAAATTATTCCACCCGCTAGCCTTCACCAAGACCTTCGCCATGCTCGGAGCTACGGTGTTAGGCGTGACCTTGGTGCCGGTGCTCTGCTCATACTTGGTTCGCGGACCCTATCATGAGGAGAACCGCAACATCGTGATGAGTTTCCTGATGCGGATTTACGATCCGGCGCTGTCGTGGGCGCTGGTGTACCGCAAGACGGTCGTCGGCGCGGCCGTTATCTTGTTAGCTTTCTGTATGGTGTTAGCCTTCGGCCTGCCGCGGGCGACCATTAAAAGGCTCGCGGACGCCGGATTCACCCGCACCGCAGAAATGTTCGCGGGATTCGGCAAGGAATTCATGCCGCCGCTCAACGAGGGCAGCTTGCTGCACATGCCGGTGCTGATGCCGAAAACCGGCTTCAAGGAAATCCAGCGTGTCATGTCCTGGCAGGACCAGGTCATCGCCGCCACGCCCGAAGTGGAAATTGTCGCTGGCAAGCTCGGCCGGTTCGAGACCGCCACCGATCCCGCGCCCACGGAAATGTTGGAAACCACCATCATGCTCAAGCCCGAGTACATTCCAAACGGTAAATTCCGAGTGAAGCGCAACCCGGCGTGGCGTGAGGGCATGACCATGGAAAAACTCAAAGCCGAGCTCACGGAGAAGATGAAGCAGGTGCCCGGCTATGTGCCGGCTTTCCTCCAGCCCATCGAGAACCGCATCCTCATGCTCTACACCGGCATCCGCGCGCAGGTCGGCGTGAAAATCTACGGCGACAACCTCGACGCCATCCAGCGAAAGGCGTTCGAAATCGAAAAGCTCATCAACGAAGTTCCTGGCGCGGCCGGCGTTTCCCCGTCGCGCGTTCAGGGGAAACCCTATCTGAACATCGAGGTCGATCGCGTCGCGATGGCCCGCTACGGACTCAGCGCGAAAGACGTGCTGGACGCGGTGGAAATCTCCATCGGCGGCAAGAACGTCAGCACCACCATCGAAGGCCGCCAGCGTTTCCCCATCCAAATCCGCGTCGAGCGCGGCGAGCGCGACGACATCGAGAAACTCAGCCGCATCTTGATCGCCGCCAAGCCCGGCATGAGTGGCGCAACTTCTTCCCCTCAAGCCGGCGGCGGAATGGGTGGCGGAATGGGAGGAGGCTCAGCACCGGCGGCGGCCGCGACGGGCGGAGCTGGCGCTAACACGCCTTACATCCCGCTAGGCATGGTCGCCAAGATCACCCGCAGCATCGGTGCTAACGAAATCGCCTCGGAAAACGGCAAGCTCCGTAGCTATGTGCAGGCCAACGTCCAAGACCGCGACCTTGGCGGCTTCGTCGAGGAAATCGAGCGCAAGCTCAAAGCCGTCAACTGGGAGGGCATGACTTACAAGATGACCGGGGAGTATGAGAACCAACGCCGTTTCACCAAGACGATGTGGCTGATCTTCCCGCTGGTGTTGATGGTGATCTTCGTGCTGCTGTTCATGGTTTTCCACAGCGCCATGGAAGCCGCGCACGTCATGCTCGCCGTGCCCTTCGCGCTCAGCGGCGGCGTGCTGTTGCAAAAAATGCTAGGCTATAACTTCAACGGTGCCGTGTGGGTGGGCTACATCGCGCTCTTCGGCACTGCCGTGCAGACCGGTGTGGTGATGGTCGTCTATCTGGAGGAAACCGTGAAGACGAGCATGGCGAAACTTGGTGCCGCCTTCACCCGTGCCGACTTGATCCAAGCGGTCAAGGACGGTGCCAAACTCCGCCTGCGCCCGAAGGTGATGACCGTGGCCACCGCGGTCGCCAGCCTGTTGCCCATCATGTGGAGCAGCCGACAAGGTGCGGAAATCATGAAACCGTTAGCTACTCCTGTCATCGGCGGGATGATTTCCAGCCTGATCCACATCCTGATTGTTACCCCGGTGATCTTCCTCTGGTTGCGCGAGCGCGAGCTCAAAAAAGGCACGCTCCGCGCATCGCTTGGCGGCGAGTCAGCAAAACCATAACACTGCCATTTGCGCGACGAGAATCCGAAGCAACATCGTCAGTAGTTAGACATTGGCGCCAGCGGGCCGATCTTTCCCATGCGGCCCATCAGAATGGCGATGATGAGCGGTCCGCCTGCAAAACCGAGGCGCCGCGGCACCGGCACGCCGGGAAGATTCCCACGGATAAAGTCCAAAGAAAATCCCCACCGTGATGCCGACGAAAATCGAGGCGAAGCTCGTCTCGTTGAGCTGCCTGACGGAATTGCCCAAGACCTTGGCTGCTTGCTCGATCGCCGCCTCCTCGCCGACGAGATTGAGCATGTCGCCGAACTGCAAGCGCATGTGAGGAACGGCGGTGAGGATCATGTCTTGGCGGCTCACGGTCACGCCGAAGCGCTGGGAGATTTGAGTGGCGGCGATGGTTTTACCGACGACGTGACGACGATGCGCTTGGCCGTGATGGCACCCGCCGCGGCTCGCAAATCCTCGACCACCTCGCGGCCCACGGCGAGCACCTTGTCGCCGAGCTGGATCACCGTGTCGCGGGTGGCGACCTGCGTTTGCCCGTCGGAACTCCTGCGGACGCGCGAGACCACGATGCCTTCGTCGCCGAGTCCGGGGATATTCTTGATAGACTCACCGGCCAGATTGGCGTTCTCGACGACGAAGTTGGGGCGGCGCACTTCGCTGCCGCCCTCCGCCATTTTCTGTTGGAGGAGGACGGGTTCCTTTTGTGGGTCGATTTGGAAAATCATGCGGATGATCACCATCGCAAGAATGATCCCGAGCACGCCGAACGGATAGGCGATGGCATAGGCGATGGCATAGGCGATGGCATAGGCCATGGCCGCTAGATTCGCCTGTTGAGTTCCGTTTCCGTTTGTCGCCATCGCCTGCTGCGCGGCACCGAGCGATGGGGTGTTAGTGGTGGCTCCGGACAGCGTGCCGGCGGTTACGCCGAGGTCCCACTTGAGGAAATACCCGGTGCCGTAAGCGATGCCCGCGCCGAGAAGCACGACGATGACAGCAAGCGAGTTGAGCTTGAGGCCCTCGTTCTTCAGCGAGTTGAAAAACCCCGGACCTAACTGAAGCTCAACCGTGAACGGTTTGGGTGGCCCGGACAATACGTTTGCGGCCGATATTTTAGCATTGGGTGCCCGGCGCCTTGCTGAAATCGTTTGCCCACCGGGATCTCGCCGGACACTCTTCCGCCCGACCATGTTTCCACGACCACCGAAAAAGTTTGTCCCCACGCCGTTCGAGTATCATCAGGAAATCGAGATCACCATCGATGCGCTGACCAATCTCGGCGCGGGCGTCGGCCGGATCGATGGCTGGGTGGTGTTCGTGCCGTTTTCGCTGCCCGGGGAAATCGTCAAGGCCCGCGTTTTTCGCAACGACAAAAACTGCTCGCACGCCGATCTCGTCGCGGTGCTCGTCCCCTCCCCTGACCGGATCGCGCCGGGCTGCCCGCTGTTCGGAGAGTGCGGGGGCTGCCAATACCAGCACCTTTCCTATAACAAACAACTCGCTTGGAAAACCCGCCAGGTCGGCGAACTGATGAAGCACATGGCCGCCATCACCTTCCCGGTGAACGACTGCCTGTCCTCCGAACAAATCTGGAACTACCGCTCGAAAATCACCCCGCATTTTGAAAAAGCCAAGGACGGCGATCTCGGGCCGATCGGCTTTCTCGCCTTCGGCCGCCGCTCTTCGCTCATCGACGTCCCGCAATGCCCGATCGCGATGGACACGATCAACCGCGAGCTCCCCGCCATCCGCGAGGGACTCCGCGCGCGGGCGAACACCTTCAAGCGCGGCGCCACCGTGCTCCTCCGCGCCACCGAGGACCGCGTGGAAACCGACTTCCGCGCCGTGGCCACCGAGCATGTCGGCGATTTGAAATTCCAGTTCCTCGCCGGCGATTTCTTCCAAAACAATCCGTTCATCCTCCCGGCCTTCACCGGCTACGTCGCGAAACAAGCCGCCGCCGGTGGCGCGAGATTCCTGGTAGATGCCTACTGCGGCTCCGGCCTTTTTTCGCTAACACTGGCGAAGAGCTTCGAGCAAGTCGCCGGCGTCGAGGTCTCCGAAACCTCCTGCGAATGGGCGCGCAAGAACGCCGCCGCCAACTCCATCGCCAACGCGAAATTCCTCACCGCGTCCGCCGAGGCGATCTTCGACCAGATCAGCTTTCCCGCCGCGGACACCGCCGTCGTCATCGACCCGCCGCGCAAGGGCTGCACCCCGGAGTTCATCGACCAGCTCGTGAAATTCGGCCCCGCGCGCGTCGTCTATGTTTCCTGTGATCCCGCCACCCAAGTGCGCGACCTCAAGCAACTGAACGAGGCCGGCTATCAGTTAGCCGACGTCCAGCCCTTCGACCTCTTCCCGCACACCCGCCACCTGGAGTGCGTGATGACGTTGGTGAAAAGCGGCGTGCCCGGGTGCTGAGGATCGCAAAGTGAACGCAATGGCCACCTGGTGTCGCGTAAAATTCAAATTGTTGGATAGAGTGATTTGAGTTTGATCCTGGCTTTTTCGTTGGTGAATTGTCAATTGATCGATTTGGCCCCCCCGTTCTTCCGGGCGAGATAGGCTTTGGCTTCGTCTGTGAATTCTCCGACCGAGCCGATCCTTCGATCCAGACAGGTCCGCCCCAGAAGTCCGATCTCGATCTCGGCTATGTTTAACCAACTGCCGTGTTTGGGTGTGAAGTGCATCTCGAATCGTTCACATAAGGCACGTGCCTTTTCGGGCGGGAAGGCTTCGTAAAGCGAGGCTTCCTTATGAGTGTTGAGATGATCCATAACTAACACGATTTTCCCGGCGTCTGGCAGCAGAGCGTTCGCCAGATGGTCGAGACAGGCAGCGAAATCCAACGCGGTGCGGCGTCCGTCGCCGCCCACGAATTTCGATAGCTTGATTCGGAGTAATTTGGCGGGCACCTGTCCGATTGTATATATCCTCAAAATCGGACGCTTTAAAAATTCTCTAACCAACGAATAAAAATTTACACGGCACTAGAGGAACTTTTTCTTCAAATTGTGTTCTGCGTCGGACCCACGAAGAAGCTCTAACCAGTTCAGGTATTTTGGTCTGGACCGCCTTAATTGCTCTAAGGGCAGGAACTGCAGGGCGTCAAATCAATAAACCAAACTCCCGCCAAACTCCGGATCCAGGCCGGCGTTCACTTCCTTGGTCCACCGGTCCAGGCGCTCCCCGCCCATTTTCCAAAACTTCCGGCAAAGCTCGAAATATTGCAGCACCGGCTCCCGCTGGCCTTTTTCCAACAGATCTTTAGCGAGACTCATGTTAGGACCGAATGAGCCGAGCTGTGGCGAACCGGGAGTCGTGCCTGCTTTTAACAGATATTCCGCAGCCAGTTTGAGGTCACCATGTTTCAGGGCGATCCGGCCCATTCGCGTCAACCTAAGCTGCAAGTCATTGAAAGTTAATTGGATCAATCAAAAATAATGTCACAAAAGTCTTGACTTTTCCTATCGGCCCCGCCCGATAGTGATGTTCAAAAGCTATCGCTTAAGCAGTCATTCCAATCCGTT
>JAYSYA010000140.1:0-13576 GCA_043716765.1 Akkermansiaceae bacterium
ATTCTTTGTGTTCTTTGAGTTCTCTGCGGTCAATTGGCTGGGGTTGAGGGATTTTGAACCGCAAAGAACGCAGAGATCGCAAAGGGATGAATCCTGATAGTCTTTGTGTTCCTTGCGTTCTCTGCGGTCATGAAATACTTAAACGATCATTCGTTCCCATGCAGGCCCCATTGCACGTCATCCATGACAAAGCTTCCGTCACCCGCGATGAGTGGGATTCCAGGAAACGCCGCAGCGCGTCTGCCAGCAGTTCATTGAAATTTGTCGCCCAGCCTTCCTTCACATACGTTTGAGCCCGCGCCGTCAACTCGGGCGGCAGTTCTGCCTGGATCACGGTTTTATTCATGACCGGAAACTAGCACGCCCTCCACACGCGCGGAAGCGTAAAGGGGCATGGGTTTTCCAACCCATTTATTCGGCTTGCTCATGATTTCTTCTTTCTATCAGGCATTTTCGGCGCGGGCAGAAACTCCCTCGCCACATCGGCGAGCTGCTTGGCGGTGGGCAGCTTGCCCTTGAACTCCGCTGGCAGCGTCCCCTGGAGCTGATACTCCGCCACGCCGATCGGGTTTGCCTTGGTCTTCAGTGCGAACTCCACCTCCACATCGTCCTTCTCCGCACACAGGATGATGCCGATCGACGGCCGGTCGTCCGGCCCGCGTTCTTTTTCGTTCAGCAGGTTCAGATAGAAATCCATCTTGCCCGCGTGCTCCGGCTCGAACTTGCCGATCTTGAGATCAAACGCCACCAGCGCCTTGAGGAATCGATGGTAAAACAACAGGTCCACGAAATACTCCTACTTCCCCAGCGCCAGCCGGTATTGCCGACCCACGAAACAAAAGCCGTATCCCAGTTCCAGAATGAACGACTGCAAGCGCGAGATCAAACGGGCCAGCTCCCGCTCCTTCATCGGCCGCGAATGCCGAAGAACTCCAGGTTGTAGCGGCTCAACCCGAGCGCAGCAAGCGCACCGAAGGCATCTCCATCCCGGTGCTCCACAGCAAGAGTGTCGTGAATCCTTAGCGCTTTGCCGCATCGGCTTCGATCCAGCTCCAGAGGCTGGCGAGACCCGATTTCACCGCTTCCTTGGTGGCGGATAGATCGCCGCCGGGAGCCTCTTTACCGAACAGATAGAACTTGATCTTCGGCTCGGTCCCGGACGGGCGGACGGCGAAGGAACGGCCGTCTTCGAGATCGACAAAGAGCATTTTCTCCTTCGGCAACAGGTCGCCTTCCTGGTCGAAGAGATTCTGCTTGGCGAAATCGCGGACCCGCAGGACGGCGGAGCCATCGACTTCAGTCGGCGGGTTCTCGGCGTAGGAATTCGCGAGCGCCGCAATCTTGGCCGCGCCATCGGCTCCTTCCATGACAAGCGATTTACCGATTTCCAAATAGTAGCCGTATTCGGTGTAAACGTCGTCCATCAGCTCCGGCAGCGTTTTGCCGACGGATTTCGCGTAAGCCGCGACTTCCGCGAACATCAGCGCCGCGCCGTTAGCATCCTTGTCGCGGACGGCGTCGGAGCCGAGGTAGCCGTAGCTTTCCTCGCCGCCGAAGACGAAGAATCGCGAATACTCGAGCCGCAACGCGCGGGTCTGGGCCTGGCTGAGCGAGCGGTAGTCGCCCTTCTTGTCGGCGGGAATGGCTTCCTCATATTTCCGCAATTTTCCGGCGATGTATTTGAAGCCGGTGAGCGTATCGACGATGCCCACGCCGAAGCCATCGGCGATGGCGTGCTGAAGTTCGGTGGTGACGTAGGTCTTGATGAGCACCGCGCGGTTGCGGTTGGCGTTGGTGAGCCAGCCGAGTTCAAAACAGGTTTTCAAGCGATACCAAGCCATCAGCGAGCCGATCTGATTTCCAGTTAGCAAAACCATTCTCCCGGCGGCGTCGCGGACGGCCACGCCCATGCGGTCGGCGTCCGGGTCGGTGCCGATGACGATTTCCGCGCCGGATTGCTCGGCGAGGTCGATGGCCATTTTGAGGGCGGGACCGTTCTCCGGATTGGGCGATTCCACGGTGGGGAATCGGCCGTCTTGGATGTCCTGTTCAGGCACAGTTAGGACTTCGAAGCCGAACTCGCGCAGCATCGGCACGTTGATGTGGCCGCCGGTGCCGTGGAGGTTGGTGAAGACGATTTTAGTGGAAGCTCCCTCTAGCAGCGATGGCTTGAGCAACAGAGTTTTGAGAAGCGCGACATAGCGGGCGTCCATTTCCGCGCCGAGGATGGTGATGCTGCCGCGCTCGGATTCCGGTAGAATTTCGTAGCGCTCGCTGGTGATGGCATTCACTTCTCTAACGATGGCGTCGGCATGGGCATCGACGATCTGCGCGCCGTCGTTGAAGTACGCTTTGAAGCCGTTATCGTGCGCCGGGTTGTGGCTGGCAGTTAGGACAACGCCGCCGTCGGCGCGGAGTTCGCGCACGGCGAAGGAGAGCTGCGGCGTCGAGCGCCCGCCTTCGAACAAGTAGGCGTCGCAGCCGAGATCGGCGCAGGTCATGGCGCAAAATTCCGCGAAATCGCGCGAGAAGTGGCGGGTGTCGTGGGCGAACACGAGCACCGGCTTACGGCTCGGTCCGGCGAACTGTTTCGCGTAGGCGATCAGTCCGCGGACGGCGCGGCTGAGGTTGTAAAAATTCATCGTCGCGGTGCCGACGCACGGATGCTCGGGGCGGCCGTTTGGTCCACCGGTGCCTTGCTCGGCCTTGGTCACGACGCGGCCGATCGTCCGTCCGCGCAGGCCGCCAGTGCCGAAGGCGAGGGTTTTGAAAAACCGGTCGTTGAGTTCCTCCCAGGCTCCGGCGTCTACCAGTTCCTGAACCGCCAGCGGCGCGACCGCGCTCGTCGTGCCGTCGAGCAGGGCGGTGATGTTGGATTTCGAGGATTCAAGCAGGCTGCCATTGGCAACCGCGGCGGAGAGGGATTTGGAGATAGCGCTCATTTCGGGCCGGAGCGTAGAAGAAATCCCGATCATGGCAACCCCGTCGATAAGCGAGGAATTAAATTCCGTGCCAGCGGCGGCGCGGGCGGCTTATGGTCGGCGCATGCCGTTCAGCAACTTCGGACTTGGGAAAGAAATTCTCCGCGCTATTCAAAAGGCAGGTTACGCCCGCCCGACTCCGGTGCAGACGGCGGCCATTCCCAAGGTGATGCAGGGCCACGACCTAATAGCCATCGCCCAGACCGGCACCGGCAAAACTGCGGCCTTCGTGTTGCCGATGCTCCACCGCATTTCCCTGTCCTATCGACAAGGCCAGTCGCGTGTCACCAAGGCGCTTATTCTCGCCCCCACCCGCGAGCTCGCGGTGCAGATCATGGAAAACATCCGGGCCTACGGCAGCGGCCTGCCCATCCGCGTGGCCGCCATTTTCGGCGGCGTGGAGGAGGAGGCGCAGATCAAATCCGTGCACAAGGGCGTGGACATGATCGTCGCCACGCCGGGACGTTTGATCGATCTCATCGGCCGCCAGAAACTCGATTTTAGCGCGCTGGAAATGCTCGTCCTCGATGAAGCGGACCGCATGCTTCACATGGGTTTTCTGCCAGACATCGAGACCATCGCTGGCTATCTGCCGAGGCGCCGGCAAACCCTGATGTTCTCCGCGACGTTTCCCAAAGAGGTCGAGTCCCTTGCGCGCCGTTTCCAATATCAGCCGAAGATGGTCCAGATCGGAAGCCGCTCTAACGCTGCGGACACCGTGACGCAGTGCGTTTATGAAGTGCCCGCGCATTTGAAAAAAGAGATGCTGTTGGAACTCCTTAGCCAGCCGAAATTCACCCGCGTCCTCGTCTTCGTCCGGATGAAAGATGGCGCGAACCGACTCACAGAATTCCTCCAAGCCGCCAAGGTGAAAGTGGCCAAGCTGCACTCCAGCCGCTCCCAGGAACAACGGCTCAAGGCGCTCCAAGACTTCAAGGACGGTAAAGTTCAGGTCCTCGTCGCCACCGACATCGTCGCGCGCGGCATCGACATCGACGGCGTCTCGCAAGTGGTGAATTTCGATTTCCCGGTCAACCCGGAGGACTACGTCCACCGCATCGGCCGCACCGGCCGGGCGGAGGCAGCGGGCGAGGCGATCAGCTTCGTGCCCAAGGGCGACCTCAACCTGCTAGGCATGATCGAGCTCTCCATCGGCCAGCGGCTCGACCGCAAACGGCTGCGAGGTTTCGACTATCACGCCACCACCCCGGCCCCCGCGCCGGGCGAGGTGTCGGCGAAGCGCGACTGGCGGAAACGCACGCGCGAGATGGACGCAAAGAAGACGGTGAAGCCCGAGGCGCGCGCTACCAAAAAACCTGCCCCCAAGCGTGGGAAGAAATAATGACGGGTTGGCGCATCCAATGATTTCCGCCGTCGCGGAACACATGGCATCCGCTTTGCGCAGAAACCTCGCTGTCCCGTGTGACAACGCTTTTGCTAGCAACACGGTGTTCACCGGATGCTCTTTGGCACCGACCGAGGCATGAGCCTTCGCTTCCCGGTAAAGATCGTCATCGATTTTAAGGGTGGTTTTCATTGGACCCAGATTCCCAAAAGTCCGTCAAATTGGATTCCGGCCGGTCGCGCGCCAATGGTTCAATATCCCTGCAAGTCGAGCTGATCGCCGCTGAGGATTTTCACGCGTTTCCCCAGCTTTTTCTGGATCACTTGAAAGTGGTCCATTTCCTCGGGGGAGATGAGCGAAATCGCCTCACCGGGGGATTCGGCGCGACCCGTCCTGCCGATGCGGTGGAGGTAGTCTTTGGGCGAGCGGGGCAGCTCGTAGTTGATGACGGAGGGCAGGAACTCGATATCGATGCCGCGGGCTAGCAGGTCGGTGGCGACGAGGACGCGCAGTTCGCCGGCCTTGAATTGCCGCAAGGTGTCACGCCGGGTTTGTTGGCTGAGTTTGGAATGCACAGACGCGGCGTGGATCTTGTTTTTAACGAGTTTGTTGACGATGCCATCCGCCTTGATGGTGGAGGACGCGAAGACGAGAACTTGTTTCAAATCCCCGTGCTTGATCAGGTAGCGGAGCAACGGGCCTTTCTTTTCCTCGGAGACCAGATAGGCGAGCTGGTGGATCAAATCGATTTCAGCGGCTTCTTCGACGAGCTTGATCACAAGCGGATTTCTCAAAACCAGCTGTTGGACCCGGCTCAAATCATCACCGAGCGTGGCGGAGAATAACAGGTTCTGCCGATCAGGCGGGAGCAAAGCGAGGATGCGGTCCACCTCTTCCTTGAAGCCGAGATTGAGCATCTTGTCCGCCTCGTCGAGCACCAGCGTGGCGACGGACGAGAGCCGCACGGCGTTTTTCTCGACCAGTTCCAACAGCCGGCCGGGAGTCGCGACCACGATGTTCGCCTTGCCTATGGCTTGCATCTGGATGTTGATCGACCCGCCGCCATACACTGCCAGACAGGTTAGTCGCTCGGTGAGCGCGGGCAGGAATTTTTGGAAAACCTGTTGGACCTGATCCGCCAATTCACGCGTCGGCACCAGCACAAGCACCGTGGGCTCGCGATAGCGGGAGGCAGCGTCCATTTGCAGGTTGTGCAGAATTGGCAGCACGTAACCGGCGGTTTTTCCCGAGCCGGTCTTGGCAATCCCGAGCACGTCGTTTTTCGCGATCACCGCCGGGATCGCCGCTAGTTGGATGGGAGTCGGCTCGGAATAGCCCTCCGCATTTAAAAGGTTTAGAAAACTGGGAGAGAGGCCGAGCGAGGTGAAAGACATGGATTGGCGAAGAGTGGTGATTCTGGTGAATCTGGCGAGTCTGGATGTGATCCAACTTGCCACCTTCCGCCCAAGTCCTTTTCCGCCGCAGGGGAGGCGAGAAGAACCCACCAAAAAGCGGAGAAGTCTGCGGCGGTTCAAGGCCGCAATCCAAGAAAATGAACCCGGTGAGCGAGTGGACAAGGGGCCGGAATTGGGCGGCGCGTGGTAAAGGCGGTGGGGGAACCTCAGTTAAAGTCCGATAAGTCGGAACCCGCCGACTTGGCGGTTGATTGATCCGAGGCGGACGTCGTCGCGGTGGCTGGCCTCCCGAATTTTTTACCGAAGGCGTTTTGAAGCATTTTGCTTCTCTCTCCTGTGGTTTTACCTTCTTCGCCCATCATCGCGTGCATTTCGGCATCCATATTGACGTCTTCCATTCCAACTTGATTTGGGCTGCCTCCGATCGCCTCGGTGGCTTGGTCGATGTGTTTGGAGCGGGCCGCGATTTTGTCGAGAGCGACCTGATACTTCGCGACCATAGCCGCCACGTCGCCAACGGAACGGATGTCGGCCACCGCCTCCCGGAATGCCTGGACGCGGGAGGGAGACTGGATGAACCAACCCAACCCGCCGCCGGTGAGCCCGAGTAAGATGACGAAGGTCCCAATCACCTCGCGCCGGTGCCTGCGTTTTTGACGGGCCATTTGGTCGTCGAGAAGCGCGCCAAGTTCTGCGGATGCCGCGTGATCCAGACCGGCATTGGTAGGAGGAATCGCGCTGATCGCAACGGTTCCCGGTGGTTCAGCCGGGGGAACCGCTTTGCTGATAGGAGCGGCGGCAATCGGGGCCGGGGTGGGAAACGCCCGCACCAGGGCGGCTTTTCCTTCTGCCGAGGGGGCTCTGAGTGCGGCTTGAAAAAGTTGTTGGAGCTTTTCTTGGTCGGTCATGCGGAACACAGATTCCCAGATTATCAGGAAAAGTTAATTACGTGATGGCGTAGTTTCCGCGCGCTTCCTAAATTTGCACCGTCCGTCTAGCGGGGTAGCGTTAGTCTCGCCTCATGCAAACACCTCTAGGTTGCCTGCTCGCCATCGGCATTCTTGCCGCTCCTCTCGCTGCGACGCCTGATCACGCCGTCACGGTCAACGAGCGTCTGTTCGGTGCGAACGCGACTGATTATGCCGTCTTGCGGATCGAAGACGACGATCAAGGCAGCTATTATACCTTTCGGGTAAGCACATGGCTTGACGAGTATTCCAAGGAATCCCGGGGCCTCGGAAAAACCCGCAGCAGCTCACCAAACAGGTTCTCAACCAAGCAACCATGCAGCCGATTTATCTGATTGCCGGCAGGTTCGACTCTTTGGCGGAAGCGGCGGCGCGCGGACTTAAAATCTACCATTTCCATCCGGAAATCTGGTCTGTGCGGCAGCCTACCGACCGGACCGAATATCTGGTAGCCGAGGCCTATTCCAAGGAGTTGATCGAGAGCGCCCGCATTCCGCAGATCGAGAAGGCCTTGGAAATCGATTTCACGCCGGTGTCCAGCGAGGGCTTCATTGAGCGGACTTTCATCCAAAAGTAAGCCCGGCCGGGACTGGACGCGGGCGGTTCCGGTGATTACACGTCGCGCATGACCGTTCGCACCCGTTTCGCTCCCTCGCCCACCGGCTATTTGCATGTCGGCGGGGCCCGCACCGCTTTGTTCAACTGGCTGTTCGCCCGCAAACAGGGCGGGGTTTTCGTGCTGCGCGTGGAGGACACCGATGAGGCCCGCAACACCGAGGAAGCACGGCAGGCTATTTTCGACGGGATGAGCTGGCTCGGTCTCGACTGGGACGAAGGTCCGGACAAGGGCGGGAATTTCGGCCCTTACTATCAGAGCCAGCGGAAGGAAATTTACGACACGTGGTTCGCGAAACTGGTGGCGGCGGGGCGCGTTTACGAGGACGCCGGTGCGTGGCGTTTCCGGTTCGAGCGCAAGCCGGTGACGATGAATGATCTGGTTTGCGGCGAGGTGACCATCGACTACCGCGACGAGTCGAACACGCCGGACATGGTGGTGAAGCGCTCGGATGGCTCCTATGTGTTTCACTTTGTGAACGTGGTGGACGACTTGGAAATGGAGATCACCCACGTCATCCGTGGCGAGGATCATTTGATGAACACGCCGAAGCATTTGCAGCTGATCGAAGCGTTCGGCGGCAAGGCTCCGCAATACGCGCACATTCCGCTGATCTTGAATCCGGACGGCTCGAAGATGTCGAAGCGCGACGCCGGCGCGGCAGTGGGCGACTATCCGCGGCAGGGCTTCCTGTCGGCGGCGGTGGTGAATTTCATCGCGCTGCTAGGTTGGAACCCGAAGACCGAGCAGGAAATTTTCACGCTCGCGGAGCTGGTAGAAACCTTCTCGCTCGAAAACGTCAACCGCTCGCCGGGCCGCTTCGATCTGGAAAAATGCAAGTGGGTGAACCAGCAGCATCTGCTTGGCGTGAGCCTCGAGGATTTCGCGGCGGCAGCGCGGCCGTTCGTGGCGGCGGCGGGCTTGCCGATTCCGGAAAACTATCTGGCGGTGATCGCGGCGGTGAAGGACAAAGTCCGCTTGTTCAGCGACGTGCCGGCAGCGGTGGATTTCCTGCTGAAGGAGGATTTTGAATACGACGAGGAAGCCGCCGCGAAGGTGCGCGGAAACCCGGCGGCGGGCGGGCTTCTGAGCGCTCTGGCAGCCGCGTTCGAGGCGCTTTCCGAGTGGTCGGCTGATGCGGCGAAGGCGGCGCTCAGCGAAACCGCGACGGCGGCGGGTGCCAAGCCGGGGCTGTTGATGTTCCCGCTGCGGGTCGCGCTATCAGGTCGGGCTCACGGGCCAGATCTTGGGG
Source organism: Akkermansiaceae bacterium (assembly GCA_043716765.1). GTDB lineage: Bacteria > Verrucomicrobiota > Verrucomicrobiia > Verrucomicrobiales > Akkermansiaceae > Luteolibacter. The sequence goes on from JAYSYA010000140.1 coordinate 8,578, forward strand.
ATGTGCTGAATTTGCTGGGGAAGGATCGTTGCGTGGCGCGCGTCCGGCATTTCGCAAATCTGTTATCAATTTAACCGATGAAACAGGTTTACACGCTGGAGGACTTGGAATCGCGCGAGCTGCTGGACGCGGGTTCCGACAAACCGGCGCGGCTGGCGGTGATCGGTCATCCGATCGCCCACTCGGCCTCGCCGCAAATGCACCAAGCCGCGCTCGACGCGGCGGGAATCGATGCCCGTTACATCCGTCTCGACATCGAGCCCGAACGGGTGGGCGAGGCGTTTTCGCGGATGCGGGCGCTCGGATTCATCGGCTGCAACGTGACGGTGCCGCACAAGCTGGAGGCGATGGCGCATTGCGAAGTGAATCCGGCCGCTAAGGCGTTAGGCGCGGTGAATACGATTCGTTTCGATGCGGACGCGACCCGTGGTTTCAACACCGACGGGCCGGGTTTCGCGCGGGCGGTGGAAGATGATTTCGGGCGAATGTTAGCATCGCAGAACGTCGTCGTCGCCGGCGCGGGCGGCGGCGCGGGACAGGCCATCGCGACGCAGTGCTGCCTGCTAGGGGTGGCAAAATTAGTCGTCGTGAACCGCACGCTGGAGAAACTCGGACCGCTCGTTGAGCGACTGCGTTTGCTCAGTTCGGAGACCGAAATCATCGCGCTGGCCTTCGACGATCCGGCGCTGGTGGAGAAGTGTTTAAGCTGCGACTTGATCGTGAACACCTCGTCAGTTGGCTTGAAAAGCGGCGACCCGGCGATTTTGCCGACGGCTTGTTTGAAAACAGAGCATCTCGTTTACGACACGATCTACCAACCTGCGGTGACATCTTTGTTAGCCATGGCCAGCGGCCGGGGCTGCCGCACGGCGAATGGCCTGTCGATGCTCATTCACCAGGGGGCGCTGGCGTTTCAGCACTGGTTTCCGGGAGCGGAGCCGTTGGCGGTGATGCGGGCGGCGGTGAGTCGGGTTTGATGGGCTGATCCGGGATTTCCACGCCGGGTGCGTCGTGGGAATACCAGTGGCAAGCGACTACCTCATCGAGTTCGAAGCGCCGTTCCCCGGCTTCCTCGATGCGCCGGACTTTCACCCGGAGGCGGATGAGTCCCTCGGGATTGGCGCTGGGGAGGTTGACGCCGAAGACGCGTTTGGCGGCATTTTCGAGCTTGAACGCGGCACCTAGCAGGCGGCCGTTCTTGCTGTCGCGCTTGATCAGGAACTCGGGCGACTGGGTTCCAGTTTCGATGTTGGAGCCGAAGCGCGGAGAGTATAAGACGATGCTGATGGTGTCTGCGCTTTTCCGCTCCTCGGCCAGGCGCTCGCGGGCGAGCAGACGGAATTCAGTTTGCTCCGGCCCGCTGCCTGCCAGGAAAAGCGGCCAAGGATACTCGCTGAAGCGGACATAATGATCCCAGTCGAGCCGCCACTCGCCGTTTTCCTCCATGAAAACGGCGTCGAGCTGGCGCCCGTCGGAGGAATTCCAGTTAGTTTCGATCGCCCGCCGGCCAGGCAGGTGGAGAACCGCGTGTCTGGACAGGGCGAGTTTCTGAGGGTCGATGAAGACCAGCGGATTCAAGCTGTAGAAGCGCGTTATCCGGGCGGCGGTGGTGATGGGCGAGAGGACGAACTGGCTTTGCTGCTCGGGTGTCCCGGCGGAGAGGAAGCCGGAGAATACTTGGTTACACAACGGTCCGGCGTTTTCCAACAGAATGATATCCTCTTCCGGGGCGACGATTTTGGCAGATGAACTGCTTGTCGGAGTTTTTTGATCAGTTGCGTCCACGCCGAACAACCAGCGGGTTCCATAAACAACGGCGACAAGAAATAGCAGCCAGCAGGCGATGAAAATTAGCATGAAATAACTGCGTTTCCGTTTCTTGACCGAGCGTTTATGCCGCTCACCGGAGTTTTCGGCGGGAGAGGCGGCAGGGGAGGACCCAACTGCGGACGGCAGCTCGACGCCAAGTGACGGGTTGCGGCCGCACGCCGTGCACAGCCGTCCATCCACCTCTCCGGGGCTGGATTGAAAGAGCGAACCACATTGTCCGCAGTGAAACCAAGAAGTGTTTTTGTCGCTCACGGGTAAAGTTATTAGGGTGTAACTGGGCGGATGTGAAGATCTCTCTCAGAAACCTCACGTCCCGGCGAGTTGGCGGTCTAACGCGGCGTCCATCGCCTGCTCGACGAGGCGGGCGGCGAGGGCTTCGGTGGCGGCGTCGAGACGTTGGACCGCAGCTTTGAGCAGATTGGCCGCGCCGACCGCGAGCGCGGCGCGGACGGCGGCGGCGGCGGATTCGATTTCGCCGCGCTCGTCGGCCAGCGCGAGACCCTGGCTCAGGACGGCTTCCACGGCGGGAAGCAGCTCCTCGGCTTTCATTTTCGCCTCGGTGAAGACGCGCTCCGCCATGTCGGTGAAGGCGTGCTCGACCGATTCGCTGACCATCGCCTCGACCGCTGCGTCATCGACGTTCACCGCCGCGCTCTCAATCTGGATTACCGTGTCGATGCCGGTGGAAACATCGCGGGCGAGTGCTTCCAAAATGCCATTTTCATCAATCCTAAATTGCACGCCGACCCGTGCCTGGCCCTTTGATGACGGCGAAAACGGAACGTCGAAATTGCCAAGCTCCCAGTTGTCCTTAGCCATTTCCCGCTCACCTTGGAGCACCCGAACGCGCATCGCGGCTTGGCCGTCGGCGGCGTTGGTGAACATTTCCCCGGCCTTGCACGGAATGGTCGTGTTGCGCGGGATGAGCACGTTCATCAGTCCGCCGAAGGTCTCGATGCCGAGACTCAGCGGCGTCACATCGAGCAAAATCATCTGCCGTAACGCGCCGCTCAGGACGCCGCCTTGGATGGTCGCGCCGAGGGCGATCGCCTCGTCCGGGTGCTGCGAAATGTCCGGCTCGCGGCCGAAAAGCTCGGCCACCGCGCGGCGGACCGCGGGCATCCGGGTGCTGCCACCGACGACGATCACGGCGCTCAGGTCGTCCGGTTTGAGCGCGGCGTCTGCGAGCGCCTTGCGGCAGAGGTGCAGGGTTTTCGCGATCCACGGCGCGGCGAGTTTTTCCAATTCCCCAAGCGTGATCGTTTGCTCCACGCTCTGGTTGCTGTCGTAAAAAGGCACCCGGAAAACCGCCTCCGTGTCGTTTGAAAGCGCCAGTTTCACCCGCTCCGCCTCGGCCATCAGGCGGACCCGCGCGGCGAGATCGATTTCGCCGATCCCGGCTTTTTCCATGACGCGGCCGAGAATGAGCGCGTCCAAATCGTCGCCGCCAAGGCGGGTGTCGCCGTGGGTGGCGAGAACTTGGAAGACCCCGTCCTGCATTTCCAAAATGGATAAATCGAAGGTCCCGCCGCCGAGATCATAGACGGCGACGCGGGCTTTTTCGCCGAGCTTGTCGAGTCCGTAGGCGAGCGCGGCGGCAGTTGGTTCGTTGAGAATGCGCACCACGTCGAGCCCGGCGAGCTCGCCCGCGCGCTTGGTCGCGGCGCGTTGGGCATCGTGGAAATAGGCGGGCACGGTGATGACCGCTTGGGTGATTTCCGCGCCCATCCGCCACTCGGCGATGCGTTTCATCTCGCGAAGGATTTCCGCGCTGATTTGCTCGGGCGACTTCCCCAGAACGCGCGGTAATCCGTCCGCGCCGGCAGTCACCGGCACCGGGAAATTTTCCTCCAGCTCGCTTGTCCGACGGCCCATGAGGCGCTTGATGCTGGTGACCACGCGCTCCGGTTCCAAAGCCCGGCGGCGCAAGGCTTTCGCCCCGACTTCGACCGAGCCATCCGCGCCGATCCACACCGCGCTCGGCGTGATCCGGCGGCCGTCCTCGTTGGCTAGCAGAATCTGGAATCCCGAGTCTACCACGCCCACGGCGGAGTTCGTCGTGCCCAAGTCGATTCCCAAAATCAAGTCGCTCATCGGCGCGAGCTTCGGGTCGCGACGAGACCACGTCAACGCCGACACTCGCGGAATTTGTCATCGCTTCCGGTGCCGTGAAAAGGTATCGGTCATGCCTCATGATGCGACGAAATTTCATCGGACTCGCCACCGCGGTGGCCTCGTGGTCCAAGTTGCGCGGGGCGGAAAATGGCGACAAACCGGTCCTTTCCTTCGGCCTGATCACCGATGTCCAATACGCGGATGCCGATCCCGAAGGCGAGCGGCACTACCGCGAGTCGATTTCGAAACTGAAGGCGGCCGCGGCGTGGCTGGCTGCGAAAAGGCTGCCGTTTACCCTGCATCTGGGAGATCTCATCGACCGGGATTTTAAATCGTTCGCCACGGTGATGCCGTTGTTTGACGGGCTCGGGCATCCGGTGCGCCACCTGCTGGGAAATCACGATTACTCAGTGACGGACGGTGAGAAAGGCGGGGCGGTGAGGGTCGCCGGAATGCCGGGCGAATACTATCAGTTCAGCCATTCCGGCGTGCGGTTCGTGATGTTGGACACCAACGACCTTTCCACCTACAAATATCCGGCGGGCAGTCCGCGGGATTTGGAATCCGAGGCGCGCTTGAAGGAACTCGTCGCTGCGGAATATAACGGTGCCAAGCGATGGAACGGCGGGATTTCCGAAGCCCAACTCAAATGGCTCGACGACGAACTCACTGCGGCGTCTGCGGCGAAGCAACGGGTGATCCTCTGCGGTCATCACCCGCTGTTGCCCGGTGCCGGCCATCAGGCGTGGAACTCGGACGAGGTTCTCGCCGTGATCGATCGCCATCCCGCGGTGGTGGCCTATTTTAACGGCCACAACCACGCCGGCGCGGAAGTGATTCGGCACGGCGTTCCGTACATCACTTTCAAATCCATTTTACACGAGCCAAAGGTGAACGCGTATTCGGCGGTTCATCTGTTTGCGGATCGACTGGAAATCGAGGGCAACGGCCGCGAGCAGTCGCGGGTGATTCCGCTGTTGTGGCGCGGATAGACGTGGCGCGGTTTCAAACCGCCATCCTTGGGTTTCATTGGGCATGGCGGTTGGAAACCGCC
>JAYSYA010000015.1:0-19572 GCA_043716765.1 Akkermansiaceae bacterium
GCCGAGGTGGCACCATCCTTACCGCCGTTGACCTCGATCCGGTATCCGCTGGCACTCAGGCTGAAGGAGCCCGAACCGGTTCCGAGACCCAGGCCGGGCAGCGCGATCGAGGTTGCCGAAGCGCTCACCGCGTAATAACTGCTGAAGTCCGTGCGGTCGGTCGGCTTGAACAGGGCGATCGAGAGGTTGACGTTTTCCAGCAACAGACCGGCGGCATCGGGACTGATCGAATCAACTCCGCCTTCACGCACGAAATATGGACCCGCTCCGACGAAAGCATTCACGTTGGTGAAGGCGATGGTGGTCACCTCGACGTTCTTCGATTTGCCATCCGTGAGCGTCACCAGCTTGGATGCCGATTTGGTGACCTCAAAGCCTCCACGGACCTGCACAAAACCGCCAATCGACAGCACCGCATCCTCTGCGGACACCGCGATGAACTTCGTGGCGAAGGCCAGATCAATGCCCACACCTGGACTGGTCGCAATCCGGGTGAAGCCCACGGTGCCTGAATCACCATCCAGATTTCCCTTGGTGAAATCAACCACGCGGCCTGGCACTGTTTTGTCGTTGCCGCCATTCACTTGGATGTCCAGCCCCTTGACCTGGAGATCCAGAATGTCCGGGTCCAAGCCTACGAAGCCGACGCTGGAAGCCGTGATTCTCAGGCCGTAGTAGCTGCTGGTGTCGCTGGCGGCGGTGGGTTTGAGCAAGGCAAGGGCGAAACTGGCTCCAGTGATCGACAGGCCCATCGCTCCCGTGCCGTTAGCCGGACCGTTGACGCCCACGAATATGTTCACGTTGCTGGCACCCACCGTGAGCACCGAGACTTCCTTGGTGCTCAAGTCGCTGAGCGTGGCCGTCGCGATCCGGCCTTTTTGGAATGCCACCGTCCCGCTGATATAGACGAAGCTGTCGATCGAAAGGGTGATCGCCGCCGAAAGCTCCATGAACTTACCGGTGTAGCCGATGTCCTGCGAGGTCGGGTTCTCGCCGCCGGTGGCCACGGTCAGCTTGCCGCCCGTGGCCGCGTAGGTGGTGGCGAAATTCACCACGCCGAGCGGGGTGGCAGCCGCGTTTGCCGTATTCAAACTCACGGCGACCGACTGCACGGTGAGGGTGAAGCCGGTGTCGATGCCGACCAAGCCCACCGAAGACGCCGTGGCCTTCACCGCAGTCCACACCTTGTTGGAGTTGGTCGTGTCGGTCATCCGCACCACCACGAAATTGACGCCGGTGAGCGCGAAGCCCACGGCGGTGGGATTGAGGGATCCGTCGGCGTTGCGGTAGGGATTGGATTCGCTGAGATTGCCAACATTGCCGACAAATACGGAGGCCCCCGTCACGGCGAGTGTTTCGATATTCACTGTCGCCGTGCCGCCACCTGTCAGATTCACAGTCTTGGTTCCACCCGAGGTGAAGGAGAAGTTTCCATAGGCAAAGAAGAAGTCGCCGATGTTCAACTCCGCCTCGGCCGAGAAGGACAGGGTCTTGCCGGTGAAATCGAGCATTACCGGCGACTTACCGGTATCGACGGCAAGCGAGCCGTAGGTCCGGTTGAAATTGACGGCGGTGGTGTTGGCCACGCCGCCCTTGGCTCCGTAGCCGTCATTCAAGCTCACCGCGAAATTGGAAATACCGGCCTTGATGTCTCCGAAATCCCCACCAAGCGTGCCGCCCAAGGTTTTCAACCCCAGCCAGCTCCGCGTGTCATTGGCGGGCTCAAGCGCCTTGTCCGGGGTGTAATAGGCCAGCCCCAGAGTCACACCCGTTAGGCTGGCCGTCTGTCCGGCAACAGTGATGGCCACCGCGCCGCCGGACACTCCGATTTCGAGCGCGGACACGTTCACCGAGGTGGTGTCGCTGAGGTAAACGACTTGCTTGGAAATCTTGATGGCCATCGTGCCACTCATGGTCACCAAGCCGTTCAAGAGGTTCACCTGCACGCTGCCTGAGGCTTTAATCACTTTTTCCGACACCGCTAGGTTGACGCTGCCGATCGACAACTTGCCATCCGCAGCACCGTTACCGTCCCAATCGGTCTTGGCGAAATCGACCACCCGGTTAGGCACCGCCGCGTCCGTGCCGCCGTTGACCAGAATGTCCGGATTGGTCACCGTCAAATTGAGGCCGCTGATCCCCTTGAGCCCCACCAAGGTTGCACCCGCTTGGACTCCGTAATACCGGCTTGTGTCCCGGGAATCGCTGGGCGTGAGCAGTGCCAGACCGAATTTCGCGCCCGTGAGGGAAATCCCCATGGCGTTGGCATTGGCCACCGGCCCGTTTGCCCCGAGGAAAATATCCACCGCAGCCGCTCCCACCGTCACCACTGAAACCTGCTTGGTGGAGCCATCGCTGAGGGTTGCGGTCACCGTGCCGCCCTTGCTGAATGTCACGTATCCGCTGATGAATACGTTGCTGCCGATATTGAGAGTGACCGACCCACTTGCACTGAGAATCGGAGCGTTGAACACGCCTTGAGTGTCCGTGGAACCTCCGATGACCATCTGCGAACTTGGACCGGTCTTCACGGCAAGGCCGCTGGGTCCGAAAGTTGCATGGTAATTCACCGCCACCGGCGGGCCGGTCGTCGGATTGGCACGGCCCCCATTGACGCGGAGAATCATGTCGCGCGCATCCAGAGTCACCCCTGCGACACCCACCAAGCGGGCGGTGCCGGTGGCTTGCAGCGCATAAAAACTATCGCCGGTTTGCGATCCCATCAGCGCCAGTCCGAGCGAGGGAATGGCGAGGGCGACGCCGGTCGCGCTCGGGTTGAGCTCGGCGGTTTCGCTGGCGTCCACCACTCCATCGCGGTTGATGTCGCCGTATTTGGTGCCGGCGGCGAAACCTAACACGCCATCCGCAGAGATCAGCGTTACCACCATTTCGGCGTCAAGCACCTGACCGACGGCATACTTGCCGTTGGTGGCACCAGTGACAGAGGTAATCGTGCGACTGGAGTCGGAACTTCCCGTCACGAACGCCCAACTGATCTGGTTGTCGCCATCGAGGTCCGCCGTCCAGTAAGGTCCGCCGGAGCCGACGAATGCGTTCACATTGCTGGCTCCGATTTTAAGAATCGAAACGTTAGAAATCGTGTTGCCGTTGGAAAGAGTAACGGTCGGCGCGGAGTCCTTCTCAAACGCGAAGTTACCCGACACGTGCACGAACTCCGAGAGGCCGAGGCTTACAAAACCGGTGACTGAAAGAGTCTTTGAGTTGAAGTCGAGAATCGTAACATCCTCCGCCCCCACTCCGGTGGTGACCTTGAGTCCGGAGGCGCTGCCATAAGCCGCAGAGTGAGCGACCGCGCTGGCGGCGAAGTCGATGGCCGGTGCATTTGAGGGCGTGGTCAGCGCGGTGTCATTGCCGCGATTGATGGAGACATTCAGGGTGCCGGAAAGCGTCACGTCGGCGATGCCGATCAAGGCCGCGCTGCCGCTGGCTTTCATCGCGAAGTAGCTTTTGGTGGACGCAGCCACCGGTTTCATCAGCACGAGCGCGAGATCATCGATGGTGAGGGAAACTCCCACGGCGTGGTTGGCTTTCAGCACGGCGACGTCGTCCACCACGCCGTCGCCGTTCGAATCGGCGTTGCCGGTGCCGACGAAGGCGCGGAGATTTTTCGCGCCGAAGATCAGCGCCGACATGTTGGTGGCAGTGCCGCCGCCGACGGTTAGGGCTTGTAGCTCCTTGCGCTCCAAGGCGAACGCGCCGCTGATATAAACGTAGTTCTCAACCGACACCATCATCATGCCCGTGACTTTCAATTTGTCGGCACCGGTAACTGTGGCGAGTCGGGTGTTGTCCAGTCCGTAGTCATCGCCGCTCTCGTCCGTCAAGGCCTGCCAGCTCATCCGACTGCCATCGGCGGCGGCGAGGTTATTGCTCAGGGAAAGATTCTTCACGCCCAGCAACATGCCCGGCGGCAGGCCGATGGCGGTCATGCTCTCGATGTTGCCGCCGAGGCCGATCCAGGTGCGGGTGCCGGAGCGGAGCAGCGCGAGGTCGAGGCTGGCATTGCTGGCCGAAAAGCCGGTAGCGTTTGCTAGGTCCAAAGCGGTGACAACCCCGGCGCTGCGGGTAACCGCGCCACCGCTGCCGACAAACAGATTCACTGCGCTCAGATTGATGACTAGCAGGGAGGCGCTGGTCAGTTGGAGAGTGCCGTCATTAACCGCAATGCCGGATTTGCGGGTGATCGAGAAGCTCGCCGTGGCGAGGATGAATCCCGAGGCGTTCAGATAGAGAGCGCCCCCCACCGAGAAGTCGATGACACCGGTGATTGTGCGGAGTTTCGCGCTCAGCGTGGTGGCGGTGACATCGGTGCCGCCGGCGTTTTTAATGAGCACGTCCGCCCAGTTGAGTTTGGTGCCGGTGACTTTGTCGGCTCCGTTGTAAAGCAGGTCCAGCGAGCGGATTTCCAATTCGAGTCCGCCCGGCAGTCCGACCGGCATCATCCCGTCAACCTGCGCGGCCACCCCGGTCCAGCGGCGGAGTTGGCCGCTGGTTTCGCTGGCGGAAACGAAGCCGAGGCTGCCGCCGCTGACGCTGAAGCCGGTGGCATTGCTGGTGTTGATGGTGTCACCGACGAACCCACCGTTGGTGCCGACGAACAGATTCAAATTACTAACCGTGACGGTCTGAATGGTGACTCCGGTGAGCGCGACGGTAGTCAGCGCCGTTCCATCTCCGAGGGTCTGGTTCAGAGTTTGATCGAAGGTGAAGGTTCCCGTGGCCAACACAAAGCCATCGATATTCAGCTTTAAGCTACCGCCGACGGAGAGGCCGGACTCGGTGAGGGTGACGGTGCGTCCGCCGATGGCCACCGCCCCAGCGACGAAAGTCGAGTCCGTCGGTGTCAGGTCGATCATCGTGTTCCAGTTCAGCGCATCGGGCGACGCGGGAAGTGTGCCGGTGGAACTATTGCGAGTGAAGTGGAGTTGGGTGGCCTCGACCGTGAAGCTATCTGGCAGACCGGTGAGTGAGGCACCGCTCACGTCGGCGAACAATGCCGAGTAGCTGCGGTCGAAACCGGACGGACTCTTGGCGGCGTCCGCGTTGTTCTTTACCATGGCGTAGGTGAGGCGGCCGCTGTCGATGCCGAAACCGATGCCGCCGGCCACGCCGATGAACAAGCCGCGCTTGGGACCATTGCTGGTGGCGCTGAGGTAATCCGGATCGATTAACTGCAGGTCCAACAGAAGCAGTTGCGCATCGTCGAGCTCGATGTGGGTCGCGTTCCCGTCATAACTCACATCGACGGTCCGGATGATCATCTCGAAGGTGGCGTGGGCTTCCAACACGTCGGCGGCCTTGAGGTTGAGCTTGCCGGCCACGCGGGTGAAGCCACCGACGAAGGCCACATCAGTCGAGTGCGCGGTGCTGTCGAAGAAGGTCAGCGTGTCACCGGCGCTGCCGTCCTGGTTAAAATCAAGCGCCTTGGTCCAATCGAGCGGACTCGCCGTGATGCCGGAGGCCCGGTTGATTTGGACTGCGATGTCGGTGGCATGAATCACGATGTCGGACGGCAAGCCCATCAGGCTGGCGGAGCCGAGCTTTGAATTGATCGCCAGATAGGAGCGCTTGTCCGCCGGGTTGTTAGCGGTGATCAGGGCCAGGCCCAAACTGCCGCCGGTGATCGCGAAGCCCGTGGCTTGGGTGGTATCAAAGCCGGTGACATTGCTGTTTCCATCACGGGTGAAGGCACCGTTAACGCCGACGAACAGATTGAGACCGCTCATTTCAAAGGTCACTAATGACGCGCCCTGCAGGTCGGTGATGGGGTTGAGCGCGCCGAGTCCGTCGAGATTCACATCAATGATGCGACGCGACATCGTGAAACTGGCCGTGGCAAGCACGGAACCGAAAGCCGCCAGTTCCGCAGTGCCCGAAACCATCAAGCGGCGGCCGTTTTCGCCCTCGAAGCCGATTACGGGACCAAGCAATGGCGCGACCGGATTGCCCACCACCTTGCCACCAAGATTGAAATCAAGCACGAGGTTAGGATTCGCGACATCGCTGGTCTGGTTCAACTCGACGATGAAATTCTTAAAATTCAGGGTCAGGTCCTGCACGCCGACGAAGCTCGCCGCGCCGCCACCGGTCTTGAGGGCGGTATAGGTGATGGGCGTGGGGCTGGTGGCATCGGTGAATACCAACAGGCTGAATCCCAGACCGGTCATGGACAGTCCGACAGCGCCTGGCGCGGCTGGATCGGCGTTGGTGGCATTGCCGGCGAAGAGCTTGATGCCGGTGCCGCTCACCACCCGATAGCTGGCGTCCGTGAATAGTTGGCCGTCACCGCGGACGAGATTGCCACGGCTCGAGGAGAAGGAAAAGTTGCCGCTGACGTGGAAGAAGTTCGCAAGAGTCATGCTGCCCGTGAGGGTCAGGTCGAACTCCGGCGCGGTGCCTGAAAAGACATCGTAATCCTGGACGATCACCGTGAAGATCCCGATGATGCTGAGGCCGGCTCCGGTGAGCGTGCCGGTGATGGGTAGGTTGAGGCTCAAGGTGGAGGATGGCGCGAACGAGACCAGCGAGCCAATGCCGCCCAGATCCTCAAAATCGATCCTGCCTTCCACCGAGTTGACCGAAGCGGCGATCGGCGCGCTGGCCGTGCCGGTGAGAGTAACGGAAGTCTGGGTGGCGGTGAAGATGCCACTCGCCGAGAGGGTGGTGGTGCCGTTTACTATCAGGGAAACGTCACTGCCGCTCTTTTTCCAAATATAAGTGCTTCCCACGGTCAGGCCGCTCAGCGTGTAAGCCCCGCTGGAGTTGTATGACGGCGAGCCGACGATCAAGGCAGCCCCGAAGCCCATGTCCACCGTCGCGGAAAACGCGGCTTGGCCGTTAATGATGGCGAGGCTGCCGCTGGCGGCGCCGATTTGCCCCGCGAGCCCGCCGTCGATGTCGGCAAGGGTAACCGCAGCGACTAACTGAACTTGGCGGAATTCCACGAAGAAGTCGGATGAATCGATCTTGGTGTCAGACAAGAGATCGATACCGACCGAAAAATCCAGTTTGACTCCAACGGTCAACTGCGCGGTGACGTTGGGGCCGGTCAGCGCGAAACCGAGTGCATTAAAATCGCTGCCGAGGTTGAGGTTTTTAGAAACCGTCCGGGTCAAGTCCACCTCAATGTCGAAGCTCAGCGTTTTTGCGACCGCATCCCAAACACCTTGGATGACCAGTCCGTTATTTGCGAGCACATCGGCCAAGGCCTCGTTGAGCTTGGTGTTGAGGATCGTGACAATCCCGTCAATCGTCGGGAATTCGAGGTCGTTGATGTCTTGATCAATGGTCGCCATGGCGAATTGGTCCGCTATGGACACATTGACGGCTTGGCCGGCATGGGCACCCTGCGACTCGATCCGGAATCTTCCCGGGAAGCCGACGACAAGAGTCACCTTGAGGTTGCCGGGACGAATGCTCGTAAATCCTTCGAGCGCGGACTGGATGTCCTCGGCAGTCGCATCGTAACGCAGTGCCACGTATTCCACGGCATTGGCGACCGAGAAGGCTCCGGTTCCGAAAGCCGCTGTCGCATTGAGGGCGGTTTGGATAGCGGCGGCGCTAACCGTTCCAGTGATACTCGCGGTGGTCATGCCTCCGCCGGAAATGGCAAAGAAGCCGGGGGTGAATTTGCCGTTCACCAGCGTGGACTCGGTGTAATTGGTGATGCTCAGCACCGGCGCGGTTTCAGTGAACGCGATGATGATGGTTCCGCCGCTGCCACCGGTGACGGTGAATTTTCCGGCTCCGAAAGTGGCGGTGAGCGCGTTCTGGATGGCGGTGATGGAAAGGGCTTGAGCAATTCCCCCCGTGCTGATGCCTTTGGCGGCAAGGTTGAAACTGGCGGGAGTCAGGGTGTAGTTGGTCGCCTTGTTGAGCATGGGGGCCGTCGGATCGATGCCAAGCTCGGAGGCAATGACCGTGCCGTTGCCAGTGATGATTCGGATGCCAAGGCCGCTGGCATCTTTGAGGATGATCGCGCTGTTCGTCGCACTGGCGGGAATGTCGAGGTGGATCACCGCGTTATTGGTGACTGGGGTGGTGATGGTGGCCGCCGCAACTGCGGTCTCCACCTGCAAGGCGGGCATGGTGGTGAGCGTCGTGCCTTGCAGTGCGATGGTGAACTGCCCGTTGCTACCGGTAACAAGGATGTTGCCCTTCCCAATACTGACAAGTTCCTCGAGCGCGGCCTGAATCCGGCCTGCCGTCGCATCGTGGCCGAGGGCCACGCGGGCGCTGCTGCCGTCGCTGAGCACGAAATAACCGCTGGTTCCGGTGACCGTGAACTTTATCTGCGTCGGCTTGGAAACGACGTTTGATGCGGCAACAACCGCCACGATCAGGTTGGCCAGAGTGGCACTCGAACCGATCGTTTCGATCAGGAATTTTCCGGCTTGGCCAGCCACCGGAGTCACCTTGACGTTGGCGCTTCCGTTGATGGTTGAAAACTGGGCGAGCGCGGCTTGGATGGCGGATGCGGTCGTTGTGGCAGTCGCCGCCGAATCATAGCCTAGCGCCGCGAAGTTGCTTCCAGCAACAAGTCCGTAACGGCCGGTGCCGGTCAAAGCGAGGGTCACCGCCGTGGCGCTTCCGCCGGTTAGAGCCGCCGCAGTGCTTGCCGCCACTTGCAAGCTCGGCAGGGAGGTGACGCTTCCAAGGATGATCAGGAAACTGCCGGGGCTGCCGGCAACCGCCGTGACCGTGAGATTGGCGATCCCGCTCAGGGACGAAAATTTCTGAAGCTCCGTTTTGATGGTGGCCGCGTTCGCATTGAAGGCGAGAGCCGCAACATTCGTTCCATCCGTGAGATAATAATAGTCGCTAGTTCCAGTGACGGTGAGGAGGGTGCTGGTTTCGGAAATTACGGTGGTGGCGGTCGCGAGTGGCGCGGCGACCACCTTCAACGTGTCGGGCAGGGCGGCCAGCGCGCCAGCCGCTCGAATCAGGAAACTACCGGAGCTGCCGGCGGTCACCGTGACATTACCCGCGCCGATGTTCGCAAAGCCTTCGAGCGCCTTCTTGATGGCAAGCGCGGTGGCCGTCGCATCCGCTGAATCGTAACGGATCGCCGCCAAGTGCTTTCCTTCGGTCACGGTGTAGGGAGTGCCGCTGGTGATGAACCCGGCGGTTCCAACCAGCGCGTTGAGTGCGGCCTGAATCGAACTGGCGGACACGCTCAAGGGGATCTTGGCCGTGGTTATAACGATATTACCAACCGTGCCGGATAAGGTGAAGGAGCCCGGAGTCAGCGTGCCGCCCAACAGCGTGGAAGGCAGATTGTTGATGCTGAGCTGCGGCCCAGATACCGTGGCGATCTGAATTCCGCCGCTGCCTGAGGTCACGGTGAAAATATTGGTCCCAAAGGCGGCATCGAGCGCCTTCTGGATGTCACTCACAGATGCGGTCAAAGGGATGGCCGAGGTTGCGGGGACGGTGTCCACTGAGACACCCAGCGAAGGCAGGGTGCTTAACGTGCCGGCCTTGGTGATATTGAAGCTGCCAGCTTCGCTGCCGGCAGTCACGGCAACGTTGCCCGAGCCGATGCCAGTAAGCCCGGCGAGCGCGGTTTGAATTTGAAGGGCCGTTGCATCATAACGGAGCGCCGAGCTCTCGGAGGTTCCAGCAGTGAGGACAAACAAGCCGCTGTTACCGCGAATCGTGAGGATATATCCGGTCTCGCTGGGCGACATCCTGGCGGAGGGAGTGCCGAAAAGCGTGAAGCTGCCCGGAGTCAAATTCTGGCTACCGGCGGCCGGACTCCCCAGCGCGGTCGATGAGGAATTGAGGACCAGCCCCGGCGCGGTGCCAGTCGCACCGCCGTAGGTGATGACCCGGGTCCCGGTGATGCTGCCGTCGGTCAGAATGTAAGTGCCGCTGCCGCCGGTGAAATTCAGGGTCACTCCCATGGTCGCGGCGGTGATGCTCGGCACCGCAACGGCAAGCACCGTCAGGTCCGGAAATTCGAGTTGGGTGGTATTGGTGGCCGCGGCGCTGGGGCGCATTTGGACTTGGAAGGATTTCCCGACTTGGCCTTGGGTCGTCACGTTGGTCACCTTGACGTTGCCGGTTCCGATGCTCGAAAATCCTTCGAGAATCGCCTGAAGCTCGCTGGCCGATGCCGCTGAGTTCAAAATCGCAAGACTACCGTGGCCTCCGTCGCTAATCACATAAGCGCCGCTGCCGGTGATCGTGAGCAGGTGGGTGATGGAGTCGAGTTTCGCGAGGTAGGCGGTGATCGCGGAACCAGCACCCAGCACACTGTTAAGTTTCGCGCCCACGTCGAGGACGCTCAGCAGGTTGGCGTTTACCAGCGGCAGCAGGGTGTTGAGCGCGGCCTGGCTGTTGATCAGGACGCTCAGGGCGTTCCCCTGCGCTTGGAGATTTTTAAGGCCGTTCTCGATGGCCAACGAAAGCTCGTGCAGTTTCACCCGCAGGAAATCCACGCCCGTGCCGCTGACGGCCACCCCGGCGGGCTGCGTCACGTTGGCCCACGTGAGGATGAAGTTTTGGGAAGCGACAGTTCCGAACACGGAGGAGATCTGGGCACCGAAGGCAAAGGTCACGTCCGCTCCCGACTTCGCGGAGTTGCGCTGCAACGCCAGCTCAAAAATTCCCGCAGCAGGAGTTGGCAGGGCTCCTGTGCGGATGAGTCCGCTGCCGTCGGTCGCCTTGAGGTCGAGCGCCAGTCCCACGCTCGAATCGAAGGTCACCACCGGTGCCGTGATTCCGACCTCGACCAAGCCGAAGTTTCCACCGGCCACCAGCGACGATCCGTCGATCACCAGACCGGTGATCGACAACTCGTTTTGCACGGCACCGGCATCGATGAAGAAGCCGTCCGCATCCACGCCGAAAACGAGGTGCAGGTTCACTGCGGCGGTGACGGTGACGCTGCCTTGCAGGGTGATGGAACCACCGAGCACGCTGATGTCCACCTCCGCCGTGCCGCTAAGGGTTCTGAGAATATTGACATCGAACCGCAGGACGCCATTCACGTCCGACCAGGTCACCGTGCCACCCATGGTGGTCAGGGCGGCGGCGATTTGCGCGGAGGTCATCGCCGCGAGGCCATCGAGTTGGATCGCGTTCGAGCCCTCCTCGAAAAAGCGGGCGAGCAACGATTCACGCAGACTCGGGGAACTCGCAAGACCGGAAGCCAACGCCTCGCCGAGTGACGGGCCGACGACCGGGAGTGTTGCCACGGACTTGAAGACGGGCGATTGCTGAAGGCTGGCAGCGAGCAGTTTGAGTCCTTCGCCAAGAGTGCTGGAACTGCCGCCCGGGGCGGCAACTGGCGCGCTGGTAGTGGCCGTGAGTGCTGGGCTTGCTTGGGCGATGTGAACCGGATCGCTGCTTTCGGCGGCCTCCTCGGTCGGGGTGGGATCGGAACCGGGAAGTGAGGAGCCGGTTGGGGAAATTTTAGAAAAAGCGTTGTCGTTAGCAGATGACAACAGTTCGCCCTCCGAAGCAGGGGCTTGGATTAAATCGACACCTGCTAACAGCAGGTCCGAAGGTGAGTTGTTGGAAAAATGATTTACGACTGGGGTGGAGGAATTTTCATCCGCCGGTGGTCCGTTAGCCGCCCGCAAGGTGGTCACCAACTCGGTGGTCATTGAGTCGAAAACCGGCCCCGTCGGAGCCGCGATTTTGTCCTCTTCATGAGCCACGAAATTGTTAGTTCCGTTCCTCGGAGAGGAGGGTTCCGAGGCCCCGGAAACTGCGGCGAGATCGTTAGAAACGGCAGTCGTTTCGGGCGCGACGAAATCGATTCCGCCGGTCGGAGGCAGATCGGTGGTCTCGCCGTAAAGGTGACTGGTGTCCAAGGTCACTGGCAACACGCTGCCACTCGTGGTCGCCGGCGACTGTTGGACCATCAGATCGCCCGCAGACTGGGTCTCGGGGACCACCGAGACGTCGGTGGTGGAAAGAGGCGCGTCGATGGGCGACGCGGAGAGGAGAATGCGGGGCTCCATGGCCTCGACTGCGAACAGGTCACGCGCGCCTCCCATGCCCGCCATGGACGCCATGACTCCAAGCGGAGTCGTGGGTTTGCGGGGGAAGAAACGTGAGAACATTCTGGTAGGGGGAGGGACTGCGAGACGGTGATTCCCGACCTTGGCACGGTCAACGATAGTTTCCAGACCGCCGCGAAACCCGTGTGGAATCTCAAAAAAGATTAAAGAAGGGGTAGAAAAAAAGGTTCACTCATCTTAACAAGATCGCCAATTCTCGGACATTAGCCATTGTCTCGCCTGCCCCGTCCAACAGTGAAGCCTAGCGAGCGCTGGATGTCCGTCTCGGCTAACATCACCGCACGGCGGCTACGGGCGGCTGCGGATTGAGCTCGATAATGCGACCAACCCAGCAGTCCGAGTCCCAACCATTGAGGCAGTTTGCCGAGAGAATTCCACCCGAGACTGCGGGTCCAAGCGCGCAAGATCGGATCAGGAATGAAGCGCTTGAGCACCGCGTCATCGGCGCGATAAATCGAAACCACCGACCCGGGATCGCCTTGCCGCGCGGCGCGGCCGAAGAGCTGGCGATCCACCCGCGAGCTTTCGTTCGCCTCGGTCGCCACGACGTGCAAACCGCCTAGCAGATCGACGCCTTTTTCCAGTTGGATGTCGGTGCCGCGACCCGCCATGCTGGTGGCGATGATGATCCCGCCGCGATGACCGGCCCGCGACACGAGCAAGGCTTCCTCACGATGGCGGACCGCGTTTAAAACCTGGTCGCCACCCGGAAAGCGTTCGGCGCGTAATAGGGCGGCGATCTGCTCGCTGGCGTCCACGGTGCGGGTGCCTATCAGCAAGGGCTGCCCGAGCAGGTGGCGTGCTTTGATTTCACCGAGCAGCTCTGCCTGTTGTAGTTCCGGGGTGGCGCAAAAACGGCTGCCGGCATAGACACGCTGGCAGGGAAGATTGCGCGGGATGCATGCGAACGGCGAGTGATAGGTATGCCACAATTCGCCCGCCGCCTCGCGCAGGGTGCCGCTCGCTCCGGCCAGGATTTTGTATTTCCGGAAGTAGGCTTGGAAGCTGATTCGCGCCATGGTTTCGGTGGCTCCGGTAACGTCCAATTTTTCCTTCGCCTCGATAATCTGATGCAGCCCCTGCTGCCAGGTCCGCATGGCCATCGGGCGGCCGGTCGCGGGGTCAACGATGACGATTTTTCCGTCATCGACCACATACTGTTCACCGCGCAGGAAGTATTCGCGGGCCTCCACCGCCTGGCGGGCCAACTGGATCCGGCGGCGTTGGTTTGCCCACAGTCCTTCGTGCGGCAGGTCGAGTTGGTGGAGCACTCGGTCCACGCCGGGTTCCAGCAATTCCACCGTCCGGCGGGCGCGGTCGAGGCGGTAGTGGACGCCCGGCTCGAAGGTGGCGACCAGCGCCCACGCGGCGCTCGCCACCCGCTCCATTTCCCCGGCGTCCAGAGTCCGGCTAATGATCAGCGGCGTAACGGCCTCGTCGATGAGCGCGTGGTCAGCCTCGTCGATGAGCGTCGCGTGCAAGCCGCGTTGGACCGGTCCGTTGCCGCCGGTTTGGCCGTTCATGACGGCGAGAAGTCGGGCCGGCCGCAATTCCACGCCGGCGTTGCGGAGGCGGTCCCGCAAGTAATCGGCGGCAGCCTCCTTGGCGGTGGTGTAGGTGACTCCGCAGCGGTAGGCGGCCCGGCGTTTTTCGTCGTCGTCATCGCCGAGCACGGCTCCGACGGTGAGGCCAACGCGCTTGTAAAAGGAATCGAGATTCTTGGCATCGCGGCCGGCCAGATAGTCGTTTGCGGTGATCACGTGACACGGCAATCCGCTCAATGCCTGGAAAGCGGCGGCGAGGCCGATGGCCAAAGTTTTGCCCTCGCCGGTGTCCACCTCGGTGAAAAATCCCTGCACCAGCGCCGCCGCGGCCATGAGTTGGACTTCGTAGGCTTTGAGTCCCAACTCGCGCTCGCCCGCGACCGCCAACGCGGCCAAACCGGGGATCAACGAGTCGCGCCAGCCGTCGGGTTTGCACCGCCGGGTCGTGCGCAGTGCTGCCAGAATTTCGTTCAGTTGGCCATCGCTCAGCCCGCTCAACGCCTCGCGCTCGGCAACGATTTCGCGAGCTTCGACCGCCAAACGGGCGGTCGCCCATGGCCCGCGTTTCACTCGCCCCAGCAAGTCGTCCGCCAAACGGTCGAGTCCCTTTTTGGGCTGTGGCGCGTGGTGTTCAAAACGAAAACGCTGATGCTCGGTCGGAGTCATGGCGGGCGTTTAAATTTGGTAAGTCCGCTGGAACAACTGGCGGATCGCGCGCACCCACTGCCACATCAAAGGCTCCGCTGGCAACGTCATGCGCGCCACCGCACGCTGGCCGTGCAGCAGACGGATTCCGCTTTCGGTGCCCGCATCCAGCGTCGCCCGGATCTCGAATACCGGCTCGGTCGCCTTCGTTCCTTTCGACTCCTCGGCATCGACTAAACCGCGGCCCGCCAGCGAACGCCCGTCGGACGAGCCTTTTGTATCCACCGCCGAAGTGCCGCCGCCGAGCAACCCGAGAGCCGCCGATGGCAGCGATTCACGCTCGGCCGGCAGGGCGTTGAAATTGCGCACTCCCAGCAAAATCCCCTCTTGGCCGCGCACCCGCACTTCGGTATCGCTAACCTGCCGGTTCGTGAACAGCCGCGAAACATCGTCTTGTTTGACCACCGCTGAGATGTAAAAATCGCCGTCGCCCTGCACCACGCCAAGCTCGAGTCCGCGCGGCAACGTCCCGCCCAGGCGAAGCCCCGCATCGGGTGCCAACCAGTAACCGTCGCAAGGCGCGCATACCGTCAGCGAGGCCATGTCTTCGCTCAGTTTTTGCCGCCGGACGGCCAGCGCACGGAAGTACGGTTTCAAGCTGGCGTAGCGGACTGGATCCTCTTCCAAGGCCAGCCGGGCCTGCGCCTCGGCCCGCCGTTCTTCGGCGGCGAGCGCTTCGATTTCATGGACGAGTTCTTCGTTCGCCAGCTCCAACAGCGGCGTCCCCTGCTTCACCATCGATCCAGAAGGAGCGAGCAATTTCACCAAACGCCCATCCGTCCCGGCATAAACCCGGGAAAACGACTCGGCCCGCACCACGCCCTCGGCGCGGAAATGGTTCGGCATCGGCAACAGGCAAAGCAGCGCCAAAAGCCCGCCCACCACGACGACCGAAAACGTGGCGGCGCGCGTCCGGCAGGACTCAAGCCGCGGGCTACTCCAAAGATATTTCACCGCCTTGATCACCGGCAGGATGACCCACATGAACCCGAAAACCACCGCCAACAGCAGACCGAGCGCCAGATAGTGCAGCGAGATCACCAGCAAAATCCCCAGCAACACCATGGTGCGATAGACCAGTGAGGCGACAAAATACACCGCCAGCCACCAGCCTTCGCGCCGCGACTCCGCGGGATTGACGGCCGTGCGCAGGTTGAACCCAAAGCGCTCCATCAGATAAAGCGCCATCTGGCTCGACTTGCTTTGTAAGTTCGGCAGCTCCAGCCAATCCGAGAGCATGTGATAGCCGTCGTAGCGCAACAGCGGATTGCCGTTGAAAAGCAAGGTCACCACCGACGCCACCACCACCGCGTTGTAAGCCAGCGTGTGGACGATCCCACTGCCGGTATTTGCCCAAATGATGGCGGCCACCGCAGCCACGCCCAGCTCGACGATCATGCCGGCCCCGCCGACGATAATCCGCTGCCATTTGCTGCGGAAGGCGGTGCTCGAGGACGCGTCCACATACGGCAGCGGATTGAAAAGCAGCAGCATCACCCCCATCTCGGGCACCTCGCCGCCGAGTTTGCGACAAGCGTAACCGTGGCCGAACTCGTGCAGCACCTTGATGAGGACCATCACCGCATACATCCACGGCAAATTCGCGGCTCCCAGCAACCCCGAACTCTCCGCGCCGAATGCGTGCCACTGGGAAATCAAGGCGCTGCCCGCCCACAGCAAGAGGCCGAGCCACAGCAACATGCCTTGCTTGGTAAACAACCAACTCACCCATGGCAGCGTCCGCCGCAGAAACGCATCCGGATTCCACAGCGGCAGCTTGAAAAACAAGATACTCGACCAGCGCTGGGTCACTTCCTTCCGCTTCTCCTCTTTAAATGCATCGGCCAGCGGCTCGACATCCCCTTCCACATCGCTGCGGACCAAGCCCGCCCGATGCAGCGCGCTGAGCAACCGGACGACCTCGCCCTGACCCGGGACGTTTTCCGGATCGATTTCCAAGCGTCGGTCCCACGCGTCGCCCACCGTCGCGCCGCGCTCCATTTCGCAGACGAACTCGTAGGCCGCAGGCCGGATGCGGAAAAATTTCCCGCCCAGCGCATCGCGGATGATATACCAACGCTGGCCGCGAAAGCGTTGCGGGAAAATCTCCACCCCCGGCCGCAAGCGGATCCGGCGGGGCGAAACCCGGTGCCAGGATTCATCGAAAGTGGGGGCTAGGGTGCTCATGGGGTTTTCCTCATGCCCAGATCCACATCCGGATCGCCTCCACCGTCCGGTGGCCGAGCACCCACAGCAGGCTGCGCTTGCCGGCGTTCAGTTTGCAAACACCGCTCATGCCGGGCCGCCACCAATCCTGGGGTTCTCCCAACACCTGCACCCGCATCACGAAAACATTGCCGTCCTGCCGAACCTCCGCCACCGGCTCGAAACGCGCGATTTTCACGTCGAACTTGTCCCCCGGCCGACTGGCAAACGCCAACTTGCCCGCCAACCCCTGCGACAAATAACCGATGTCGCGCTCGTCAATCTGGAGCTGCCCGAGCAAATCCCGCACTTGGACAATCTTGAACAGCCGCTCACCGACTTGCACCGGTGACGACAAACGCTCGCGCAAATCCCCTTCCACCACGATGCCATCGAAAGGCGCGCGGATCTCAGTCATCGCCAGCCGATGGCGGACGATCGCCAATTTCGCCTCATCCTGCCGTTGCGCGGACTTCGCCATCAGCGCTTCCGCCAGTTTCCCCTGCGCTTCATAAGCGCGGGCCTCGCGGTCGTTTTTATCCCGGCCGGCGATGTCGTTCGCCTCTTCAAGCAGCAGCTCCCGGCGATCCAAGGTCACCAGCACCTGGTCCTTTTTCACCGCATCGCCCAAATGATAACGCACCTCGTCGATGTAACCGGCAAACGGCGCGGCCGTCAGCGCCGCGGCATCTGTCTTCAGCAGGAAAGGCGCGCGCACCTTGTGCTCGACGCGGATGAGCGCCATTAAAATCAGAGTCAGCAAAACCAGCACCACCGCCAGTTTCCAGCCGGTGTGTTCCGTGCCCAAAAGTCCCGACGCCCGCCGGCGCAGTTCCCGCCACAGGCGCTTGCCCCACCAACCGGATGAGTCGTGCAGATCCGACAAACGCGACGCCACCAAGTCCGCGGCCAACCGCAAACGCTCCATTTCACCCTCGGTCCAAGTGCCGTTTTCCGCCGCCCGCTCTAGCAGCAGCACGCCCACCGGTTCGTGGTTCACCGCATCCCGGATCGGCACGGAAAGCACGATCGCGCCCTGGTTTTGCTGGCTGAAAATCTTGTGCTCGCGGGTGATCGCGTGACTTCCGGTAATCCCGGGATGCGCCGCCTCGTTGTTTTGATCCGCCGCTTCCTCCATCACCCGCACCAGCGTTTCCGCTTCTTGGGTCGCTCCATTCACCCGGCCGCCGTGACTCGTTGCCCGCAGTTGCAGAACATCGCCTTCTTTCCAGCCCAGCGAAACCCGCGCCGCTCCGAGTAACGCGGCCACCCGGTGGCACAACCGCAACGCCGCTTCCGAAAATGTCGTGCTCTCGCCCAGCGCGATTCCCAAGTCGAGCACCTCGCTCAGCCCCAGCACTTGGTCGCCCGTGCGCTGCTCGCGGCGCCGGGATTGATAGGATTCCGCCAGCATCCGGACCTCGCGGAACGCCGCCTCTGTTTTCTCAGAAGCCACGTCCAGCAGCACCAACCAAAGCTGCGCTCCGACACCCGTCGGCAAGGCTAACACCAGCAAACCGCCATCCCATTCGTGAAGCGCGCCGTCCGCCATTTTGTCCAACTCGGGCACCAATCCGCTCTGCACCACGCGCTGTCCCGCGTGGGTGGAACTTTGCGCCAAGACCCGCACGCTCTCTCCCTGCGCTTGAAGCAGCAAACAGGATCCCTGTGCTTGAAACGCCGCCTGCGCATGAGCACGGAAGCGCGGCCAAAATTGCCCCGGCTCGCCGGCGAAGGCGGCTAGAGCGGCAAAATCCGAGTAAGTGTGGGTGTCGGCGGACATTCGGTCAGCAAGTTATTTCACCTCGGGGAAAGTCCCTCGCACCTTCATCCCCGGACGGACCGCGTGGTCCGCGTTATCCATCAGCAACCGCACCCGGAACATCCCGCTGCGGGCGTCCACCTCGGGGTCGATGAAGTTGATCTTGGCCTTGCGCTCCACCGCCGGCGTCATTTCGGTAAACGTCACGGCGATCTCATCGCCCTCCTTCAACACCGAAAGCATCGGCGCTTCCAGATAGAAAAGCAGCAGCAGCTTGTCGGCGTCCATCACCTGCAGGATCGGCTCGGCCTCGTTGACCGCCTCGCCCGCTTCATGGTAGCGGTGCACCACCACACCCGTCAGCGGTGCCAGCATTTCCCGCTCGGCCACCTCGGCGGTGGCGATCTTGAGCTCCGCTTGCAGCCGCTTCAAATCCACTTCCTTCGCCAGCATGTCGTCCTTGCTGGATACGTTCTGGTCGAACAACCGCTTGGACGCGTTGTAGTCAAACTGCGCTTTCGCGATCATCTGCACCAAGCGTTCCGCCGCGAGCTTTTCCTTTTCCGCCTCCAAGCTCACCAACAGCTGGCCCTGGGTGATCCGGTCGCCTTCCTCGACCTCGATTTTCGTGATCACCTCGCGCAACGACGCGCTCATGATCACCACCTTGAACGGCTTCGCCACGCCCTCGCGGAATGCGGGCGGCTCGGCCTGGGCGGACATCGCCAGCAACCCCGCGCAAGCGAGGCCCAGCGCTGATACTCGATGGTGGTCAGAATGCATGGGTTAGTTCCTCTTCGATTTGCTGTGCAATGAACGCTTCGCGGGTGTAACAACCTGAGCCGGCGACTCGGCCTCCGATCCCCCGACACTCGAATCTTTGCCGCCCACCGCAGTGCCTTCGTACTGCCGCCGGGTCGCCGCCACATCGCTTTGCAGGGTCACGCCTTGTCGTTCCAACAAGGTTCCGGACGCCAGATAAAGGTCCACGATGTCTTTGTTCAAATCCGCCAGCGCCGCATACTCGCGGCTGCGGGCTTGGGAAAATTCCTTCTGCAACTGCAAAACCTCGAAACTCGTCGTCACGCCTTCCGCCAGCCGCTTCATCCCGCCCTCGGCGGATTGCGCGGCGGCTTCGCGGCTTTTCTTGGTGGCTCCGAGCCGTTCTTCGCTGGTCCGCAACCGCGCGAGCGCCGTGTCCACTTCCAAGGCCACCCGCAGCCGGGTATCTCCGCGCTGCACAAATGCCTGCGTCCGCTGGGCCTCCGCCGCGCGGCGCGCCGCTTGCAGGTGATCAAAATTT
>JAYSYA010000141.1:0-1501 GCA_043716765.1 Akkermansiaceae bacterium
GGTCCAAGTGTTCCTGTTTGCGAGCGCGGTTTGGATCGGCAGCATGGTGGGCGGTCTGGCGCTGGTCATCGGGATTTGCAGCCATTCATGGCATGACGCCCTTACCAACGTTTTCATGATCTGGGCCAGCCCGCTGCTGCTCTTTAGCGTGTGGCTGTTTCCCAATGTGGTCGTTCTCGCCGCCGGCGTGGGCTATTTCATCGTCTCGGAAAACGCCGGCTTCCGCGCGTGGGGAGTCTTGGTCGCGCTGGAGTCGTTTTTCGTGATGGCGGGCTGGTCGATGGATTTGAAAACCGCTTGGCCGATCGTCGTCGCTTGGGTCGCGTGGTTGGTTTTACTGGCGATGGTGGAGACCGGAGTTTGGCTCGTCCGCCAAATGCTGACTAACCGCTGGGCCCGCGAGTTGGTCGTCCTGAACATGGAGAATGCCCGCCGCCGCGCGGATCAAGAAGCCGCCGAGCGCCTCCGGATGAGCCAGGAAGACAATCGCTGACCCAGGACGTCCGGAAATTTTTAAAACTTCCGCCGCAGACAGCAATTATCTTGCAAAACCGCCGCGCGGACGCTTTCTTCCGCGCTCAACCATCAACCTAGGACGGTCTGGCCATCGCAAACGAAGAAGCTGGATCCATCCCCTACGACCATGAGCACCAAAGAAATCGACCTCAAAGCCTATCAACTCCACGAAGGAGACACCGGCAGCGCCCCTTATCAAGTGGCCCTCCTCACCGCTCGGATTTTCCATCTGACGGATCACCTGAACATCCACAAAAAGGACTTCTCGTCCCGCCGTGGCCTTCTCACCTTGGTTTCCCAGCGCCGTAAGTTGCTGGATTACATTAAGAAGGGTTCCGAAGAGAAGTATCAGCAGATCATTGCCAGCCTCGGACTCCGCCGCTAAACCACTTTCCGCATGACAGCCACTGGAAAATACCAGTGGCTGTTTTGCGACACGGCTTGGGCACTAAAGTTCTGCCCGAGTCGCCGGATAAAAAATCCTCCGCCGCTCGCCAATATGCGAGTCGCGGAATTTTGTCCAAAATCGATGAATGCCCGTTCTGCATCCCGCCGGACGGGCCGTACGCACTGAAAAAAGAAAACAAACACTGATTATGAATATCCACACACTCACCGTCGATGTCGGAACCAATCCGATGACGTTCGAAACCGGCAAACTCGCCAAACTCGCCGATGGCGCCGTCACCGTCCGCTGCGGCGACACCATCATCCTCGTTACCGCCGTTTCCTCCACCAAGGTGAAGCCCGGCCAGACCTGGTTCCCACTCTCCGTGGAATATAAGGAAAAAGCCACCGCTGCCGGCGTCTTTCCGGGCGGCTACTTCAAACGCGAAGGTCGCCCGACCGAAAAGGAAATTCTTACCTGCCGGATGACCGACCGCCCACTGCGTCCGCTTTTCCCGAAAGGTTACCTCTACGAAACCCAGATCGTCGCCATCCTTCTCAGCGCTGACGGCGTGAATGACTCCGACATCCTCGCGAT
>JAYSYA010000142.1:0-1498 GCA_043716765.1 Akkermansiaceae bacterium
CCGCCCAATTCGCCCCCACCCTGCGCCTCCACATCGCCCACCGCTCCGCCGGCGATATCGAAAAACCCTCCACCGCCACCCTCGCCGCCGCCGACCTCGTCATCACCACCTACGGCATGGTCGCCCGCCTCGATTGGCCCGCCGCCACCCGCTGGGGCTGGGTCATCCTCGACGAGGCCCAGGCCATCAAAAACCACACATCCGCCCAAAGCAAAGCCGTCCGCAAACTCCAGGCCTCCTCCCGCATCGCCCTAACCGGCACCCCCGTCGAGAACCACCTCGGCGATCTCTGGTCGCTCTTCGATTTCATCAACCCCGGATTGTTAGGAAGCTCCGGCCAGTTCGCCACCTTCGTCAAACAAATCACCCGCGACAACTCCTCCCACTTCGCCCCGCTGCGCCGCCTCGTTTCCCCCTACATCCTGCGCCGCCTCAAGACCGACAAATCCATCATCTCCGACCTCCCGGAAAAAACCGAAATGAAAGTCTTCTGCGGCCTCACCCCCGCCCAGGCACGCCTCTACCAGCAAAGCGCCGCCACCCTCGCCAAGGACCTCGAAGCCACCGACGGCATCCAGCGCCGCGGCCTCGTGCTCGCCTACCTCATGCGCTTCAAGCAAATCTGCAACCACCCCGACCAACTCACCAAATCCGGCAACTACGATCCCTCCAGTAGCGCCAAGTTCACCCGCCTCGCCACCCTCTGCGAGGAAATCGCCTCGCGCGGCGAAAAAGCCCTCATTTTCACCCAGTTCCGCGAACTAACCGATCCCTTGGAATCCTGCCTTGCCGCCGTCTTCGGTCGCCGCGGCCTCGTCCTCCACGGCGGCACCCCCGTCAAGGATCGCCAGCACATGGTCGAGAAATTTCAGCGCGACGACGGCCCGCCCTTCTTCGTCCTCTCCCTCAAAGCCGGCGGCACCGGCCTTACTCTAACCGCCGCCTCCCACGTCATCCACTTCGACCGTTGGTGGAATCCCGCCGTCGAAAACCAAGCCACCGACCGCGCCTTCCGCATCGGCCAGAAGCGCAACGTGCTCGTCCACAAATTCATCACCACCGGCACCCTCGAGGAAAAGATCGACGCCCTCATCACCGAAAAGCAAGACACCGCCGACGCCATCCTCACGGGCGGAGCCGAAAAATCCCTCACCGAAATGAACAATACCGAACTCCTCGACTTCATCCGCCTCAGCCTGTAGCCGCCCGTCGCACCACCCCAAGGAGCGGCGGAACGCGTCCGCCGACGTCCATGAAAAGCCAATGAGATGAGCGAAGCGCCTCCCATTGCCACCTCATGGTCCGGCCGATCAAGCATCGCCGGACCATCGCCCCTCCTTGTGATCACGATAACAAACGCTTTACCCAGGGAGCCTCAAACAGCGCGAAGCCTCCATCCTCCAGCTTCGCCTTCTCCGGATTCCTCCGGATGTAACGCGCGACATTGATGAAGTGATCCCAGTCGCGAATCAATCGATCAAAGTAATCCTTCTGCCAA
>JAYSYA010000143.1:0-42857 GCA_043716765.1 Akkermansiaceae bacterium
CACGATCCGCGATTTGCCCGACGGGGTGAGGATGCTCCAACAGATGCGGGCGAAGTCAGGCGTGTTCGTGGTGGAGGGAAACCACGACCTGTTCGACAATCCGAGGGAATTTGTGAGTGGCCTGAGGGACGGCGGCATCGCGCTGCTCCGGAACCAAGCCGCGACGGTGGAGGTGCGGGGCGTGCCGGTGCAGATTCTCGGAATCATTTGGAATCACGGCGAGGAGGAAATGGCGCGGAGCGTGGATGCCGTGGCCAGCCTGCGCGATCCGGCGGCGTTTCCGATCCTGCTGGCGCACCATCCGCACGCCTTCGAACGCGCGGCCGAGCTCGGAATTCCGCTGACGCTGGCGGGCCATACACACGGCGGGCAATTGATGCTCACGCCCGAACTCGGCGCGGGCCCGGCGATGTTCCGCTACTGGTCCGGACTCTATCAACCCAACAGCCGGGCGCTGGTGGTGAGCAACGGCACCGGCAACTGGTTTCCCGTGCGGGTGAACGCCCCGGCGGAAATCATCCACTTGACGCTGCGGCGGGCGTGACCCACCGATCTCAGCGCCGGGCAGTCCACGCCGCCTGCGCATACCGCTTCAGGACTTTCGCAGAAATCACGTTTGCCGGCGGGTGAAATTGATGAAACTCCCAATTTTCCGCCAGACTCGCAGCCAAACGCGCCGGATCACAAGCCGCCGCCACTGAGCCTTGGTGCAGCAATCCGTGCTTGCTCCGCCGCTGTCCCGCACCAGCAAGTTTGCGGCCCGCGGCATCGACGAGGTCATGGCTGACGGGATTTTCGAAACAAGCGGCTGCGCCGGTTTCTGCGGCACCGGAGCTGAGGCGGGCGTCAATCCCCTCGCCTGCCAGCACCTCCGCCAGCACCGCGTGCAGCATCCGGTAGCTTTCCGCACCGCGCGCGTCGGCCAACGTTTCTGCCGCCGGAGCCACCACCGTGTAAGTCCAGTCCGCCCGGTGATCCACCGTGCCGCCGCCGGTCCACCGCCGCACCCACTCGACTCCGGGAAATGCGGTCCGCGCCTCTGCCAGGTTTCCAAAATACCCGACGCTCCCCCACTCTCCCAGCCAGCCGTAAACGCGCAGCACCGGCATTTCCGCCGTCTCCAACAGCCACTCATCCACCGCCATCGCCTCCGGTCCGGGGCGTTTCACCGGATCCATCCATAACCGCAAGCGCCCGAAAATCACCCGCCCGTGATAAGCCTCTCCCTCCAGAACCGCAACCCTCTGATTTGCCCCTTGGACGATGGCAAGCCGGTGACTTGCAGCTCCGGGTTTGACAGCCCTTTCCGAACATGGCTGCTTCCCTTGGACTTCGATTGGAAACCGGGCCAGCCATTTCACCACGATTGGCAGGACTACCGGACGCGGAAGGACCGGAGCCTGAAAACCGTGAGCGACTCAAGCCACGTCTATCCGTCACCGGGCAAGCGCACGATCTGCGTGAAGGTCGTGGATGTCTTCGGCTGCGACTCCAGCCTCACCATCGACGTGAAGGCATGAAAGCAACGTCAGCGATGAGAAATCAATTCCTCCACTGTCAGTCCGATATCACGGGCGATCTGCCGGAGCAGCGGCGGAGCCAAATCCCGCCCCTTGTGGACCGGAACCGTCGTGCCCCGGCCATCCGCGTGGCGGAATTGGATGGGTTCGCTTCCGGCGACGGCGACGTTTTGCGTTCCGATGAATTCCGCCTCAAGCAGGGGTTCCCCGTCTTCCAGCAGCATGGAGATCACCTCGCGGAGGTTCTCATTGAGCTCATCCAAGGTTTCCGCCTGCGAGTGCGCGCCCGGAAAACCCGGCACGTATCCGACGAGTAAACCGGTCACGGAATCCCGCTCGATCACCGCAGTGAAGATTTTCATGCCTCAATCCTTGCACGCCCAAACCTTTCGTCAATCACCCAAACTTTCATGCCCGAAACCCTGACCATCAAAACCGAATCCCTCGAACCGCTCTTTTCCGCATGGGAAGAGCCGCTGAAACACCGGGTCCGCGCTGATAGCGGCGAGGGGGCCACGGCGCGGAATGGCCGCCGCCCGACCGCCATCACACTCGCCCAGAATTTGCGCGGCGCGGTCAAGGACTGGCAGGATGCGTTTTACCCCGGCGCGAGCGATACGACCCGCTATCTGCTGAACCACTGGTTCGGGCGGAGTCATGAGACACCGAACGGGATTTTTCAACGAAGAGCGACACCAAAAAGAGCCATGGTTCCCACTGGTCCCATGGCTCTCATTTGCAATCAGGCGGAAGAATTCCGCGCTCCGACTCATCAATGCTCGCGGCAGAACTGCTCGAAGCGCGTCAGTCCTTCGTTGAGGATGTCCAGCGTGGTGCAGTAACTGAGGCGGATCCCCTCGTCGTAGCCGAAGGCGATACCGGGAACGGCGGCGACCTTGTAGCGGGAAAGCAGCTTGTCGCAGAGGTTCATCGACTTAAGGCCGGTGTTGCCGGTGTAAACGAAGAAGTAGAACGCGCCGAGCGGCTCGACCACGCGGATATTGTTGATCGCCTTGAGGCGGGCGAACATGAACTGGCGCTTGACGTCGTATTCGCCGCGGAGGTCATCAATGAATGTCTGGTCGCCTTCGAGGGCGGCGAGCGCGCCGTATTGGGAGAAGCTGTTGGCGTTGGAAGTGGTGTGGTTCTGAATCTTCTCAATCGCCTCGGCCAAAGCTTTGGGCGCGGCGGTGTAGCCAAGACGCCAGCCGGTCATCGAATAGGCTTTGGAGAAACCGTTGACGGTAATGGTCAGGTCGTAAAGTTCCTTGCTGAGCGAGGCGATGGAAACGTGCTTGGCCTCGCCGTAAACCAGCTTTTCATAGATTTCATCGGACAGGATGACGATGTCTTCACCGAGGGCGATTTCACCGAGGGCGCGGAGTTCGTTGGCGGTGTAGATGGCGCCGGTCGGGTTGCCGGGGGTGTTGATGATGACCATCTTGGTCGCCGGGGTCATCGCTTCCTCGAATTGCTCGGGAGTCATTTTCCAACCGGTCGATTCCTTGGTCTCGACGATGACAGGAACGCCGCCGGCGAGGCGGACCATCTCCGGATAAGAAACCCAGAATGGCGAGGGGATGATTACTTCGTCGCCTTCCTCGATGACGGCGAGAATGGCGTTGTAGCAGGCCATTTTGGCACCGCCAGTGACGCAGATTTGGCCCGGCGCGTAGTCGAGGTTGTTGTCGACCTTGAATTTGTTGGAAAGCGCCGCGCGCAGCTCGGGGATGCCGCCGGCCGGGGTGTATTTGGTCTTGCCGGACTGGAGGGCTTCGATGGCCGCATCCTTGATAAACTGCGGGGTATCGACTTCAGGCTCACCACCGGCGAGCGCGTAAACTTCTTCCCCCTTGGCGATCATCGCTTTGGCCTGTGCAGTGACGGCGAGCGTGAGTGAGGGGGAAACCTTGGCAATACGGGATGAGATGCTTTCCATTTGAGCGCGCGATTAAGAATTGGGCCGCCAAACCGGGCGGAGCAACAGAATGTGCGCGACCCCGGCATGGGCGAAGGGCTTTTCTGAGGCTTCGCCCATGCCGTGGCAAGCGAAATGGTGCGCCATTTCTAACTTAAACCTCCGTTGGTCGGGCTGTGACTTAATGTCACCTTGTCTCTGGCAAAGTCCGCCGGATGGTGGCAAAATTCCTGCGATGCCCCCAGCCACTCCCATACTTGAAGCGGATCGTCTCGTTAAGGTCTTCGGTGAATCTACCGCCCTCGACGGACTCTCCTTCAGCGTGGCGGAGGGCGAATCGCTCGGGCTGCTCGGCGTGAACGGCGCGGGCAAGACCACCGCCATGAACCTCCTGCTAGGCCTCACCACGCCGACTTCCGGCACGGTCCGCATCTTCGGACTCGACCTCTGGAAACACCGCATCGAAATCTTGCGGCAGGTCAATTTCTCCTCCGCCTACATTGCCCTGCCTTCTAACCTGCTCGTCTGGCAGAATCTGACGGTTTTCGCGAGACTCTACCGGGTGCCGCGCCCCAAGCAGCGGATCAACGAGTTGCTCGAACTCCTCAACATCACCCACCTCCGCAAATCTGTCACCGGCACGCTCTCCGCCGGGGAATCCACCCGCGTCAACCTCGCCAAGGCCCTGCTCAACCAACCGCGCCTGCTCCTGCTCGACGAACCGACCGCCTCGCTCGATCCCGACATCGCCGACCGCGTGCGTAAATTGCTCCGCCACCTCCAGCAGGAAACCGGCCTCTCCATCCTCTACACCTCGCACAACATGCGCGACATTGAGGAAGTCTGCGACCGGCTCGTCTTCCTCCACGGCGGCAAGGTCCTCGCAGAAGGCACCCCCGACGAGGTGAAAACGCGCTTTAACCAAGCGTCGTTAGAAGACTTCTTCATCGGCGTGGCCCGCGGCGAGATCGACGCGATCGGGCTCAAATAAATTTCCCCAGCACCTCCATGCCATTCTCCTTCCACACCGTCAGCGCGCTCGTCCTCCGCTACGTGTTTCTCTACACGCGCCATCCGGTGCGCTTCGTGGAACTGATCTTTTGGCCGCTGGTCGACCTGCTCGTCTGGGGATTTCTCACAATCTATCTCCAGAAAACCGCGGCAGCCGGATTCCCCACCACCATCACCTACCTCATCGGCGGGATGATCCTGTGGGACGTCCTGTTCCGCTCCCAGCAAGGCGTCGCCATTTCGTTCTTGGAGGACGTGTGGACGCGCAACCTCCTCAACGTTTTTGTCGCCCCCGTGCGGACCGCCGAATACGTCGCCGCGACCTGCCTGGTAGGGGTCTTGCGCGTTGGCGTGACGTTGGTCATCCTCACGGCGGTGGCGTCGCTCGCCTATCAATTCCACCTTGCGGATCTCGGTCTCGCGCTGATTCCGTTCCTTGGAAACCTCATGCTGTTCGGCTGGTTCCTCGGCATGGTCTCGACCGCCCTGATCATGCGCTGGGGCCAAGCCGCCGAGAGCCTGGCGTGGGCGGTGCCATTCTTCATCCAGCCGCTCGCCGCCGTTTTCTATCCGGTCTCGGTGCTGCCGTGGTGGCTTCAGCCCGTCGCCAAAGGCTTGCCCTGCACGCCGATATTCGAAGGCATGCGCGCCGTTCTATCAGGCCAGGCCACCCCGTGGGGTCAGCTCCAATCCGCGTTCCTACTCAACCTCGTCTGGGGCGGACTCGCCGCCTGGTTCTTCGCCGCGAACCTCCGCCACGTCCGCAAGACCGGCCTGCTGGTCAAAGTGGCGACGCAGTGATGCCGCTCACCTCACCACCTTTTCGACACGCGCGGCGACGACCTTGTACTCCGGCTCATCGTCGGTTTGTCGCGACCCTGGTGCCTTCGTCAAGGGTGCTGCAAAAAAGAATCATCAGCTTGAGATTGGTGAGTCCCATCTCTTCGCGCACCAGTTAAAAGAAACTTTTGCATCGCTTTCCATCTCTCTGGAAAAACGGCGCGCGTCGGCCGGGAATCCCGCTTGCCCCGCCGCCTTCCCGTCTCTAGGTTGCGCCTTCAATGTTTGCCCGGACTGCAACCCACTTGCGCCTTCTCGCAGCCCGAATGGCAAGTTCGGTTTGGTTGCTAATGGCCGTGCCCGCGTTGGCTCAAGCCCCGCCTCCCGTCCAGCCCGCGCAATTTGATCCTTCGGACGTCTATTTCCAAGGTTACCTCGCGATCCGCGCTGCCGAGCAACTCGAAGCGAGCGGTGACTTCGTAGCAGCGGCTCAGAAACTCGAAAAAGCCCGCACCTTGCTGGAAGCCGTCCGCCGCTATTACCCCGCGTGGAAGTCAGAAATGGTCAACCGACGCACTATACAAAACGGTGAGGCCATCGCCAAAATTAGCCCCAAAGCCGACGAGCAACGCCGCAAAAACCAAAACGTCGTGGCCGAGCTCGAAGGCGGCGTCAAATCCTCCGGCACTCTCATCGATCCTGCAAAAGGCGTGATGCAGCTCACCCCGGGCATCCTCGAAGTGGAGCCTCTTGCAACCCGTCGGCTTGCCGAGGCCGAGGCCGAAATAAAACGGCTCCGCGAGCAAGCGAATCGGGCCAACAGTTCAGCCCGCGCCACGACTCAAACCCAGCTCAACGCGGCGGAAACCGACGCTCAATCGCTCCGCGCCCAGCTCGCGACCAAGCCTGTTGAAAACGAAATGAAGTCGCTCAACCAGCGCATCGCCGGACTTGAGCAGGAACGCGAAGCCATGGGAATGGCACTCAGCCAAAGCCGCAGCGCCCACACCGAAGCCCTCGCCCGCAACGCGATTCTCGAGGCGGACCTGAAAGGGATGCGGCAACGACACGCCGATCTCGACCGCGACCTCAAGGCCGAACGCGACGTCGCCAACTCCGTCGTCACCGGCCAGCGCGCCCAGCTCCGGGAACTGGAAAAGGAACTCACCCAAAAAAGCACCGAACTCGGCAAAGCTAACGAGCGCATCAACGGCCTGATCACCGAGTTGCAAGAAAGCCGCGACGCGTTTGCCCAACTCCGGACGGAACGCGATTCCCTCCTCCAAGAGCGCTACCAAATGAGCGCCCTGCTCAAGCTCAACGAAGATGGCCGCATCCAAGACCTCGTCCAACAGAACATGGGCCTTGCCAAAAACCTCCGCGAGGCCAACGAGAAAGTCGAACGGCTCAACCTCGACAATAACAGCGCCAAGGACGACATCACCGACGCCCTCCGCGATCTCGCCATCGCGAAGTCCCAGATCAACAAACTCCATCAGGAAAAGCGCGAGCAGGACGCCCGCCTCGCCGATTTGGAAAATCGTCTGAAAGGCGAGGAAGCCGCGCTTGCAACAGCCCAAGTCGCCGCCAATCCGGAGGAAGTCGCCGTCTTAAGGGACATCATCCAACGCCAGCTCCGGGTCCAGGAACGCCGCCGCCAAGCGCGCGATCTTCTCATTGAGGCGGTCAAGGAAATGGGCGCCAAAGACGAACGCATCGCCCAAGCCGTCAAACTTTTCGACGGCCAGGAAATCGAGCTTTCCCCCGACGAGCAACGGCTCATCGCCGACAAACAGGTAGATGGCGAGTTCATCTCACCGTTCGCCCAAGACCGCGCCACTGTCGGCCGCAACACCGCCGAGTTGAATCGCGACATCACGGTCTTCGAACGCACCGCCGAGAAATCCTTCGCCGCTGGCCGCTACCTGCCCACCCGCGAACTCTTCCAAATGATCGTCGAGCAACACCCTGGCCACATCCCGGCGCTTTGCAAACTGGGCGTGGTCAATTTACGCCTCAAAGATCCCGCCGCCGCAGTCGACACCTTCCGCCGCGCCGTTGAGCTCGATGCTAACAACCCCTACGCCCACCGGATGCTCGGCTTCTCGTTCATGTCGCTCGGCAACCTTGCCGCCGCCGAGCAAAACGTCAAACAAGCCGTCAATCTCGCGCCGGCCGACGCCAAAAGCCAGCTGCTCCTCGGTATCATCCACAACCGCCTCGGCCGTAAGAGCGAGGCGGAATCACATTATAAGGCCGCCATTTCCGCCGACCCCATCCTCAGCGAACCTTACTATAATCTCGCACTCCTCTGCTCGCGCGACAAACGGCTCGACGAAGCGAAAAACTACTACGACCAAGCCCTCGAACGCGGAGCCGTTCCCGACCCGGCGCTCGAACAACGCCTCGCCCAACCGTGAAAACCCCGCACCTGATCCTGCTCTTGCCAATGCTTCTGCTGGCCTCCTGCGCCTCGGATTCCAACCCGGAAAAATTGACGGCACCCGTGCGTAAGACGATGAGCGAACGAATGGACGAAAACAACGGCTACAAGCAGGATTCCCAAGGCAACTGGAAGCCCCAAAACGACCGTCGCAGCTTCTACGAAAGCCAAGCCGAAACGCACGACGCCAAGAAGAATTTCAAAAAACAGGCCTACAAGACCGGCGACTACACCAAGAAATCCTGGTGGGGAAACAAGGACTACGGCCGCAAGGCCTACGCCGGGAACACCGACGGCAGCCGCTTCCAAAAAGCCTCCTCCCTCCAAGGCAAAGGTGCCAGTGAAAGCGGCACGAACGCTAACATCCCGGACAGCTATCAGACCAATGCTTACGACACCGGTGCCGCCCGTGAAGCAAGCGGCAGGCAGATCAACAAAGGCTCCAACACGGCAATCGAAAACCGCCGCAGCAGCTTTGAACAACCCGAGGTCATCGACTGGAAAGAGCAACGATCGCTCAGCATGGACCAGTCTAAGGGGTTTCTGGGGCGCTGACCACCACCTCGCTCCCTACCGACATGAGCGAATCCAACAGAAGCTTTTTCAGAGTCTCCCAGCGCCACGGTCGCCCTTCCAAGAAAAACGATTGTGATACCGCGAGCCGGAGCTGCGCATAGTGGTCCGCCGGAAAAGTTCGGCTCAAAGTCGCCGCTAGCGGACTCATCTCCACCCCGCTCACGTGGCGGACGTCGACATCCGCAGCCGCCAACCGCGAGCGCCACGCTGCGGCGAACCGGTCAGCCAGCTTCGCGCCGGCCGGGGTTTCTAACATCACCATCCCGTCCGTCGCCGGATCCATGTGAATCATTACCTGCAACAAGGCCGGATGCCGCCGCAGATCCTCGGCAATCCGCTGGTTCAGCACCGTCCGATAGGGCCGCTCGTGGCGGTCCGCCACCTTCAAGCGAGTGGCCTCAGGCAGCTTGAGGGAAAACCGACTCCAGCGCGCGTCGCCGTCTTTTCCGAGATCTATCAGCAGCCGCGTCACGTCGCCGTGAACCAGCGGCGTGCGGAATTTCATCGCAAAGCCTTGCGATAAATTCAACGCGCCCGCCTCCCAGCCCTCGGTCGAAGTCAAAACGTCCTCAGACCCGCGGAAAATCTCCCGGTAAGCCTCCGGTACCGCGCAGGTCGCATTGTCACAACTGAAAAGAAAGGCTGTCATTCACTTAAAATTCCACAAAGGAGAAAAGTGTTCGCACAATTTTCCCGCTACGCAATCCCGCATCTTCAAGGCGGTCGCATCTTCAAGCGAGCGCGCCGCCAAACTTTTTCCTCGTCCTCGCGCCCGGCTTTCCCCCACCCTCCCGCCGCAATGCTCAAGGCCGGAATCGTAGGACTACCCAATGTCGGTAAATCGACACTCTTCAACGCTGTCACCCGCACCCGCAAGGCGGAGGCTGCCAATTATCCATTCTGCACCATCGATCCGAACGTCGGCATCGTCAGCGTGCCGGACCCGCGCCTCGCCGTGCTTTCCAAAATCTCCAACTCTCACAAACTGGTCCCCACCGCCATCGAGTTCGTCGATATCGCTGGCCTCGTCAAAGGCGCCTCCGAAGGTGCCGGCCTTGGCAACCAGTTCCTCGCTAACATCCGCGAAACCGACGCCATCGTCCAAGTCGTCCGCTGTTTCGAAAACGACGACATCATCCACGAACTCGGCTCCGTCGATCCCATCCGTGACATAGAGATCATCAACTCCGAGCTGATCCTCGCCGACATGGCGTCACTGGAAAAACGCCGCCACTCCCGTGAAAAAAAGGCCAAAGGCGGCGACAAGGAAGCAAAGAAGGAAGTCGAACTCATCGACATCATCATGCCGCATCTCGATCAGGGAAATCCGGCGCTTACTATCGATTTTAGCGACGATGACAGAGCCGTCGTAAAAGACTTCTTCCTGCTTTCCTCCAAGAAAACCATCTACGCCTGCAACGTCGCCGAAGACGAACTTGCCGGTGCCATCGCCGAGCCGGATTCACATCCACAAGTCGCCCGCGTCCGCGCTTTCGCCGCCGAACATACCGGCTCCGAAGCCGTCGTCATCTCCGCGCGCATCGAAGAAGAACTCAGCGACATGCCCGTCGAGGAAGCCAACGAATTTCTCACAGAAATGGGCGTGACCGACTCCGGAGTCTCCGCACTCATTCGTGCTGTCTATCACTTGCTAGGCCTCCGCACCTACCTGACCACCGGCGTCCAAGAAACCCGCGCATGGACGATCATCGCCGGCGACAAGGCTCCCGCCGCCGCCGGCGTCATTCACACGGATTTCGAACGCGGATTTATCGCAGCGGAAATCGTCCACTACGACGACCTTGTCGCCGCCGGCAGCATGTCAGCCGCCAAGGTCGCGGGCAAAGTCAGGATCGAAGGCAAGCAATACGTCATGAAAGACGGCGACGTCGTCGAGTTTCGCTTCAACGTCTGAGGACGCCCCGTCATGCGGTGCTCGGCCGATTCGAGCTCTCGTCAGGAGCTTGAATCAGAACTCGCATTTTGTGATGGATCCCCTCCAAGTGGGAGTCTTCAGTGAGCACCCGGTCCGCCAGCGCGCGCGCCTCTCGCAGCAAAACGGTGTCGCCGAGGAAATCCGTGAAGCGAAGATCCGACAAGCCGCTTTGCACCGTGCCCAGCACGTCACCCGGCCCACGCAAGCGGAGATCCGCCTCGGCGATTTCAAATCCATCGGAACTCTGCTCAAGCACCCGGAGTTTTTCCAACGCCTCGGGATTTTTCCCATCGGTTAGCAAGACGCAGTAACTCTTGTGCCCGCCCCGGCCGATGCGTCCACGGAGCTGGTGAAGCTGGGCCAACCCGAAGCGCTCGGCGTGGTGAAGAATCATCACGTTCGCATTCGGCACGTCCACACCCACTTCGATGACGGTGGTGGACACGAGGGCCGCAATTTCGCCTTCGCGGAACCGGCGCATCACCGCTTCTTTATCCTCCGGTCGCAGTTTCCCGTGGATCAACCCGACCTCGTGGGAACCTAGGCGCTTGTTCCATTTTTCAAACGCCTCGGTGGCGGACTCGGCCTTCAACGTTTCACTCTCCTCCACTAACGGATACACGAGATACGCTTGGCGTCCTTGGGCAAGCTGGTCTTTCACAAATTTCGTCACGTCCGTTTGCTTCGCCGCAATCCGCACGGCGGTGATGATTTTGCCACGACCCGGCGGCTTTTCATCCAACAGCGACACGTCCAGATCGCCATAAATTGTCATCGTTAAAGTCCGCGGAATCGGGGTGGCCGTCATGACCAGCACGTCCGGAACGACCCCTTGGCGGATCAGCGATGCCCGCTGCGCTACGCCAAATTTGTGCTGCTCGTCAATCACCACCAGCCCGAGATCCCGGAACGAAACCGAATCATACAGCAACGCGTGAGTGCCGATAATAATCTGCGGCTCGCCCTCGATTTCGAAGTGATTGCCTTCATCACGATTGCCCGTTCGCAGGGCGACGCGGATTCCCAAAGGCTCCAGCCAGCGTCGGAACGTTAGATAATGCTGCTCTGCCAGAATCTGCGTCGGAGCCATCAGAGCAGCCTGGCAACCCGAGCCGATGGCCAACAGCATGGCGGCCATGGCCACAAAGGTCTTCCCGGAGGCTACGTCACCTTGCAGCAGGCGGTTCATCGGCCGGGCCACCCGCATATCGGCAAGAATTTCCCTGATAGATCGCTTTTGTGCTCCAGTGAGATCAAACGGCAGACTCGTGTAAAACTGTTTCAAAAACGACGTGCTCTTCCCCAGCACACGGCCGTTTTGCTCACTGTAGCGAGACCGCCGCCACGCGACATTGAGCTGCAAAATGAAGAACTCCTCGAACGCAAAACGCCGGCGCGCATCCTTGGCTTGCTCCATGAATTCGGGAAAATGCACGTCCCTGAATGCCCGCGCCCGCACAGATGGATCGTCCGCCTCATGATCCACGGCCAATGTCGCAGGGTCGATCTGCAGCAATAACAGATGGATGATTTCCCTCAAGCGGCGCTGGGCGATTCCTGAGATACTTTTGTAAATGGGAACGATTCGCTCAAGATGGATGGACGTCTGGTCGTCATCCCGCAGGATTTCAAATTCCGGGTGGTCGATGATGA
Source organism: Akkermansiaceae bacterium (assembly GCA_043716765.1). Lineage (GTDB taxonomy): Bacteria > Verrucomicrobiota > Verrucomicrobiia > Verrucomicrobiales > Akkermansiaceae > Luteolibacter. The sequence continues at coordinate 11,838 of JAYSYA010000143.1, forward strand.
GCCGTCCGTTCGCGTCCTTCACTTTCCCGTAGAGACTCACCTCCTGCCCCGCGGCGACGACCTTCTGGATAAAAGGCATGTTGAACCAACGGCAGGTGATTTTCCCCGAGCCGAAAACGCCTCCGGCACCATCCATCACGACCACTTCATAATAGCGCCGGCCCGGGCCGAAATGCCGGAAGGCAGCGTCTATCACCATGCCGCGAAGACACACGGCGGAAGATGCCGCCTGATTGGGAAACGCATCGAAGTGCCGCCGGTCTTCGTAGCGCTTGGGAAAATGCGCGAGCACCTCTGCGGCGGTGTTAAAGCCGCCCGCGGCGAGCGCCACCACCTCTCGCTCGGCAAAAAGCGGCAGCGAAGCAAGGTTATGCCTAGCGGAAAACACTGCGGAGGGTTGTTACGCCGGAGGCAACTCGGCGAGTTTCTGCAAGTACGAATAACTGAAAATTCCCGTCGAGTGGCCGTCGCCCCAAAACAACTGGATGGCATAGCCTCCAACCGTTTCGAATTTCTGAAGCTCAAAGGCCCGCAGCCCATACTCTACCATTGGTCGGAGCACGCGCCCCATGGCGTCCGGCTCGCCTTGGCAGCCCGCACAAGGGCAGGCGCGGCGAAGCATGGAAAGCGGCAAATAAGCCTCAAACCCATCCGCAAACGACAGGGCAAGCTCGCCTCCAATCACTGTGGCGTTTTCCAAGATTAAGGTCATGGAGAATCTTTGTCCTTATCCGAGTTCCTCGTCCACTCGATAGGAGCGTTTGCCGAAAATCGCTGATCCCACCCTCACGTGTGTGGCCCCCTCCTCGATCGCCACTTCAAAATCCCCGCTCATTCCCATGCTGAGCGCGGGGAGCATCACTCCAAACTCAAGTTCCAGCGCATCGCGAGTATCTCTGAGCAAGGTAAACCATGAACGGGCGGATTCGGGATCGGGTCCGGCCGGAGGAACGCACATTAGGCCAACGATCTCCAAGCGGCCTAATCTCAAAAGACTCCCCATTTCCGCACGCAAGACATCAAGCTCAAAGCCGCCTTTTGATGCCTCCTTGCCAACATTCGCCTGCAGGAAAACTTTGGGAAACAGGCCGAGCTCGCCCGCGATTTCATCGGTGTAACAGGCAAGCCTCAGCGAATCAATCGCATGAATGAATTCAAAGTTCTGCAAAATCTTGCGCACCTTGTTTCTCTGAACCCTGCCGATGAAATGCCAATGCAACGATCCCGGCAAGGCGGATATCTTAGGCTCGGCTTCCTGAATCTTGCTTTCGCCGAATTGAAGCTGCCCCGCCTCGAATGCCTCACGCACCAATCCGACAGGAAAGGTTTTGGAGACAGCGATGAGTTCGACGGACTTCACATTCCGCCCCGCGCGCAGACAAGCGGCGGAGATTTTGCCTGCGATGGTTGATAGATTCTCTGCGACCTCCGACATCAACGGACTTCGGCGGTGCCTTTCAACAATCCAGCGAGCCGGGCATTCTCGGTCGTATCGACCAAGTCCTTGAGCACGGAAATAGATTCGCGTTTCACGGGGTCGAGTCCGGTGGGCCACTTCGGGGTTTCGTCCAAATCAGCTGTCTCATCCTTAGCGCGACGCATGTATTCGCCGCCTTCATCAGCCGGGTTGTAGGGCTTTAGATCCGCGCCTTTTTCCAGATCCTCGAGCGTTAGTTTAAAGAAGCTCATGATCTTTTTATCCTCTTCGCTCACCTTGGCAAACCGCACACGGCGCTCCGCATTGCGGGTCTTTTGGAGCACGTCCGATTCGGCAAGCTCCTTCTCGCGAGCTGCCTTGCTCAAAGACAGCCGGTTGGCTTTCAAACGGTCCTTGGCCTTCATCACATCCTCGATCACATAGGAGAAATCCTTGCACCCGTTCAGTCGCTCCTGACTCAACTCCTTCAAGCGTGGTAAAAACAGTGTTTGCGCGTCGAGCGGCTTGAAATCACCGGCGGGACGGATGCGGTCATGTGGCAGCGGATGATCAAGGAACGCTTCGCCCACTTCCAAGGCATCCGCCAAACTCGGGATGGCCAGATTGGCTGCGACTCCGTCCATTTGCGTCGATGAACCGGATGGACGATAGAATTTCTGAATCGTCACCTTCAAAAATCCAGCCCGGTTGCGTGCAGCAAAAAGCGGCAACATCCGGCCGATGTCCATCGGCTGTTGAACCGTCCCCTTTCCAAACGTCGAGGAATCTCCGACAATCACCGCGCGGTTGAAATCCTGAAGAGCCCCTGCCAAAATCTCACTCGCGGAAGCGCTGCTCTTGTCGGTCATCACGACCATTGGCCCCGTGTAGATCGGCTTGCCGCCATCAGAATCCTTCACCTGAACTTGGCCCAAGGTGTTCTTCACTTGCACCACCGGCCCGCTATCGATGAAAAATCCGGTCATCCGCCGGACCTCCTCTAACGAGCCTCCTCCGTTGTTCCGAAGATCCAGAATGAGACCGTCAATCTTCTCCTCGGTCAACCGCTTGAGGATTCGTTCGACATCGACGGAACAACGGATTTTTCCTTCCTCGAAATCGGCATAGAAGGACGGCAGCGTGATCACACCAAGCCGGCGACCCGCACTTCTTTCAGCTACTTTCATTTCTATCAATTCACCGCTCGCTTGCTCATCCTTCATCTCCACTTTTCCTCGTTGAATAACGACGATTCTCGTCTCTCCAGGAGGCCCCCCCGCAGGCTCAATTTTTAGCGCGACGGTTGAGTCCTCTTTTCCACGGATATAATCGACTACCTTATCGATCTTCATGAACATGATATCAGTCATGTCCTCCGCTTTGCCGGTGTTGAGAGTGTCCACGGCCACCACGCGATCATTGAGTTTGAGTGTCCCTTCGCGGTCCGCCGGCCCACCTACCACGATGCCCATGATTTTGGTTGCGCCATCTTCCTCGCCTTGGAGAAGCGCACCAATTCCTACCAGCTCGTTCTTCATCCCGTCCTTGAAACGATTCATCTCACGGAAACTCATATAATCCGTGTGCGGATCATAAGCCCGGGCTATCGAGCTCAGGAAATAATTGGCAATTTCCTCATCATCAACATCCTTCACGCTATTGAGAAATCGCTTATAGCGGAGGGATACCTTCTCCTTCGGGCTTCGATCCGCACTTCCCGGATCGGCTTTTCCCTGTTCCTTGGACAGCTTTGTCACCAATTCACGTCGCAAGGTTTCTCCCAGAACCGCCTCTTTGATCTGACGACGCCACAAGTCGGCAGCTTGGTTGTCAGTTTTAGGCCAAGGCGCGTCCTTTCGGCTCAGCATGATAGATTCATTTGCGGAAAAATCAAAATCAGCCCCCTTCAACAATTGTTCGGTAAGTGTTACGCGCTCTTCAACCCGGTTTTCGAAAACCCGGTAAATCTCGGTCGCCGCCGGCATGCTGTTCCCGTGCAATAAAAGCGTGTGCATCTGATTACCGTATTTCACGTTGAAACCATCCACGTCTTCCTGGGTGAAATAGAGGCGCTGGGAATCCAGATCTTTTAGAAAATCATCCAGAAAACGCTGGCTGAGTTCTCCATTGAATGGCAACCGGGCAAAGTGGCTGTTTTGCAACATTATCGCCATCTGCCTGCCAACCTCGTTGAAATCAGCTTGTTGTGCCAACGCAGAACAAGAAATTGCAACAAATGCCGCAGTAGTGGCCGCTTTTCGAAACCAAGAATTTGTCATGAAAATCAAACGGGACAAGGTTGAGGATGCTTCAAGAAACTGCCACGACTTTCAGGGATGTCGATTTATAAAAACTTGCAGCCAGATCACTTTGGGAGCTTTCTCTGACTCAGCCACCGCCGGAAATAAGCATCTTTTGCTGCCTGCTCACTGGCTTCGGGATCAAAATTCTGACCATTGAAAAACGGCCGGTCGGCCAGTACTGGACGCCTGGCCAAGGTTACTCTGCAATTAATCAAATCTCCATCTCGGAGAACTTTTAGATCTACTTTAGTGTGCGGCTTCATCGCCCGGATTTTTTCCCGGAATGGCTGCGAAGCATCCTCGTCATGCCATACTTGGCCGTTAAGTTCGACAATTAGATCATTTAGCTGAATTCCCGCCTGCCGGGCAGGCGTATCCAACCGCACTTCCGTCACACGGATCACCCTGCGCGGCTTGAAGTCACCGGGAACGTTTGAAATTTCATCTTTCAAAGCAATTCCAATAAACCCCTCACCCTCCCTCGAATACTCGTCGAGAACTAATTCGCGAAGGATATCCAGGCAACGCTGCCTGACTTCCGGATCTTCCGCCTCCTGCGACTGCCTGAGGAGTTCGGTCATCGCCGCTTCAGGCTGACTTCGACTCCATTCGAGCAGTTCGACCTGGGCGATTTCCCGCTCTTGAAACTTGCTGGAACCAAGACTGGCAAGAGCCTTGGATGGAAGCGCAAAAGACCATCCGGGTATTGACGACGCGAGTAACGCCGTCACAACGAGCCGGACTCCCAACGTGTAAGTCTCGCTCCGTCGCATTAAAGCCGCCCCCTACAATTAATTTCCTAACATTCCCTTCTGAGGCACTTCGATAGTATCGTTTGGCTGCACGGGAACACTCATGAACTGTGACTTTGTAAGATCATACAACGTCTGGCGACCGCCCCGGAACAGCTTGACTCGTTTCATGCTGCCAAACTCAGTCGGACCTCCAGCTGCCTGAATAGCTTGATACAACGTCAAGCCCTTGGTAAAAGCCTTGGGGCCGGGTCCGCGGACTTGACCTCCAAGATAGACCGTCTGTTCGTTGATACTGTTATCTCTATTCGAAATCACTTGGATCGTGGGATTCGTATAGATTCCGAGACTTTTATACCGCGACTGGAGAGCTACCGCCAAGTCTTCGTTTCTCAAACCCGCAGCGCGCACCGTGCCGATGAAGGGCATGTTGATGAAGCCGGCATCCGAAACCGGATAGATCCCGTCAATCCGTCCCTTTTCTTCGGAAGGCACCCCTGAAATGGTAATCTGAATCGCCTTGCCGGCCTCAATCTGGGCGGACAGAGAAAACGAGAAACCAATCAGAAGAAACAATCCTACAAGCGTTTTGATAAAATTCATGGTAGTGTGAAGCTCGAGTTTTTAATAAAGTTCTGAATTATTTTCACGTGCGCCCGCCTGCGACTTGCTAGGAACGGAAATCGCAGCCACAGCTGGCCCGATTTGTGACTCGGCAGGGGCGTAATAAGTATAGTAGCTAGTATAATATTGATACTGGCTGTCACTCCGGACGTCGACGTTGTTGAGCACAACACCAATGACGTTGCCACCGACGTTTTCCACGGCCTGCTTCACGCGCAGCAGCATGTTTCGGGGCAACTTCCGGTGCTGCACGACAATCATGGTAAGATCAACCTCACTCGCAAGAACCGACGCATCACTGACTCCCAGAATAGGCGGACTGTCTACCAGTACGAGGTCGAAACGTTGCTTGACGTCCTGAATCAACTCGGACATCCGCCGTGAGTTGAGAATACCCGCCGCATCCGCAGGCAAAATACCGGACGGCATGAAATACAGGTTGTCGACCGGGGTTTGAAGAATCACATCTTCCAACATCAACTCGGTTGTCAGGTAATTCGTCAAACCAACCGAGTTATTAATGTCGAAAAAAGTATGCAAGCGAGGTCTGCGCAAGTCAGCGTCGATCATCAAAGTTGTATATCCTCCTTGTGCGCATATATAAGCTAGGTTGACTAAGGTTGTTGATTTCCCCTCGCCGGCACCGCCGGAAACCACTGTAATTGCGTTGTCCTCGGGATTCTTGCGATTAAACTCAATGTTAGTTCGCAGAATTCGGTATGCTTCCGCGTCCGGACTCATGCCACTTTGCTTATGGAGAATTCCCACGTCTTTCGGAATGACCGCAAGAACCGGAACCTGGAGATAACGTTCCACGTCTTCGAGACTCTTCACCGAGGTATCAAGATATTCCAAGAAGAATGCAATACCGACCCCGAAGATCAATCCAACCACTGCACCCAAAACGAGATTTAGGGTCACGTTTGGACTCACTGGACTTTGCGAAATTTGAGGTTCTTCATGAACAACAATACCTTCATCTGTCATTTTATCAGTGATGTTCTTGCCGATTTGCTTGAGTTTCATCGACTGCAGCAATTGCTGGTCGGTCTCGAAATCCCGCTTTGCGTCAACATAATCCTGAGCATCAAGACCGCGCTTGATCGCTTCCTCACGCGAATCGTCTTTCATCACTGCTACATTCTTCAAGCGATCTGCCGCCATGTCCAGTTGTGCCTGTAGTGTGGCTCTCAAGTTGACAACGCCTTCATCAAGTTGATCCTTCATCGTCCTGATTTGATCGGCTGCGGCCAAAACCGTGGGATGACTGACTCCCAATCCGTTAATCTTAAGGGTGTCGAGAGTCCGCTTCGCGTCGTTATATTGGGGAAGCAGATTTTTAATAATATTGTCCGGCAAATTTAGTCCGGCCGCATACACCATCAATTGATCACTATCATACTTGAGGAGGCTGTTGATCTGGCTTTCAAGCTGCATCTTATCCTGTTCAAGTTGGTTATAGGTTTGAAGCGCTGTCCGAGCTCCTTGGTCCTCGTCAACGCCAGACTGACCATAGAAGGAATCCTGCCCCTTGTAGATAATACCTTTGGTTCTCACGATTGTGGCAAGCACCTTGCGGCGCTCTTCTACTTTATCTTCCTGATCTCGAACCGCCTTGTTTAATTCATACAAGCCCTTGTCCGAATCGCGACTTTCGATTTCAGTGCGGTAAGCTTTGTATGCACGTGCCACCTCAGCGGTGACATTCCGCGCATCTTCCTTATCGGTATGGCGGACGGTGATTGAAATCAGGTCTGTGCCCCGAATGTTCTGGGTATTGACGATTCCCTTCAAGATCCGGATAGCCGTTTCCTTATCAACACTCCATTTGTTCACCAGTTCCAAATTCTCAACTACCTTGGCAAGCGAGTTACTGCTCTTGATTTTCTCGAATTCCGTTCCGAAAAACTGAGCGGTCATCGGACTGGACCCGTATGACGGACTGTTGCCCCCTTCAAACGGAGATTGCCCTACGGACCGAGGTTTCACCTCAATCGTCGCTGAGCTTTCATACTTTTTTGGCATCACATACGTGATCACCGCTGCCGTCATGAAAACCAACAGAAGCGTTAAGAGGATGATCCCATATCGGTTTTTAATAACCTGCCAGTAGTCAACGGCGTGCAGCGCGGCCTCGTTTTGTTGCGGAGATGACGGATTCATTGGCGATATTTATTCACAGTTTTAGTAATATTCCAATCGAAACAAAAACTCCCGCAATGACAACCATTGCGGGAGCTCAATTCAATTAAACGATATTTTTAATAAAGGCTTATTGTTTGGAACCCCAATGTGATCAAAATTCAGCACTGATGCCCAAATTGAACCGATTTCGGGTATAATTCTGATCCACGATGTCAGAACTCGCATCGGTAAAGTTATAGGACAGCGTGCCTGTAAGGTAGTCATTGAATTTCGCTGACACACCAATAGAGGCGTTGATCAGATCGTTATCGAGATCCGAGACTGCAAGTGGGGCACCAATTTCTTGTCCTCCAGCGTAGGAAGTCGGAATGTAGTCAATTCCACCAAAGATCGAAAACATTGGAGAAATTACGTATTCCGTGGATATGCCAAGACGAAGGGTTTGGACATCGTTGAACCGAGAAAGTACGCCGCTTGGATGAAACTGAACAGTGTCGTTGGACTCGATGCCGTAGCGGGCAAAGGCACGAACGCTGAACTGCTGCGAAAGCTGCGAATTCATAGCCAACTCGAGGTAAGGGCTGTTATATGAACCACCTCCATCCACATCATGCAACTGAATACCGGCCCGGACAATTCCAATGGTATTTGGACTGAAGCGATGTTCCACCCCAGCAAGAATGTACTGGTCGCTGGAATCAATGGCAACGCCACTTGCAGAATTTTTGGCGTATCGATAGTCACCAGTCAGGACAGTTTGTGGGCCGAGCTGATAACGGAACTGATTGTAAAGCTCCCAAGTAAATACATCGTTATTTGCTAAGTCATCGTATGTCGTTCCCGTGAGCTTGAACCCCGTGTAGGTCCCCAATCGCTCGGTCCAACGGAATCCGACCGAATTATCGCTCTGCCAGTAAAAATATTCCCCGGTTTGGGCGGAGGTCGACACTCCATAAGAATAGTCCGGATTCAATTCATAGGAAACGAAGTTCCGACTGGAAAAACGAAGCCGCTCGCTGACGCGATGAGTCAAGTTCACACCTGCACGAGACTGGCTATTGATCGAATTCACTTCCTCTGGAGAGTCAAAATAATAGATGAGGCCGAGTCGGGCATACACATCCCAAGTTGTTTGCGGCGTGATGTTGACAAAAGATAGCCCCACGTAGGGATTGATCCCAAAAGAACCGTCTTCGGATCCTCCTGAACCTGGATTGACATTATCATCGTAGAAAGCACTTGCTCCAACCACCCATTTGAGGGGCATGGTTTCTTGAGCTTCGCTACCGATATAGTAAAGACCTTGGGCGGAAGCCGCGCTAGTGAACAGGATGCCGAGCAGGCCTGCGGAGAATTTGTTTTTCATGTTGGGGTGTGTGGATGATCGCTGCACTAAGGAAAATCGGAATATTACTTCCGTCAATGGACTATCTCCAGGTCGGATTTACGATGGAGTCTGGTGTCACTCTGGAGGATTTACTTCGGACATAGCAGGAGGCGCTATAATGATCGGCGGAGTGATCGGAAAAACCGGGGTGCCACCGGGTCCGCCTGGTGTTGGACCGATTGGGCCCTGACCTGGAAAGTCCAATGGATTCGGCATCGCAGCAACCTCACCAGCCGGCGCTTTTGAATCCTTCCCGCTTTGCGAAGCTGGAGCAGACTCTCCAAGATTAGGATCCAACTTGGCAAGGACGGCCTGCACAGCTCCGAGAGCGTCTGGCGCGACGGCAACCGCACACTGCGAAACCAAACGCATTTGCTCCGGAGCAGCTGTCGCGGCTGCTTGCACGATCGCCGCAACGGTCTGCGTATCGGCGCCGGCACCCTCAATCGCCGCCTTGACGATCTCACAAGCGCAGGCGGGTGCAGTTGAAACCTCGCGCGCAACGATCTCGAGAGTTTTGGATTTCTCGGCCGCGACGGAATTTTTGACCGAAACAGAGAGTGCGATACAATCGATCGCAGCATTGGCTGCCAGCATTCCGAATGCGGCATTGAGCAAGATAAAGCTAATGTTTTTTTTCATTTTTTGCGATTGGAGGATTGTGAACTTGGGAGGTTTTACTGGAGCGGGCAGCGGGAATCGAACCCGCATGTCTAACTTGGAAGGATAGCGCTTTACCACTAAGCTATGCCCGCGATTTCGGGAGGATTTAGGCGAGGGTTCCGCCTGTATGCAAGACTTTTCTGGCATCCGGTTCAAATTAATTGCGCTTTTCTTAAACGTTAGGTAAGCGTTGATTATCAATGACATACTGTTAAGCTGGCGATTTCACAACTCTCTGATGCTTATTGATTCCGGGCCGTCAGCCGCGCCGCATTCGTGAGATCGAGTCATTTTCAACCCCCTGCAGAGATAAGCGGAAGTCGGGATTTATGAGGAGAGCCACAGCCACGGCCGCACGAAGTGTTGGATCACAAACCCGAGGGGCGGTCGTGAAATTCCCAAGGAATTGCGAACAATTTAGCGATCCGTTCAGCGATCGCTTTAACCCCTGAGGTTTCCGTAGCGTAGTGGCCGCCGTAGAAGATGTTCAAGCCGAGTTCCTCGCCAAGCGAGTAGCTCCAATGAGGCCCCTCGCCTGTGATAAAGGAATCCACTCCGCATGCGGCGACTTTTATGACCTCGCTGCCAGCCCCGCCCGTGATAATGCCGATTTTTAAAATCGAATCAGGACCTGCCGGGCACAGATGAACCCGCCCTTCCAGCGCAGCTTGTAGCTTACTGAGAAGTTCCTGGCGGGTCCCGGCCCAGGTTCCCCTGAGACCGATTAAAATACCTTTTTGGTCAAAAAACGGCTCGGGATTTCGCAACCCGATCGCCCGCGCGAGGAGAATATTATTTCCCAGTTCTGGATGAATATCGAGGGGAAGATGCGAGGAGTAGATTGCGAGGCCCGCATCCATGGCGATTTTAAGCTTCCGATAAAAGGCACCGGTCACCGGTTGCGCTCCCTGCCAAAACATCCCGTGATGAACAATCAAAAGCCCCGGCACGCCTTCCGCCGCAGCCTCGATGACGGGAAGCGAAGCGTCCACGGCTGCCACGACTCTTCCGACTTGCCCAGCGTTGGCCAGTTGCAGACCGTTCATCGCGCCCGGGTAATCCGGAATTGAGCCTGTTTTCAATTCCTGATCCAAATACGTCACCAACTCTTCGAGTGAAACCATGGCGGATTTTAGTCATGCCGACTCCAAATGACAACGTCAGGAGTCAGACTGATTTCCCGGCCTTCGCTGAACTCCACCAGATCATTGCCCAAATCCGCCTCCCACCTAATCGACCGGCCCAACCAGTTAATCTCGAGGCGAGCGGCATGGAGTGCGTGGCGAGGCAAAATGAGTCGTCGTTGCAATTCTGGAGTCCAGCCGCTGGCCATCCATTGCAGATACTCCGAGCCATCCCCAGAATAGAGCTTGTCGCCCACAATGGGGAACCCGCAGCTGGCCAAATGAACCCGTATTTGGTGCATCCGCCCAGTTTCGGGATAACACCGGACTTGCGAAAACTTCCCGCACCCACGCTCAAAACGCCGCTCCACTTCAAATCGAGTCCGGCAATCCCGCCCCTGCGGACTCAGCACCTGGCGGACCCAAATGGCCGATGGCCCCAACTCGCCTGCCCGGATGATCGGCTCAGAGCATTCCCAAGCATTCGCCTCCGGCCAACCGGTCACGATCGCCAAATATTGCTTTTTCGCCTCCCGCCTTTCAAAGATCCAACCAAGTTCGCGCGCCGCCTGCGTATGCTTGGCCACCAGCACCACTCCACTGGTTTCCCGGTCCAGCCGGGTAATGATCCCTAGGCGAGCCCCATTCTGAATCTCAAATGCCAGAAGCTGTTCCAGCCCACCGAGCAGCGTCGGCTCCGGTTTTAAATTCGCAGGATGCACGATCAACGGGGCCGGTTTATCCACCACGATCCAGTCGGCGGACTCGTCGATCACCCGGAAATTGACGACGACTTGAAGACTCATGGGCAAAAATTACACTTCAGTTGCACAGAAAAACCAGAGGCCCGCTAACGAGCCTCTGGCGAATGAAAAACAAACCAATCCTAGTGACTAGGACTTGTAGCGGAGACGCTTTTTGTGGCGGTTCTGCTTCATGCGCTTCTTGCGCTTGTGCTTGTTGATCTTAGTCTTACGGCGTTTCTTGATGGAGCCCATGGCGGTTGCGTTCGGGGTTAGGTTGTGGTGAAAGGATTAGGGGACGATTTTATTGAGCGGATATTCAATGATCCCCTCTGCCCCCAGACGCTTCAGTTCGGGGATAATGTCCCTGACGATGATTTCGTCAATCACTGTCTCAACAGCGACCCAACCTTCTTCCGAAAGCTGAGAAATCGTGGGACGGCGGAGTGACGGGAGTTTTTCCAAGAGCTCGGGCAAACGAACACTCGGGAAATTCATTTTAAGCCCCACTTTGCCGCGAGCGCAGAGGGCGGCTTTCAGCAACAGGGAGATTCGGTCCATTTTCTCCTTTTTCCAAGGATCCGCAGCTGCGGCCGGACTTGCGTAGAAATGGGGAAACGAAGTCAGCAGCGTGTCCACGATGCGAAGATGGTTCGCCTTGATCGAGGAACCCGTTTCAGTGACATCGACGATGGCATCGACCAAATCAGGCACTTTCACCTCGGTCGCGCCCCACGAAAACTCGACTTCCGCCTTGATTCCCCGCTCGGCGAGGTAGCGCTGGGTGATCCCGACGCCTTCGGTGGCGATGCGTTTTCCTTCCAGATCCTCCGGCTTGCGAATCGGCGAATCCTCCGGCACCACCAAAACCCATTGAGTCGGGCGCGTGGTGGCGCGCGAATAGGGCAACTCGCAGAGATCGACCAAATCCACGCCATTCTCGTAGGCCCAGTCGTAACCGGTGATTCCGCAATCGATGAAACCTTGCCCCAGATAGCGCCCGATTTCCTGCGCGCGGATCAAATAAAGATCCAGTTCCGCATCATTCGAAGTCGGACGCAGCCCGCGCGACGAGACATAAATCTCGTAGCCAGCCTTCGCCAGAAGCTCGATCGTGGGCTCCTGAAGGCTGCCTTTGGGAATCGCTACTTTCAGAGTTCGTGATGAATCCGGCATCGGGAAGGGCGATGTATTGCCCACGCTCTGGGGAATCAAGCCATGTTTTGAATATTTTCTTCAAAGCCTGGCTCCATCCGGCAATGCTCAGGCCATGCCGCGCCTCTCCCTCCTCCAATCCAGAACCTTCGCCAGCAAGGCGGAATCCTTCGATCACCACGAGAAACTCATCCGCAAAGCCGCCGCGGAGGGCGCGAACATCGTCGTCACCCAAGAGCTTTTCCTCACTCCCTATTTCTGCACCGTCGAAAATCCCGCCCTCTTCGACCTCGCCGATCCCCTGCCCGGCCCGGTCACCGACCGCCTCGGACAAATCGCCGGCGAACTCGGGATCGTCGTGATTTCCTCACTGTTCGAACACCGCGGTCCCGGCCTCTATCACAACACCGCCGCCATCCACGATGCCGACGGCTCGCTCATGGGCCTTTACCGGAAAAGCCACATTCCGCAGGATCCCGGCTTTGAGGAAAAATTCTATTTCACCCCCGGCGACAGCAACTGGCCGGTCTGGGACACCAAGTTCGGAAAAATCGGCGTCCTCATCTGCTGGGACCAATGGTACCCCGAAGCCGCCCGCCTGATGGCCCTCGGCGGCGCGCAAATCCTCGTTTACCCCACCGCCATCGGCTGGCTGTCCGAAGAAAAACCCGTCCTCGGCGACGCCCAACACTGCGCTTGGGAAACCGTCCAGCGCGGCCACGCCGTCGCCAACGGCTGCTACCTCGCCGCCGTCAACCGCACCGGCACCCAAGGCGACACCGAGTTCTGGGGCCGCTCCTTCGTCGCCAATCCCTACGGCGAAATCGTCGCCAAAGCCGCCACCGAACGCGAAGAAATCCTCCACCACGACCTCGACTTCCAAGCCGTCGAAGACTTCCGCCGCATCTGGCCATTCTTCCGCGACCGCCGCATCGACGCCTACGGGGATCTCACAAAACGCTGGCGATCCTGAACCGCTCCATGCGACTCCTCATCATCGAAGACAACGCGCCGCTGCGGGATGCGATCAGCCAGTTTCTCCAAGAAGCGGGCTATCTCGTCGACAGCATGAGCACCGGCGACGAAGGCCTGTGGGCGGCGGATGGCGGTGGCCATGACTTGATTCTGCTAGATCTGATGCTGCCGACTATTGACGGCATGGAAATCCTGCGGCGGCTGCGGGCAAGGGAGAATCCCGTGCACATCATCGTCATCAGCGCACGGGATGGCTTGGACGACCGGTTGGAAGCGCTGGACTCCGGAGCGGATGACTATCTGGTGAAGCCGTTTCCGCTGGCGGAATTGCTGGCGAGAGTGCGCGCGCTGCTGCGGCGGAACTACACCAAGAAAAGCCCTCAGATGCGGGTGGCAGACCTTGCACTGGATCCCATGCGGCGCTCCGTGCTGCGCGGCGGCTGCGAAGTGGAACTAACGGCGCTGGAATACCGGTTGCTGGAATATCTTTTCTATCGGAGCGGCGAGGTGGTTTCCCGGACCGCCATTTGGGAGCATGTTTTCGAAGACAGCACCGGCGGCAGCAGCAATGCAGTGGACGTTTACATCGGTTACTTGCGCAGGAAACTCAACGCACGGGATCTGCCGAACCTCATTCATACCCGCCGCGGACAGGGCTACATTCTGGAGGAACCGACGACATGAAAGCGCCATCCATCAGGCGGACTTTGCTGCTGCGCTGTGGCGTCTCGGTGGGAACTTTGCTGTGCCTGTTGTCAGCGAGCATCTACCTGATTGTCCGGCACGGGTTGTTCAGCGAGCTGGACAGGTCCGTCACCCAAACCGCCGCCTTGCTCTCGAACCAAGTAGAACTCGAGAACGGCGCAATCACCTTCGAATGGCAAGAAGGGGTCGGCACGAATCAGGTGCTGCAAGATAGCGGGCTTTTTCAATATTGGGATGAAACAACGGGAACCACCACCCGCTCGGCAAGACTCGGAAGCCTGAATCTCCCGAAATTCTGCGGTGTGCACGGCGCGCCACTGCTCAAGGGCATCCAGCTGCCCGGCAACGGCCGCCGCGCGCGAGCCATCGGCATGAGAATCTATCCATTTGTCCTCCCCGAGGAATCTGAACGCATGAGAAAAACCGGCCGGCTCATCGACCCCAGAAGCCTACCCTACATTCTGGTAGTCGCTCGCGACGCGACATCGGCCTACCGCATCCTCAACCGCGCTCGCTGGGTCCTAAGCGCCGGCACCCTGCTGAGTCTGGTTATCGGCTTTCTGGTCATCCACCGGGTCATCCGGATCACCTTGCAACCCATCGGCGAGTTAGCACTACAAATGAAGGATCGCGCCGCCCATCAGCTCGATTCCGCGCTGGAACTGCCAAGCGAGCTACCCATGGAGCTGATGGGGCTAGCGGGAAATTTCGACACGCTGCTTGCCCGCGTAGCGGCGATCCGGGAACGAGAGCGGGACTTCATCCGTCACGCCGCGCACGAACTCCGCACCCCCATCGCCGCGCTGCGGGCGACGACGGATCTCGCGCTCTCACAGCCACGCGAGGCCGCCGCGTATGCCGCACACCTTGCGACCTGCCAGAAAACCGCCATCGAGCTGGTAGAATTGGTGAAACGCCTGTCAGCGATTTCGCGCACCGATCAAGACGGCACGCCGGCGCTTCTGGAGCCGATCAATCTCGCCGAAATCCTCACCCATCGCCTGGATGCCTTCGCTCCGCCTTTCGCAGAGCGTGGCCTGCAAATGAAGCGTAATTTCCCCGCCGGGCCGATGACCGCCACCGGCGACATGACACTCCTCAAAATCATCCTCAACAACCTGCTAGACAACGTCGTTTCCTACGCGACTCCAGACAGCGAAGTCATCATCCACGGCACTATCACCGGGAACCACGTGGAAATCCGAATCTCCAACCGGACTGAAGACCTCCCTGACAATCTCGAACGCCTCTTCGAGCCGCTGTTCCGCCGAGAGATTTCTCGCGCTGACGCCGGAGCCCACCTCGGCATCGGCCTGACGCTCAGTCTGCAAGCGGCGGCGGCAATGGGAGCCACCTTGCAAGCGCGGCGACCCGAGGCGGGATGGATTGAGTTTGTCCTGCGAATCAACCACGCCGCCGAGGCATGTTGAGAATAATCCGCGCTCTCACTGACTTCTCATCTTCGCAATGATATTCAAGCGGCCATGAGGCACCGAAATCCTCGACTGACCACGCCTCTTCATTTCCGTTTCATGCGCCAAATTCTCCGTTCCGCCCCGGCCCGTCTTGCCCTAGTCGCATTCAGCCTGTTTTTCTCACTATCCCTGTTATCCCGGCTGGCGCTCTTGTTCACTACCCGCCATGACGTGAGCTGGGATATTTCAGTTTTTGGAATCTTTGCCTGCGGAATGCTCTACGATGCCGCGGCCGGGCTTTTCGCCGCAGTGCCATGGTTGCTGCTTGGAATTATCGCCCCGCTTCGCAGCTTAAGATCGCAAATTGGCCAGTGGCTCATCGCCGGGTGGATGCTTGTTTTCGCCAGTATTTTTATCTTCATCTCCACCTCGGAATGGTTTTTCTGGGACGAGTTCAACGTGCGTTTCAACTTCATCGCCGTGGACTACCTCATCTGGACCCAGGAAGTCCTTGGAAACATTTCGGAGTCCTATCCAATGGTGCCCATCCTCGGCGCAATCGTCCTTGCAGGCGGCTTGATCGCATGGGTGATGAAGTGGAAAGGCGTGTTTGCCTGGACCGTAAATGGCACCACCACTTGGGCCGACCGCTGCGGCGGGATGGCCGCGGGGCTCGGTCTCACCTCGCTCACGTTCCTGTGGGTCAGCCAGTCGGCGATGCCCGCCTTTGCCAACCAGTTTCACAGCGAGCTCGCCAAGAACGGATGCTGGTCGTTCTTCGCCGCCTTCAAACAGATGGAACTGGATTACACCAAGTGGTATCCCAATCTACCACAGGATGAAGCGCTCTCCGTCGCGAAAAAACTGCTTGTCACCCCTAACGAAACTGCCGCCTCTCCTGCCGGCAACGATCTTCGCCGCACCATCACGTGCACCGGACCCGAGCAGCGTTGGAATGTCATTTTTATCTGCATGGAAAGTCTCGGCGCGGACTTCATGACTTACGGCGGCAACCACCATGGCCTCACTCCCACCCTCGACCGCCTTGCGAACGAATCCGTGTTTTTTGAAAACCTCTACGCCACCGGCACCCGCACCGTCCGCGGCATGGAAGCACTCACGCTGAACCTTCCCCCCACCCCGGGTCAGGCGATCATCTATCGGCCGGAAGGTACGGATCTCCTCACCACTTTCAGCCCCTTTTTGAAACGCGGCTACGATTGCGGATTCTTCTATGGCGGCGACGGCCGGTTTGACTTCATGAACCGCTATTTTGGCACCGCCGGATGCCGCCGGATGGATGTCGGAGCTTGGGAAAAAAGCGACATCACCTTCAAAACCTCATGGGGTGCCTGCGACGAGGACTTGTTCAACAAAACCCTTTCCGAGGCCGACAAAGCCGCGGCCTCGGGAAAATTTTTCCATTACTTCTGCATGACCACAAGCAACCATCGTCCTTACGATTTTCCTGCCGGACGGATCGACATGCCACCGCACACCGGGCGCGACGCCGCCGTGAAATACTCCGACTGGGCGCTACAGGATTTACTCACCAAGGCCAGCAAGCGTCCTTGGTTCAAAAACACGCTCTTCGTCTTCTGCGCGGACCATTGTGCGAGCAGTGCCGGCAAGTCCGAGTTGAACGTCCAGAAATTCCATGTCCCGTGCATGATCTACAATCCAGTGCTCGTGCCTTCCAAGAAGATCGACGCGTTGTGCAGCCAGATCGACGTGATGCCCACGGTCTTCGGTCTGTTAAATTGGAGCCACGACACCTTGGGATATGGATACGACCGGCTTGCGCCGGATGCCGCGTCGTTACCGAACCGCGCCTTCATCAGCAACTACCAGAAAATCGCTCTGTTGCAAAACGGGGAACTTGCCGTCCTCAAGCCGAAATCCCAAACCTCACTTTATGATTGGGACGCCAAAACCAGAACACTCTCGCCAATGAAGCCCGGGACCGGGGGCGACCTTTTACGCGACACCGCCGCTTATTATCAAAGCGCCTCCTGGCTGTTCAGCAGCGGCCGTTTGAAGAAATCCTTCCCATAGCCACCAACTCAAGCCATGAAACGTCGTCTTTCAGCTACAACATGAAATCACCCCGCCTCAGCGCCCAAGGATTTACCAATCTCCATCGCAAGCTTCTCTTCCGAATCATGGCGGTGGCTCTCGTGGCTTATTTGTTCTTGGCTCCGGATCCGTGGAAACTTTCCGCATTCGCCGCCCTGTCGTTTCAAACCACAGGGATTCTGCTAATCTTCGCAGGAATTCTTGGACGCGGCCTCGCCACCCTTTCCATCGGCGGCCACAAGGACAAGACCATCATGAAGACCGAGCTCTATTCCATCTGCCGGAATCCGCTCTACTTCGCCTCTTTCCTGATGACCCTCGGCTTCGGACTGCTCTCCGAACGAATGGATTTCGCCCTGCTGGCATGCATCGCCTACCTGGCCATTTTCTATCCGATGATGCACAACGAGGCGAAGTACCTTCGGGGAAATTTCGATGACTTCGCCGATTACGAAAAGCGGGTGCCGCTCTTCTTTCCGAACGTCCTCCTATGGCAGGAACGCAGGAATTTCGAAATCAATTTCAGACTCGTGCGAATAACCCTGCAAGATGCCTCGCTCCTTCTTCCGCTCATTCCGCTTATGATTCTGTTCCGCGCCTACGTGACCCAATGAGATAAATTCGCAATGCCGGAAGCCTTGCCGAGCGCCGCCGGGCTCGTCATGCTCATCCCATGATCCGTCCGCTTTTGTTTCTCTACTTGCTCGCCGCCGCCTCGCACGCGCAATCCTACGCCCCGGTCAATGAGCGCCCGCCCGCCCTCACCCGCGAATTCCGCGGCGCCTGGATCGCCTGTATTTATAACATCGACTGGCCCAGCTCGCCCGGCCTCAGCGCCGCCAGCCAACAAGCCGAAATGCGCGGCATCCTCGACAAGCTCGCCGCGCTCAAGATGAACGCCGTCATCTTCCAAGTCCGCCCGCAGTGCGACGCGGTTTACGCCTCCTCGATCGAGCCGTGGAGCCCTGCCCTAACAGGCATTATGGGCCGCTCGCCCGGCTACGATCCCCTCGCTTACTGCATCCAGCAAGCCCACGCCCGCGGGATCGAAGTCCACGCCTGGTTCAACCCGTTCCGCGCCCTTTCCAACAACTCCCAACAGATCGCCCAAAACCACGTCTGCCGCAGCACGCCGGGCATCACCAAGAAATTCGGCACCATGACCTGGTGCGATCCCGCCAACTCCGACACCCGCGCACGCGCCCTCGGCGTCATCCTCGACGTCGTCAAACGCTACGACATCGACGGCGTCCACCTCGACGACTATTTCTATCCGTATCCATCAGGCAGCCTGCGTTTCCCTGACGGCAAAAGCCCTGCCGAGCGCCGCAGCTACGTCGATGGCTTCGTCAGTAGCCTCTACTCCTCCGTCAAGCGCCAGAAATCCTGGGTCCGCGTCGGCATCAGTCCATTCGGCATCTGGCGGCCCGGCGTCCCGGCAGGCATCGAGGCCGGCATCGACAGCTACGAACAACTCTCCGGCGACTCGCGCAAATGGCTCAAAAACGGCTGGCTCGACTACCTCGCACCGCAACTCTACTGGCGGGATTCCCCGCAGAAACAAAGTTTCTCCACCCTCCTCAACTGGTGGCGCCAGCAAGGCTCGCGCCCGGTCTGGCCCGGCATCGCCACCACCCGCATCGGCGGCTCGGAAGACAACCGGCCCGCTTCGGAAATCACTAACCAGATAGACCTCAGCCGTAAAATCGGCAAAAACTGGAACGGCCACATCCACTGGAGCGCCAAAAGCCTCGTGAAAAACCAAGGCGGCATTTCCTCCCGACTCGCTAACACCTACACCCAGCCTGCCGCGATTCCACCCATGCCATGGGTCAACGACAACGCGCCCGCAGCTCCCGGCGTCAGCGCCTCGGTCCAGGACGGCGGCACTTCTATCCGCTGGCAGCCCGGCGGCGGCATCGCTAAAATCGCCGTCCAAGCCAAAACCGGCGGCACCTGGCGCACCGTTAAAATCGCGCCTGGCGGCTCGCATGGCCTCACCATCCCGCGCGCCGACGCCATCGCCGTCACCGCCCTCGACCGCTTCGGCAACGCCAGCGCGCCGAAGGTGCTCGGCTTGCAATGAACCCACTTGGAACGTCGCCCGCTTGAAAACCCACCCCAACCTGCTTCTCCTAACGGCCATGAGCCCGTGGATCGCTTGGTCCGCCTGGCAGCCTTTCGACCGGCCCACCTGGTGGATGGAAGTATTACCGGTTTTCCTCGGTTTCATTGCACTGCTCATCGCCCAGACAAAGGGCTGGCGGTTTTCCAATCTCGCCCTCTCTCTAATCGGGTTCCATATGATCGTGCTGCTGATCGGCGGCCATTACACCTACGCCCTCGTGCCGCTCGGCGACTGCGTGAGCGCGTTTTTCGGAGCGGATCGAAATCACTACGACCGCCTCGGCCACCTCACCCAAGGATTCGTGCCCGCGATCATCTGCCGGGAAATTTTCGTCCGCACCGGCGTGCTCGCCCGTCGCGGCTGGCTTGGCTTTTGCGTGATGTCATTCTGCCTCGCCTTTAGCGCCATCTACGAACTCATCGAATGGCTGGCCGCCCTCATTTCCGCCGAGGCCTCCGAGTCATTCCTCGGCACCCAGGGCGATGTCTGGGATACCCAGTGGGACATGTTTCTAGCAGCAGCCGGTGCCCTGAGCGCTCTCGTATTTCTCTCCCGCGCCCACGACCGCTCCGTCGCCCGGCTGGATCGCCGCTCAGCGTAACCCGACGAAAATTACGGGCAAAGAACAGGGCCGAAGTTTTTCTGGCAAACTGGTCTGCTCTATCAGCAGATCGTCGACGGCGTGCGGCGGGCAGTGAGCGAGGGACGCTTGGAACCGGGAATCGCGTTGCCCTCGTTCCGGGTTCTTGCGGCGGAACTGATGGTCTCACTGATCACGGTGAAGCGCGCTTACGAGGACTTGGAGCCCGAAGGCATCATTTTCCGCCGTCAAGGACTCGGAACCTTCGTCGCCGATCCTGACGATGCCGCCAGCCGATGCCGGCGCGATCCGCCTGCTCGGGCTGGACGCCGTGGCCGACGAGGTGGCGGTGAAAACACGCGCCGCTTACGTAGGGCCGGAAATGGAATACGCCAACTGGGGGAAAAATCCACAAAGCGATCCGTTTCGTGCGCGGCTTCTATCCGGCGACCTGGGATGACGCCTATTGCCAGCAACTTCTCGACCGCTTCAAGCTGAATCCTAACGACAAGATCGCCACGCTGTCATTCGGCTCGCGCACCAAGCTCGCGCTCGTCATCGCCCTTTCGCGCCGGCCGGAGTTGCTGGTGCTCCACCGGGCTGGACGCCATCGCCAAGCGCGAGTTGTTCGCCGCACTGCTGGAGCTGGTAGAGGACGCGGGCCACACCATCCTCATTTCCTCCCACAACCTATCCGATCTGGAGCGCTTTGCCGATCACGTTGCCATCATCAACCCAGGCCAGACCCTTCACGCCGGGCCGATGGCCAAAGTGATCGAGCCGTTTAACGGCGGCTCAACTCGCGCGCTGCTGGCGTTTTGTGGGGCTCGAGTTTCCGGTCGTTTTATTCCTGATTCCACTGGCGCTGGGAGCGATGAGCGGAGCGGCGTTCGGAGCACGTTATTTCACGGGAGAGTTCCTTTTCCAGATCGCCATCAGCCAGACCTTGTTCTTAGGCATCTGCTATTTTGCCCTGACCGGTGTGCCGGGGCAGCCGCGAACGGGTGCAACTCTTAGGCAACGCGCACAGGATGTCTTTCTAGGGATGCTTTGGGGTATTTCAATGTCTGCCGTCGTATTTTTTTCCATGGCTATCCCCCGCCACTTCGCGGATCTCGACAGAGGCAGGATGATCACTGCTGGGAACCCCACACCCGTGGCGGGCGGGAGCAATGAAGTCATGGGGGATGGGGAGACGCATGGAAATCGGTCCTGTTCCTCCTCAACCGCCGGTCTTTTCGTTTCTCCGCCCTTGCCACGCGGCGAATGACCGCGTTGACTTCCCGCCATTCCAATTTTCCGCACTGTGAAAGCCCACGAACTTTACTCCGCCGTCGATCCCGCCATTGTCACCCAAATCCTCGACTGGTTCCGCGCCAACGACCGGAATGTTTACCGATCTGCCGTCGCCACGCTTGCCGCCAACCGCAAGCTCAGACCTGTTTTCATTGAGAAAAAATCCATGGTCGAGCAATACGCCTGGATTCACAAAACACTCAAAATTAACGCCTGCGACACCATCGGCGAGCACCTCCTGCAAGCCTATCTGATGGCCGGCCAGCAATCGCTGCTCGCCATGTTCTGCGACGGCATGGGCATCCCTCACGATGGCAAGGGCTCCGTCGTCGGCAACCTGCCCAAGAAACTCGATACCGAGCGCCTCAACTCCACCATCGTGCGCCTTGTCGACATTTTCGAACCCAAGCTCCTCGCCGTTTACCTGCACTGCTTCAACATGCAGGTCCCCGGCGGCTGGCCCGAGCTCAGCGAAAAACTCGCCTCCGACGAGCGACTCAAGCTGGCTTGAAGATTTGTTGAGAGTCTGGAGTTGAGAGTTAGAGAGTCAGATTTAAGATTCCACCTCTTCGCTCTCAACTTTTAACCATCAACTCTCCACTTTGCCAGATGCCCAAGGTCTACGTCAAAACCTACGGCTGCCAGATGAACGAGCGCGACTCCGAGCAAGTCGCCCGGATGTTCAGCGAGGGCGGCTACACGGTCACCACCGATGAGAACGAGGCCGACGCCGTGCTCATCAACACCTGTTCCGTCCGCGACCAGGCCGAGCAGAAGGCGCTCGGCAAAATGGGCAACCTCATCCACAAGGGCCGCGACCGCAAACACGTCGTTTACGGCTTCATGGGCTGCATGGCCCAGTCGCGCGGCGAGGAGCTTTTCAAAACCCTGCCGAACCTCGATGTCGTCGTCGGCACCCAGAAATACCACAAGGTGTTTGAATACGTGAACGGCATCCTCCAGCGGCGGTTAGAAGCCCGCATGGACGATCCGGCGTTTTCCCTCCGCGGCACCACCGTCTGCGACACCGCTGAGGAAGAAGGCTCGCAAAACACCATCCGCGACCACGTCCCGAAAGCCCACGAAGCCTCCGCCTTTGTTTCTATCATGCAGGGCTGCAACATGCGGTGCTCGTTCTGCATCGTCCCCGACACCCGCGGCAAAGAGCGCGGCCGCCCCATCGCAGAAATCGTCGGCGAAGTCCGCCACCTCGCCGCACACGGCGTGAAGGAAATCACCCTGCTAGGCCAGATCGTCAACCTTTACGGCCGCACCGAGTTCCCGAAAATCGACGGCAAATCCCCCTTTGTCCAACTGCTCCAAGCTGTGCATGAAGTCGCTGGCATCGAACGCATCCGCTTCACCTCGCCGCATCCCATCGGTTACCGCGACGACCTCGTCGCCGCCTTCACCTATCTGCCGAAACTCTGCTCGCACATCCATTTCCCGATGCAAAGCGGCTCTGATAGAATCCTGCGCGAAATGCGCCGCCCGTATAAGAACGAGAAGTTCATCGAGATCTGCGAGAAAATGAAAGCCGCCCGCCCCGGCCTCGCCATCACCACCGACATGATCGTCGGCTTCCCCGGCGAGACCGAGGAGGATTTCCAAGCCACCATCGACACCGTCGAGCGCCTCAAATTCGACAACGCCTTCGTCTTCCGCTACTCCAAGCGCCGCAACACTCCCGCCGCCGAGATGACCGGCCAGCTCGACGAATCCGTGAAAGAAGAGCGCAACCAGCGACTGCTAGCAGTCGTTGATCGCCTCGCCATCGCCAGCAACGCCGGCGTCGTCGGCACCCGCCAACAAGTGCTCTGCGAGGGTCCGTCAAAAAACAACGCCGCCCGCCTCACCGGCCGCACTTTGCACAACAAGATCGTCATCTTCGACGGCGACCCCGCCCGCCTAACCGGACAGATTCTCGACATTCAAATCGAGCAATCCACCGGCTTCACGCTCTTCGGCACCGCCTGTGCTTCGAATTCGTGTGACGATTTAGTTGAGCAATAACCCTTCTTTGCTGCGTCCCAACGGCTAGATTTGCAGGCGAAATGAATAGCCTCGAACTTACTCCCGCCGCCACTGCCAGGATGCAGATCGACTCCGACTACCTCCTTCGCCGAGTTTCCATTTTGAATCAACTCAGGAGAAATCAACGCACTTGGAATCTCCTTGGCGAAAAGGTCGCTCATGATTTCAAACTCAATTCTCGCAAGTTGCGACTCGTCACGGTCAATCAGACCTCCGAAAACGAACTCGAACCGTGCCAATGGATCCGTGGCAAAGAGCTTGTTTATGAATACCTCACAGCCATGGTCCCAAGTTCCAACGGAAACCGGCCACGCTTTAAAAATTTTCAGAAAACATCGACGCCTCTGCTTTTATCATCTCTCAGCATGCGGCTGGCTGGAGCGCTGGGAATCTCGATTACGCTGACCCGACCGATGGTGGCCGTGATGCTCTATGCAATCGCCACAGCCGAGACACTTTCACGATCACATCTCCAACAGCAGGCGCGTCGGCGACTCGAGGCTCTCCTTGATGCGGATCAGGAAGGTGACGGCTTCCTTGCCATCCACTAACCGGTGGTCGTAGCTGAGAGCGAGATACATCATCGGACGGATGACGACTTGGCCGTTGAGGGCGACCGGGCGCTGCTGGATGGTGTGCATGCCGAGGATGCCACTTTGCGGCGGGTTGAGGATCGGCGTGCTGAGCAGCGAGCCGTAAGTGCCGCCGTTGGAAATGGAAAACACGCCGCCGGAGAGGTCGTCGAGGGTGATTTTCCCGTCCTTGGCCTTCGTGGCGTAGTCGAGAATTTCCTTTTCGATCTGGGCGAATGACTTCGTGTCCACGTCGCGGAGGACGGGGACAAACAGGCCTTTCTCCGAGCCGATGGCGACGCCGATGTCGTAGAAATGATTTTCAATGATGTCGGTGCCTTCGATGCGGCCGTTGATGGAAGGAACGTCCTTGAGCGCTTGGGCGACGGCTTTGATGAAGAACGACATGAAGCCGAGCTTCACGCCGTGCTTTTTCATGAATTCTTCCTGCACCTGCTTGCGGAGGTCCATCACGGAGCTCATGTCCACCTCGTTGAAGGTCGTTAGAATGGCCGCAGTCTGCTGGGCGTTGACGAGGTGCGTCGCGATCTTGCGGCGCAGCATCGACATCTTCCTGCGGGTGGTCCGGCCGTCGCTCACTTCCGATAGAGCTACCCGCTCGGCCGGGGCGGCGGGCGCGGAGAAGTCGGGTTTTGCGGCGGTGACGGGAGCAGGAGCCGCGACGGCTGCGGGAGCCGGGACTGGCGTGACGGGAATGGGAACGGGAGTGGGAACCGCGCCTGATGTGGCGGCGGTATCAATCGTCGCGATGACGGCGCCGATCGAGACTTCCTCGCCTTCCGGCGTGATGATTTTCAAGCGACCGGACGCGGGCGCTTCGAGCTCGTTAGAAACCTTGTCGGTTTCGAGAGTGACGAGGATTTCGCCTTGGACGACTTGCTCGCCGTCGTTCTTCCGCCATTTCGCGACGTTCGCGGAAGTGATGGATTCGCCGGCGGCGGGGACTTTGAGTTCGATGACTCCGCCGGATGGCGCGGCCGGCGCGGCGACGGGAGCTTGCGCCGGCGGAGCGGCGGCGACCGCGGCGGCGATTTCCTCGGAGATGCGGGCGATCAAGGTGCCGATGGAGACTTCCTCGCCTTCGCCGACGAGAATTTCGAGAACGCCGTCGGCAGGAGCTTCGAGCTCGTTGGAAACCTTGTCGGTTTCAAGGGTGACGAGGATGTCACCCTTTCTAACGACCTCGCCGTTTTTTCTGTGCCAGCGGGCGACGTTGGCGGAGGTGATGGATTCGCCAGCGGCAGGAACTTTGACGTCGAGTGACATGGATGAAACGGGGTGAGAGTTGGGAAAAATGAATTAAAGTTAGGCTTCGAAGGCTTGGGCGACGAGCGCCTTCTGCTCGCGGTAGTGCATCGCCTTGGATCCGGCTGCGGGACTGGAAGCAGTCCCCCGGCCAGCGTAGCGGATTTTACTGCCAACGGCGCATTCGAGGCGCGGGAAAATGTAGGACCACGCGCCCATGTTGAGCGGCTCTTCCTGACACCAGACAAAGTGCGAAGCGCTTGAATACTGGCTGATGATGGCCTCGACCATTTCCTGGTGAAACGGATAGAGCTGCTCGACGCGGATGATCGCCGCGTTCTCGATGCCCTTTTCCTGACGATAGGCCATGAGGTCGTAGTAAACCTTGCCGCTGCAGAAAATGATGCGGCTAACGTTCGAGGGATGGGCGAAGGATTTCGTGTCCGGCAGGATTTCCTGGAAGCAGGTGCCTTCCATAAAGTCGGATTCCTGCGAGACGGCCTCGGGCCGGCTGAGCAGGCTCTTGGGCGTCATCAGGACGAGCGGCTTGCGGAAATCCCGGTGCTTCTGGCGGCGCAGCGCGTGGAAATACTGGGCGGGCGTGGTGAAATTCCCAACGATTAGATTCTTCTCGGCACAGAGCTGGAGGAAGCGTTCGAGGCGGGCGCTCGAGTGCTCCGGGCCCATGCCTTCGTAGCCGTGCGGAAGCAGCATCACGAGGTCGCTCGGGGTCTGCCACTTGGACTCGGCGGAGGAAATGAATTGGTCGATGATGACCTGCGCGCCGTTTGAGAAATCCCCGAACTGCGCTTCCCACATCGTGAGCATGCTTGGATAGGAAAGCGAGTAACCGTAGTCGAAACCCAGCACCGCGAACTCGGAGAGGAAAGAGTTGTGAACGCAGAACCGCGATTGGGCGGGGTCGAGATGTTCCAGCGGAATGTAGCGCTCTCGCGTCTCGTAGTCGTAGAAAACCGCATGCCGCTGGGAGAAGGTCCCGCGCCGGCAGTCTTGTCCTGATAGACGCACCGGAGTTCCCTCCATCAATAGCGAGCCGAACGCCAGCGACTCGGCGAAAGCCCAATCGATCGGGCCGCCGTTAGCAAGTGCCTCGACCCGCCGCGGGATGAAGCGCTTTTCGAGCGTCGGGTTCAAATGAAAGCCACTCGGGATGGTGGTGAGCACCTTGCCGATGTGCTGAAGCGTGTCGCGATTGATACCGGTGGGCACCGGCGCGTGCGAATACGCCGGCTGGACGATGCCGGTCGAACCGCTGAAGGCCGTGCGGTCTCCCGCCTCATGCAGCTCGAGCATTTTCTGATAGCCGGCCTCCAGCTTGTCCCAGATGGCTTGTTCCAACGAATCCAGATCGGCTTGGGAAATGACGCCCTCGGCGACGAGTTGCTGCTTGTAGGTTTTCCCGAACGTCGGGCGGTCAGCGATTTTTTTGGCGACGATGGGCTGGGTGAACGCCGCTTGGTCCGCCTCGTTGTGGCCTTGGCGACGGTAGCAATACATGTCGATGACGATGTCGCGGCCGAATTTCTGGCGAAACTCCAAGGCGAAGAGCGCGGCCCAATAAAGTTCCATCGGCTCCTCGCCGTTCACGTGAAGGATCGGTGCCTCGATCATTTTCGCGACGTCGGTCGCGTAGGCGGACGAGCGGGCGTCGGCCGGGATGGTGGTGAAACCAATCTGATTGTTGATGATGAGATGGATGGTGCCGCCGGTGCGGTAGCCTTTGAGCTGGGAGAGATTGAGCACCTCCGCGACCGAGCCCTGGCCGGCGAACGCGGCGTCGCCGTGAAGCAGGACCGGCAAGACCTGCTTGCGATCGATTTCCCCGCCGCCCTCGCAAAGAACGCGTTGGCGGGCGCGGGCCTTGCCCTCGACGAGGGAATTGACGGCCTCCAAGTGGCTTGGATTTGCCGCAAGGCTGACCCGGACTTTGCCGTCGGATAGTTCGCGGATGCTTTCGTAGCCAAGATGGTATTTCACGTCGCCATCGCCGGCCACCAAGTCGGGCTCGTAGGTGGGAGTGAATTCGTAAAGGACGGTGGTGAGGGATTTCCTGACGAAATTGGCGAGGATGTTCATCCGCCCGCGGTGCGACATACCCATTTCGATCTCTTTCACGCCTTGCGAAGGACAGGCTTCGAGGAGCGCGTTGAGCAGGATCATCGCGCCCTCGCCACCTTCGTTAGAAAAGCGCTTCTCGCCGAGGAACCGCTTGCCGAGGAAATTTTCAAACGCCTCGGCTTCCAGCACCCAGCACAGCGAGTTGAGCTTCTTCGCCGGAGTTTCCTCAGAACGCAGCGCGTGGGTTTCGATCCGTTCGCGCACCCAGTGGCGGACGGTCGTGTTGTGGATGTGCATGAACTCGAATCCAATCTTACCGGAATAAGTCGCTTCTAACGCAGCCACCATGTCGCGCAGCTTCATCTTGTCGCCGTGGCGGAAAAACGCGTTCCACACCACGCGGTCGAGGTCGGCCTCGGTGAGGCCGAACTGCTCCAGCTTCAAGCGCGGGTTGTGCTCCGGCTCGTCGAGCGGATTGATCGCGGCCTGGGTGTGGCCGAGCGTGCGGTAGTTATAAATCAAACTCACCACCTTGCCGAAAAATGCCAGATCCGCATCCGACGCCGGCGCGCACACTCCTGCGGCGGCGGCTTCCTCCTTGCGTTTAACTTGAGCCGAACCCAGCTCGAATCCTTCAAAAAACGCCGCCCAAGTCGCGTCCACCGATTTCGGGTCCTCGCACCATTCGGCGTATTTTGATTCCAGCAATTCTGCGTTCTGTCGCGGCGAAACCGAAGAGTTCATGAGAAAGGAGTAAAATGAATGAGGCGAGCCCGCGAATTTCCCGCTTGGCCCGCCACGCGCGGCGCTTCATTAAAGGGCACGGCCCGGCGCGTCAACCGCGCAGGCGCGAATTTCCCCGCAATCAAGGGACCCGAAATCATGATCGAAGTGAATCAACTTACCAAGCGATACGCCCGCCATGAAGCGGTCAGCGGCATCAGCTTTTCCGTGGCGCGCGGCGAAATCGTCGGCTTCCTCGGCCCGAACGGCGCGGGCAAAACCACCACCCTGCGGATGCTCACCGGCTATCTTCCGCCCACCTCCGGCACCGCCACCATCGCCAACCACGACATCTTCCGCCAATCCATCGAGGCCCGCCGGAAAATCGGCTATATGCCGGAAAACGTCCCGCTCTACGAGGACATGCGAGTGAAGGAATACCTGAAATTCCGCGCCCAGCTCAAGGGCCTCGGCGGCAGTGACGCCCGCCGCCGCGTCGGTGACGTCATCGACACTTGCGGCCTCGGCAACGTCCGCCGCAAAATGATCAAAACCCTTTCCAAAGGCTACCGCCAGCGCGTCGGCCTCGCGGATGCACTGGTCCACGACCCCGAGCTGCTCATCCTCGACGAGCCCACTAACGGCCTCGATCCGAACCAAATCCGTCAGATCCGCGAGCTCATCCGCCACCTCGGCCAGACCCACACCGTGCTCATTTCCACCCACATCCTCTCCGAAGTGGAAATGACCTGCAACCGCGTCATCATCATTGACGGAGGGAAAATCAAAGCCGCCGATACACCCGCCAACCTCGTCGGTCAGATGCGCGCCGCGGGCCGCATCCAGGTGGAAATCCAAGCCGATCCGGACGTCGTCGCTGGCGCGATCAACCGCCTCGACCCCGTGAAAAAAGTCACGCCCGAGCCACTCGACGACGGCTGGACCCGCTATACCGTCTGGGTCGATTCCGGCACGGATTCCCGCGAGCACATCGCCCAGCTCGCCTCGCAATACGGCTGGCCACTCCGCTCGCTATTCCGCCACGTCGCCACGCTGGAAGACGTTTTCGTCGAGCTTACGCGGAAGGATTGAGAATCTTTTCTCACTCCCCCAGCCCCTTCGCATACACCTCGTTTTCCGTAAAAACGATCATCATCGGGCGGCAGCAGACTTCGCAATCGTAGTCCACCTCCGCCGGCATTTCATCCGGGTGCGGGACGGCGACTTCGAAAACTTCAAAGCAGGTCGGGCAAGTGACTTCGGCGAGTTCCATGACGGCAGCGTAGCGGCGATCACCGGTCGCCGCGAATTCATTTTCTTCGATTCGCGGCGACCGGTGATCGCCGCCACATCGCCTCTTGCCAGCCCCCGCCGCCCTGCCACTCTCCCAGCGCCATGGCTGAGAAGACGCTGTTCGAAAAAATCTGCGACAAGGAAATCCCCGCCACCATCCTGCACGAGGATGACCGCTGCGTGGCGTTCCGCGACATTTCACCGCAGGCTCCGCTGCACATCCTCGTCATCCCGCGCAAGCCGATCCCCCGCGTGGGACTGGCGGCGGCAGGCGACGAGGAATTGCTCGGCCATCTTTTGTTAGTCGCCGGTGCGGTCGCACGCAGCGAGGGCATCGCGGAAAGCGGCTACCGGCTGGTGATCAACAACGGCCCCGACGGCGGCGAAGCCGTGCCCCACTTGCACGTCCATTTGCTAGGTGGCCGGCAGCTCCAATGGCCACCCGGCTAGATCCAAGATCATGATCCGTAAATTCTACCAGTTCTTCGCGGCATCCCTGCTGGCGGGCACCTCGTGCACCGTCACTCCGCCCGCGGCCCCGCCACGGGTCAAGCGGGTGGTGCTCGTCCACGGGTTTCTCGAAACTGGCTCGGCTTTCAAAACCCTCAAAAAGCGCCTCGAAAAACGCGGCTTCGAGTGCTACGTCCCGCGCCTGAAACCCAGCGACGGCCGCGGCGGACTGGAAAATGTCGCGGCCCGCCTCAAGCAGGACATCGACACCAAATTCGGCCCGGCAGAACCTATCAGCGTCGTCGCCTTCAGCATGGGCGGCATCGTCAGCCGCGAGTATCTGCAACATCTCGGCGGCGCGGCGCGCTGTGAGAATTTCGTCACCATCTCCTCCCCGCACCACGGCACGAAAGCCGCCTGGCTCTATCCGACCTTGGGCGTCGAGGAAATGCGGCCGGGCAGTCCGTTTCTAGCAAGTCTGCAAAACTCACAGGACCGCCTCGGAAAAATCGCGGTCACCTCTTATCGCACGCCGATGGACCTGATCATCCTGCCGCCGGACAGCTCCGTCTGGGACCGCGCGGAGAATCTCGAATTCCCCGTCCTCATGCATCCCCTGATGCTCACTTCCGGCGCCGTCCTCACCGACATCGAGCGGCGCTTGGCGCAATGACTCAATCGCCGTCCGTTTTGATTTTGCCGAGCACTTCGACCTTTACGGTCGCCAAGCCGCGATGGGCGAAACCAAGTCGCTCCGCCGCACCAATGGTCACATCAAGAATGCGCCCCTTGGTAAACGGCCCGCGGTCGTTGATGGTCATCACCTCGGATTTGCCGTTCGACTGATTGGTCACGCGAACCTTGGTGCCCATGGGCAAAGTCTTGTGAGCCGCAGTAGCCGCATGGTTCGAAAGACGCTGGCCGCTGGCGGTGCGAGTGCCGGAATTGGTCCGGACGGAATACCAGGAGGCTTTGCCCTGTTGGACTGACTTTACCGCGTATTGCGAATCGGCCGGACGGGTTTGCGATTTCGAGTTGGCATTCCCAGTTGTGGCACAACTGGGAATAAGGATGACGCCGGCAATTGCCAGGGCCACGGATGTAAATTTCCGGGT
>JAYSYA010000144.1:0-13453 GCA_043716765.1 Akkermansiaceae bacterium
GGACGCGGGTGTGCCCAAGGAGTTTCCGAAATTCATCCCGGACATTTCCGATGACATGACTCTGCCTCGCCGCGGGGTGACCCGCAGCCGGCTGGACATCGAGATGGTGCAGGGTGAGGAGGATCTCTACGAACCCGACATCCCCGGCGCGCTGCTGCTGCCGAGGAAAGGCGTGCGCTACGAGGAACGCATCTACGAGCACTGGCACGCGGGCCATCACGACCATGTCGAGTATCCCGACCACACCACCCCCATCGAGAACCGCTATCTCATCCCGACCGGCGTGTGGGATCGCTACGAGGATCCCGGTCTCGCTGAAACGCCTTATGAAGAGAGGACGCCATATCTCTGGCACCCATACTACCAGAGCAAGCTGAAGGGCGACGTTCCGATCTATGGCCAGGACATCTTCGCCTCGCTGACGTTCCAACATATCGTGGACCTTGAGGTGCACGAAATCCCGGTTCCATCCGGCGTCAGCACCGCGCGGCCCTTCTCCTCGGAGTTTTACGGACGCGGTGATCAGGAGGTTGTCATCACGAATACCAGCCTAACACTCGATCTGTTCAGAGGGGAAACCTCGTTTAAACCAGTGGAGTGGCTCTTTCGTATCCAGCCCGTTTTCAACACGAATTACATTTCCGGTTATGAAACGACCGTTGTCTCGCCCGACCCGCGCGGACTCGGGCGTTCGACGGACCCGCCGCCGAGCTTCAACTTCGGAGGAAATCCCGGAAACGTGAACCCCGGCGACATCGACCTTTTCCTCGATCCGCTGCTCTTCCCGGCCAACACCGATTTTCACCGCACGAGGGCGACCGACCGCTTCGAGAACCACCTCGCGCTGCAGCAGTTCTTCTTCGAGTCGCACCTGCTGGACCTCTCGGAGAACTATGACTTCGCCGCGTTGCGAGTCGGCACGCAGATCTTCAACGCGGATTTCCGCGGCCACGTGTTCTCCGATTCAAACTGGGGATACCGCATGTTCGGCAATCTCGCGAAAAACCGCCTGCAATACAACCTCGCGTTGTTTGATCTTTTCGAAAAGGAATCCTTCTCCGAGCTGAACACCTGGGATGACCGCAATCAGAACGTGTTCGTCGCCAACCTGTATTGCCAGGATTTCCTCTTCAAAGGCTACACCGCTCAGTTGAGTTTCCTCGCCAACCGCGACCATGGCGGCGACGGCCTGACATACGATAGCGCGGGAAACATCGTCCGCCCGGCTCCCATCGGCACCATCGCCCCGCATGAGCTTGAGGCCTACTACATCGGCTGGAACGGCGAGGGTCACATCGGCCGCGCGAACATCAGCCACTCGCTCTATCATGTCTTCGGCGAGGACGAACTCAACGGCATCGCCGGGCGCTCGGTGGACATCAGCGCGTGGATGGCGGCGCTTGAACTGTCCGTGGACACCGACTGGATGCGGCACAAGTTCACGCTCTTTTACGGCTCGGGCGATGCCGACGCGACTGACGACACCGCGACGGGCTGGGACGCCATCGTGGACAACCCGAACTTCATCGGCGGCCCGTTCAGCTACTGGCAAAGGCAGGGCATGAATCTCGGCGGCACAGCGGTCGC
Organism: Akkermansiaceae bacterium; assembly: GCA_043716765.1. Classification (GTDB taxonomy): domain Bacteria; phylum Verrucomicrobiota; class Verrucomicrobiia; order Verrucomicrobiales; family Akkermansiaceae; genus Luteolibacter. The sequence goes on from JAYSYA010000144.1 coordinate 1,588, forward strand.
GCTCAAGCAGCGCCTGAGCCTGATCCCCGATCTCAGCTCTAGCAAGTTTCTCGGCCAGTCCAGTTTCGTGAACCCCGGCATCTTCATCGCTGGCGTCGGTGAGGAATGGGAAATCACCCCCAAGACGCGGCTGTTCGCCAACCTGAATTATATGCTGTTCATGGAAACCGACGCGATCTCCACCGCGCTTGTCACCAATGAGATCGACCGCGAAATCGGCTGGGATCTCAGCTTCGGCGTGGAATACCGGCCATTGCTCACGGACAACATCCGCCTCTCCGCCGGTCTCGGGATGCTGCTCCCCGGCGCGGGCTTCAAGGACATCTACCGCGTGTCCTCGCCCGGTGTCCCCGGCTTTACGTCGGCTGGTTCCCAAGATGTGCCAGATGTCCTCTACAGCGGATTCCTCTCAGCAAACATGACCTTCTAACGATGATCGGCTTCGGAAAACATTTGCGGATCTTCTTCGCGCTGGCCGCCTGCGCCGCGGCCATGTCCGCGCGCGCTCAGGATCATCCCGCTCCGGCTGGCCTCTTCGGGCCGCCCATCGCCGCGCGGGAAAAACCCAAACCGGATGTCGCGATCCCGAAACCTAACAAGATCGACCAATCCGTCGCGACGATGATGGCGAAAAGCAAAGGCTGCATCGAGTGCCACGCGAACACCCACGACCCGCACGGCAGCGAGTTCGTGCGCCTCGGCTGCACGGACTGCCACGGCGGCGATCCGACGTCCGGCCTGACCATGCGCCAGGCGCACCCCGCGCCGCGCAACCCGGTGTTTTTTGAAAGCTCGGCGAACCCCAGTGACAGCACCGTTTTGCTCAACCACGAGTCGCCCGAGTTCATCAAGTTCGTGAACCCCGGCGACCTCCGCGTCGCCAAGGAAACCTGCGGCGAGTGCCACGCCGAGTCCGTGGATCACGTGAACCACAGCATGATGCGGCACGGCGCGATGCTCTGGGGCGCGGCCGCCTATAACAACGGCGCGTATCCCGCGAAGGATTCCATTTTCGGCCAGGCCTACGGCGCGAACGGCGTGCCGCTCGCCCTGCAAAGCCCGCTCAAAGTCACGCCGGAGATGCAGAAAAAAATGGGCATCGTGCAGAGTATTTTCCCGCTGCCGCGCTTCAACATCACGCAGCCCGGCAACCTGTTCCGCATCTTTGAAAAAGGCGGCACGCGCCTCGCGGAAATCGGCAACCCCGATCCCTTCGATCCGCCCGGCAGGCCTTTCCGCCGCCTCGGCGAGCGCGGCCTCGGCACGCTCTCACGCGTCGATCCCGTCATCATCGGCGCGCACAAGACCCGCCTCCACGATCCGCTGCTAGACTTCTTCGGCTCGAATGATCGCCCCGGCGATTACCGCTCCAGCGGCTGCACCGCATGCCACGTCGTTTACGCCAACGACCGCTCGCCCTCGAATTCCGGCTGGTATAGCGCCTACGGCAACCAAGGCCTTTCCTTCAGCAAGGATCCGATGATTTCGAAAAAGGAAAAAGGCCATCCCATCGCCCACAAGTTCACCCGCAGCATCCCGTCGAGCCAGTGCATGACCTGCCACATGCATCAGGGCAACCTCTTCGTGAACCCCTATCTCGGATATATTTGGTGGGATCAGGAATCCGACGCGGAGCACATGTATCCGAAAAAGCAGAAGAACCCCACCGATGAGGAGATGGCGGAATCCCTGCGCCGCAACCCCGAGGCCGCCGCCGCACGCGGGCTCTGGGGCGATGTGAATTTCCTCGAAAAATCCGCCGAGCTAAACCCCAAGCTCAAGAACACCCAGTTCGCCGATTACCACGGCCACGGCTGGATGTTCCGCGCCGTGTTCAAGAAAGACCGCGAAGGTAACCTGCTAACGCTTGAGGGCGACAAGATCGATCACGCCGATAAGGACAAGTTCAAGAAGGCCGTCCACCTCAAGGACGTCCACCTCGCGCTCGGCATGCAATGTGTCGATTGCCATTTCCTCAACGACGCGCACGGCAACGGTTTGCTTTATGTCGAGCCCCGCGCGGCCACCGCGATCATGTGCGTGGATTGCCACGGCACCGTCAGCGCCCGCACCACGCTCGTCACCTCCGGCAAAGGCGGCACGCTCTCGAAGGAAGGCAAGGTGAAGCCCATCGACCTCCGCGAAAGCAACACTCCCTTCGGCCCGCGTTTCACCTGGAGCGCCGACGGCAAGAGCCTGATCCAGCAATCGTCGATGGATCAGAACCTCAAGTGGACCGTCCCGCAGACGCTCGATACCGTCGATCCCAAATCCGAACACTATAACATCATGAGCGCCTACGCGAAAACGCTGAAGCGCGACGGCAAAACATGGGGCGCGGTGCCGGACGATAAAAAAAGCTGCGCGAAACAGCTCGCCCACAGCGACGCGGAGATGGACTGCCAGACCTGCCACACGTCATGGGCGACAAGCTGCTTCGGTTGCCACATTCCCATGGAGGCGAACTATAAAATGGCCTCCAACAAGTTCGAAGGCGCCACCACGCGGAACTTCAGCTCCTACAATCCGCAGGTCGTGCGCGATGATGTCTTCATGCTCGGCATCGACAGCACCGCGAAGGACAACCGCCTCGCCGTGCTCCGCTCGTCGAGCGCGATGGTCGTCGGCTCCCAGGGCGTGAACCGCGAGTGGCTCTACACCCAGCAGCAGACGGTTTCCGCCGAGGGCTATTCCGGCCAGGCGTTTAACCCGCACTTCGCGCACACCACCAGCGGCGTCGGCACCACCAAGAACTGCACGGACTGCCACCTTTCCGAGAGTAATGACAACAACGCGATCATGACCCAACTCCTCGGCTTCGGCACGGGCACGGTCAACTTTTTCGGAAGGTTCGCCTACGTCGGCACGGAGGACCACGGCCTCAACGCGGTGGTGTGGACGGAGCGCACGGAACCGCAGGCGGCGATCGGCAGCCACCTGCACAGATATGCCTACCCGGATTTTTACCAGCAACATTTATCTAACGATTCAATCCTTAAAACCGCCCATCACCATCACGCCAAGGGCGGCGCGCTCGATCTCCAGTTGCGCGGCGAGTATCTCTACGCGGCTCTCGGAAAAAACGGCTTCGGCGTCTTCGATGTCGCGAACGTGGATAACAAAAATTTCTCCGAACGCATCGTGACCACGCCCGTTTCCGCGCTGGGCCAGAAAACCTTCATCAAATCCGCCCACGCCACGTCGATCACGCTGCCCAGCACGCTGATCAACGATCCGAAGCGCAAGCGCCTTCCCGTGAATGAGGAGCAGCCGATCGCGGATTATCACGGCTACGCCTTCGTGACCGATCTTAAGGAAGGCCTGATCGTCGCGGATGTAGCGACCTTGCTCGACGGCAACCCGGCTAACAATTTCATCCGCAAGGCCGCGTCCTACAACCCTAACGGCACTCTCGACGGTGCGCGCCATTCATGGATGGCCGGGCAATGGCTCTACATCACCACCGCGCGGGGGCTGGCGGTGGTCGATGTCATGAACCCGGAAAACCCGGTGATGGCCGGCGGCTATGCGGGCTCCTTCCTGCGCGATGCCCGCCAGGCCACCGTGCAATGGCATTACTGTTTCGTCACCGACGCGGATGGCGTGAAAGTCTTCGACATTTCAAACCCCGCGAAACCGCAGCCGATCAACGGCGCGTCCGTCCGTTTGGGCGAAGCAAACGGCCTCTACGCCGCGCGCACTTATCTCTACGTCGCCAACGGCTCGCAGGGACTCGCGATTATCGATATCAAGAACCCCGAAAAACCGCGCAAGCTCTCCGATTTCACCGCCGGCGGCCTTATCAACGACGCCCGTGACGTGCAGATCGGCTCGGTCAGCGCCTCGATGTATGCGCATGTCGCGGACGGCCGCAACGGCCTGCGCATCGTGCAGTTGATCTCGCCGGAAAACGTCCCCGGCCACATGGGTTTCTCGCCCGAGCCGGAGCCGAAGTTGATCGCGACCTACCCGACCAAGGGGCCGGCGGTCACCGTGTCCCGCGGCCTCGATCGCGATCGCGTGGTGGACGAGAGCGGCAACCAGACCGTGGTCTTCGGACGCCGCGGCTCGCGGCCATTCAGCCTCGATGAAATGGCGGCCTTTTACCGCAAACCGAGCGGCGGGTTCTACCGGGTCTCCGATGTAAAGCACGGGGAAAATGGCTCACTGACCGATGTCTTCAAGCGCACGCTCGCGCCCACGGAAGATTTCGTCGTCCCTGCCTCGGCAGGAAATAACGATCTCTCTCCTCACACGGGTCGTTTGAAGAAAAGAAGGGCACCCACGGAAATCGGACGATGAAAACCTATCTGTTTCTATCAAGTTTGCTGCTTGCCGGCTCCGCGCTGTTCGGTGCGGAGGCCAGCGCTCTCGTCTCAGGTGCCAGCGGCGAGGCCGGCCATCAGGATGGCACCGGCGGCGGCGCGCGCTTCAACGACCCGATGGGCCTCGCCCGCGACGCCCAAGGCAACCTCTACATCTGCGATGCCCGCAACCACGTCATCCGCAAGGTCGCGCCCGGCGGCATCGTCACCACCCTGGCCGGCCGGCCCGGCGAGTCGGGCGCTGTGAACGGTGTCGGCTCCGCGGCGCGTTTCAATTTTCCGGCGGACATCGCCGTCGCTCCTAACGGTATGCTCTACGTGGCGGACAGCGGCAACCATTGCATCCGTGTCATCGCCGCGAACGGAGGGGTCACCACTCTCGCCGGCGATCTCGGCAGCGCGGATGATATCAATTTAAATTATGGCGAAGCCTACACATCGGTTCCCGCGCAACTCGATGGCAAGGGCTCCGCTGCCCGCTTCAACGGCCCGAGCGGCATCGCCTACGCGCCCGCCGGGTTTCTTTATGTTAGCGACACCGGCAACCAAACCATCCGCAAGGTCAAACTCGACGGCACCGTCACCACCCCTGCGGGCAAGGCCGGTGAGTGGGGCACCGCCGACGGCTCCGGCCCGAACGCACGCTTCTCCTCGCCCATGGGCCTTTGTACCGGAGCGGACGGCAACGTCTACATCGCCGACTCCATGAACCACACGATCCGCTGCATGACTCCGCAGGCGGTCGTTTCCACCTTCGCTGGAAACCCGGTCGAGGCGGGTTGCACATCGGGCCCGCGCCTCCAAGCGCGCTTCTGCGAACCCACCGACATCGCCCCGCACCCCGAAGGCGGTTTCATCATTTGCGAATCCTTTGGAAACGCCCTTTTCCGCCTCGCCGCCGACGGCAACGTCTCGCTCTTCGCGGATCACGCGCTTTCACATCCGAACTCCGCCGTCTGTGACGAAACCGGCAACGTCTATGTTGCGGACACGTTCAACCAGGAGGTGCGCCTCATCATCGAGAAATTCCGAGCCTCCATCGAGCGGATCGGCGGAACGCACCAACTGACGATCACTTGGGACAGTATTCCCGGCCGCACCTATCAGCTCCAGATCCTCGGCAACCCAAGCTGGACCAACGCGCCCCCAGCCCCCGTCCTCGCGACCGGTCAGAAAACCTCCGTCACCTTCCCCATGCCACAGCAAAAAACCGGCATCTACCGCATCATGCTGCTCGGGTTCTGATAGAAACCCCTCAGAAACTCGATGAAGCCCGTGGGAATTTCGCGTAAGGGAGGCGGGCGCTTTCGTAAACGAAGTTGTCGGCGCGGCTGGTCTGTGGTGCCAGAAAGTTCTTCGCTCCACTTGCGCCGACGATGTCGTCCTGCTCGATGCCGTCGCCGGAAACACCGATCGCGCCGATGAGGACGCCATTGCGGTAGAGCGGGAAGCCGCCGGGGAAAATCGTGATGCCGTTGGGCACGTTCAGGTTGATCGGGGCGGAGGGAACCGTGCCGCCGCTTAGCGAGAAGAGTTCCTGCCAACCGAAAAACGGGCCGGGAGGGTTGTCGCCGATCCCCGGCGGATAGATGTCCTGCGAGAGGAAGCCGACCGAGCGGGAGGAAAATGCTCGCGGCGTGCCCCGTTCCAAACCGCGCGAGTAAAATAGCGCGGTGCGGGCTTTCTGGACCGCTACGTCCCAACTGAAAATCGTCGCGTCCGGCGTGCGATAGGTGCCGAGCACGACCGGCTCCACACCCGCCGAGGCGGGATTGTTCACCACGGAAATCCAAACCTGCGTGATCTGCCCGCGCGGCAAGCGGATCCCGGCGCGGGTGATCTGCGAGCGCTCCGCCGCCAGTCTCAGGATGCTTTCCACCTCTGCGGCGCTGAGGCGCGCGGCTCCGGTGATCGTTCCAGCCAAAGGATCGGCCCGGATCGCGGAGCGGAGTTGGCCGGGCACGCCGCCGGGTCCCGTGAGGCCGAGGGGATTCGGATACACCACGGCGGGTGGCGAGGCTTTCGGCGAGTAATCCACCGGGCCATCATCCGCCGAGGCGGGCACGCCGTCGATGTCAGCGAAGTTCACCGCCTGCCCGTTCGTTGCGAGGAACGCGGCGGGATCAGCCACGGTGGCGTTAGAACCGGTGCCGACCACGTAAGCCAACCGCACGCCGTCGATGAAGACGTTGTTTCCGCCGAAAACCGGAGCCGGCCGGAAGCCCGCCTGCCCGCCCAACGCGATGCGCTCGTTGATGTTCGCTTGGAAAAAAATATCGAAATTCGCGACGGCCGCGTCCGCGAATCCCACCACGCCGATGCCACCGACGAGCACGCCGTTTTTGAAAAGCGGCACGCCGCCGGGACTGGAAACGGCGGCGGGCAAGGTGAGTAGCGAGGTGAACGGCACACTGCGGAACGCGTCGGCGGGCGTCGCACTGCCGAGGTCGTCCACGCCGGGCACGGGCGGTAAGGGGAAGGTGCCGGCGGCGGAAGGAGCCTTGTATTTGTTCGTGTCAGAGAACGCCATGCTGGAGAAATTCACGCCGACCAGCGGGCCATTCGGGCGGTTTTCCACGGCGGGCGGGAAATGGTTTTGCACGATGAACGCCGCCGTGCGCGAGGTGAAGGCGTGCTGGTTGCTGCTGAGGAAAGCCGCCGCGCCCGCTTTCGAAACCACATCCGCGACGATGAAAGATGTTGGGTTGGGGGCCGCCGCGCCGTTCACATCCCACACCGCAAGCACATGCCCCTCGCGGTCGGTGACGGCGATCACCCGGTTGTCCGCAGGCGAGATGGCTTGCGCCTCCTGCACCGCTTGGGCCAAAACCCGGCGCACGTCCTCGATCTCCATCCGCTGCGCAAGCAGCGGCGAAATCGGAGCGAGAAAAAACAAAAGGATTCTCCAATTCATTGCCCGTGACGTTATCTCCGCACCCGCCCGGGATGACAAGGGAATTGACTTCTCGCATATTGTTGACGCATTTCCCGTGGCGGGCGAGGTTTTCCCGTGACGTTCCCATGATGCTACGCAGCGCCGGTAAATTCCTGAGTTCGCTGCACCTGACGGTCATACTGTTAGGGTTGGCGATGGTGCTCATTTTCGTCGGCACGATCTCGCAGGTTCATCTCGGCATCCACGAGGTGCAGCTCCTGTTTTTCCGCTCGTGGATCGCGTGGTGGGATGTGATGCCGGGGAAAAAAGTGATCAACACCCCGCTGCCCGGCGGCTCGCTGTTAGGTTGTCTGCTCATCGTGAACCTCCTCGCCGCTCATGGCGCGCGCTTCAAGCTCCGCTGGACCAAGGCGGGCATGCTCCTGATCCACGCCGGCATCCTGCTGTTGCTCGTCGGCGAGCTGTTCACCGGCTTCCTCGGCAAGGAGGCGCAGATGACCGTCAACGAAGGCCAGACGATCAACTACTCCACCTTCCCCCGCGAGGTGGAGCTGGTCGTGATCGAGCTTTCCAGAGACGGCATGGAAACCGTGCATGCCATCCCGCAGAGCCGCCTCAAGGACGACGCAACGTTCCAATTCCCCGGCTTCACCGTGAAAACCGACCGCCATTTCGAGAACAGCGAGATCCTTGCTGAAAAAGTGGCGGGCGAAGGCTTCGACCCCATCCGCGCGACAGCCGGCGCGGGGATCGGCTACGCGGCGCGCGCGAAGCCGCACGAGACGGCGATGGATCGGCGCGATCTCGCCACCGCATTCGTCAGCGTCGTGCCCGACGGCGGCGGAACACCGGGCCGCTGGCTGCTTTCCAACGCGCTCGTCGGCACGCAGTCTTTCGAAGCCGGCGGAAAAAGCTGGGAGATGGCGATCCGCCAGGCCCGCCTTTACCATCCGTTCTCCATCAAGCTCCTCGACTTCAGCCACGACCGCTACCTAGGCACCAACGTCCCGAAAAATTTCTCCAGCAAGATCCGCTTACTGAATCCCTCAACCGGCGAGGATCGCGAGGATTTGATCTACATGAACCATCCGCTGCGCTACCAGGGATTCACTTTCTATCAATCCGGCTTCGCTAACGACGACACCACCACCATTCTGCAGGTCGTGAAAAACCCCGTCTGGACGCTGCCCTACATCTCCTGCGCGATGGTCTCCGGCGGCCTGCTCTGGGTGTTCTCCGCGCATCTCCTGAAAGCCGTCGCCCGCCGCAAAACCGCCCCCGCGTGAGTTATCGAAAGCCGCAGCGTTGCCAGGAAAGGCACTCTCACCGCGCAATTCAATCCTGCGCCTTAAAACTTTTGCGCAATATTTTAGTTGCGCAATAAAATTGCCGTTACGCATGACCGTCATGAAATGCCCTGGAGGATTCGCCGGGATTGCCATGCCCCGGGCGGCGTGCAAACTGCCTGGGTGCCGAGCTACGACGATCAAAAACGGATGATGAACTTCTCGCTCGCGGCGGCCGTGGTGTTGCTCGGGGCGAAGGTGACTGCCGCGGTGGTGACCGGGTCTTCCGCCATTTACTCAGACGCGGCGGAGTCGGTGGTGCATTTCCTCGCAGTGGGGTTCGCGGTCTGGGCGTTGCGACTCGCCCACAAACCGGCGGACGAGACCCACCACTTCGGCCATGACAAGGTGTCGTTCCTCTCTGCGGGCTTCGAGGGCGCGATGATTTCTGCGGCGGCGTTGCTGATTTTCTACGAAGCGGTGCGGCAGATGATTTTTGGCGTGCGGATCGACAACCTCGGTTTCGGGGTCGCGATCACCGCGGCGGCGGCGGGCATCAATCTGGTCCTCGGGCTGTCCCTCGTCGGCTTGGGCAAGCGCAGTGGTTCGCCGCTGCTCCGCGCCAATGGGTTGCATGTGCTAACCGATGTCTGGTCGAGCGTGGCGGTGCTAGTCGCGCTGGGGCTTTATAAATCGACTGGCTGGGTCTGGTGGGATCCGATCGCCGCAATGCTGGCAGCGCTTAATATCCTGCGCGTCGGTTACAAATTAATTCGCGAGAGCCTCGGTGGCCTGTTGGATGAGAGCAATCCCGTCATGGAAAAACGCATCCGCGATTTGCTCGACGTCGAGGTTGGCAGACGCGGGCTTTCCTACCACAACCTGCGCCACCGCCACTCGGGAAGAACCCATTGGATCGAATTTCACCTGGTTTTCGATGATGATCTCACGGTGGGCGCGGCGCATGAGGCGGCCACGGAAATCGAGGCCAGCGTCGCGGAGTTGCTGCATCCCCACGGGCGGGTGATTTCTCATCTCGAACCCAAATCCGCCGAACACCACGAGGAACTCTGGGAGGAACGGTGAATGCTGAAATACCTGTTTTCCCGCTTGGCCCGTGGCGGTTCTCACGGTGGAATGCTCTCCGCCATGGCTTACCTCGACGAAAATTTCCTGCTCTACTCCCACACCGCGCGCCGACTTTTCCATGAAGTCGCGAAGGACCAGCCGATCATTGATTACCACTGCCATCTTTCGCCCCGCGAAATCTCGACGAATCATCGGTGGGCGAATATTTCCGACATCTGGCTCAGCGGCGACCATTACAAATGGCGCTTGATGCGGGCCAACGGCATCGACGAAAACATGATCACCGGCAACTCCTCGCCGCGCGAAAAATTCCAAGCCTGGGCGGAAACCGTGCCTTACACCCTGCGCAACCCGATCCACCACTGGACCCACATCGAGTTGCAGCGTTATTTCGGCATCGATCTGCTCCTCACCCCTGACACTGCGGATGAAATCTGGGAGCGCACCAACGCCAAACTCGCCGAACAGGATTTCTCCGTCCACGGGCTGTTGAAAAAGTTCGACGTGCGCGTCGTCGGCACCACCGATGATCCGGCTGATCCGCTCGACGACCATCACCAGATCGCCGCCTCGGATCTGGTCACCAAAGTCCTGCCGACCTTCCGCCCGGACAAGGCCTTGCTGGTAGATCGTCCCGATCTGCTCGCGGTCTGGCTGGAAAAACTCGAGGCCACCTCGGACATGGCCATCGTGCATTTTTCCGACCTGTTAAGTGCCTTGCAAAAACGCCATGACGACTTCCACGCGGCGGGTGGACGCTTGTCCGACCACGGCCTGAATCGTCTGCCCGCGCTGCGCTGCACGGACGAGGACGCGGCGATGATCTTCAATCGGGCCCGCGCCGGCAAAGCCGCCTCGCCGGAGGAAAAGGAAAAATTCTCGTTCTATCTGATGGTTTTCTTCGGCCAGCTCGACGCGGCGAAGGGCTGGACCAAGCAACTCCACCTCGGCGTGTTGCGCAACGTCAACTCGCAGATGGCCGGCAAGCTCGGGCCGGACACCGGCTACGACACCATCGGCGACACCGAGCAGGGCGCGGCCCTGGTCATGTATCTCGACGCGCTGACGAGCGCCGGGGCGATGCCGAAGATGGTCCTCTATAATCTCAACCCGCGGGACAACTATCTGTTTGCCTGTCTCACCGGTGCCTTCCAGGACGGCACGGTCGCCGGCAAGATCCAGTTCGGTTCGGGCTGGTGGTTCCTCGACCAGAAAAATGGCATGGAGCTCCAGCTCGACGCCCTGTCAGCCACCGGGCTGCTGTCGCGCTTCGTCGGCATGCTCACCGATTCGCGCTCGTTCCTGTCATTCCCGCGCCACGAATATTTCCGCCGAATCCTCTGCAACCTCATCGGCGGCGAGGCCGACCGGGGCGAGCTGCCGGATGATTTCGAGGCGCTCTCCGAGCTGATCCGCGCCGTGTGCTTCGGCAACGCTAGGCGGCATTTCGGCTTCGACGTTTGAAGTCGCGGCACCGCGACGGACTTCGCGGGACAGGTCGCCCGCTTGCCACGCTCCTCCCAGACCTTCCTCTGCCCCACGACCCTGTGAACAAAAAGTCTCTCACGGAAGCGGACATCCGCACCAAGTTCATCACGCCTGCCATCGAGGCGGCGGGTTGGGACAAGGTAACCCAGATGCGGGAAGAATACAGACGCCGCGTGAGATCGTGGCCCCGGCCTTGGACTATGCCTCATGGATGGAGAAGCTGAAGCCGGACAAGATCGCCCGGATTTACGACGGATTCAGGAATGGGCAAAGCCTGGCCGCCGATTTTGAATCCCGATTCAAGGCCAAGCTGGATGAGGAGACGATGAATGCCACGCACCAGATCATCATCGTGGCGGTGGAGCTAAATGACGCCACCGAGCGCATCTGCGGCTTCCTGAACGCGCGCGGCATCGCGATCAATGCGATGTTTTTCCAAGTCTTCTCCCACGGCAACAGACACACACCGGAGTCTCCATTCGCAATCTCGAACGTCTCCGCCTGCGTTGCTGCGAGGTTGGTCCGCTCGCCGCCCTCGCACGCAAGCCTCGCGCCACTCCGGGGCGTGAGGTCAAAATCACCGGCGAGATCCATGCGCGCATCATCCAGCTTGCTTGCTCCAAGCCCCCGGCCGGTCATGCCCGCTGGACGCTTAGACTGTTAGCCCGTCATCTCGTCAAGATCAAAGTCATCGAAACCATCTCTCACCAATCCGTGGGAACGGTTTTAAAAAAAGTGAACTCAAGCCATGGCGGCAAGAACGCTGGTGCATCCCACCCAAG
>JAYSYA010000145.1:0-4420 GCA_043716765.1 Akkermansiaceae bacterium
GAAGAATGGGGGCGAGACGCCCCCTGCACGGTCTGGAGCGAGACGCTCCAGCCACGCTGTGGTTGGAAGAGAGGAGATTGCGGCGGCGGTGGCGGCGCGGTGTGGGAGTCCGGTGGGGACGCTGACGGCGGATGAGGGGGCTCGCTTGATGGCGCTGGAAAGTGATCTTGGGCGGCGGGTGAAAGGTCAGCCGGAAGCGATTTCCGCCGTGGCGGAAGCGGTGCGGCTGGCGCGGGCTGGATTGAAGAAACCGGGGCGGCCGGTGGGGGTGTTTTTGTTCGTAGGCCCATCTGGCACCGGCAAGACCGAGCTGGCGAAGGCGCTGGCGGAGAATTTGTTTCACGACGAGCGGCGCTTGATCCGCTTCGACATGTCCGAGTTCATGGAAGAGCACAGCGTGGCGAAGTTGATCGGCTCGCCGCCGGGATACGTCGGCCACGATGCGGGCGGCCAGCTAACGGATGCCATCCGCACGCATTCCTACAGCGTGGTGCTGTTCGACGAGATCGAAAAAGCCCATCCGCGGGTGCTGGATTTGTTTCTCCAGATCTTCGACGACGGCACCCTGACGGATGCCCAGGGGCGGAAGTGTAATTTCCGGGAAGCGGTGATCATCCTGACGAGCAACCTTGGTTCCGGTGGCGGGACGGGGAAACCGTTCATTGGCTTCGCCTCCGGAGATGAGCCGGAGATCTCGCCGGATGAGATCATCGCGCAACGAGCAGAGGACGCCATCCGCAACCACCTGCGGCCGGAATTGGTAAACCGGCTGACGAAGGTGGTGCATTTTAAGCCGCTGGGGATGGAATCAGCGCGGGAGATTCTGGGGAAGCTGGTGGTCGATTTCAACAAGCGCCTGACAACTCGAGACGTGACCGTGAAGCTCGGTGTAAGCGCCGAAGCGCTGATCCTGCGGGAAGGTTTCAGCGAGGAATACGGTGCGAGGAATTTGGAGCGGGTCATGGACAGGATGCTGGGCACACTGATCGCGGAGGCGATGCTGAGTGGCAAAATCAAGTCGGGCCAGACGATTCGACTCGAAGCGAACGGAGATCACATACAATTTCAACAATAATCAAGTCACCCTGAAATCCATCAAAAAATGATTCCGCCCCCAATGATCCTGTCAAAATCCGGGAATTAATGCTCACCCTCGCAAACCCACTCGGACTTCTCGCGCTGCTCGGCATCCCCGCCGTGCTGGCGATTTATTTCCTCCAGCGGAAAGCCATCGAACTCCCCGTCTCCACCCTCTTCCTGCTAGAGCGGACCCACCGTGACGCCGCCAGTGGCCGGAGGCTGGAGCGGATCATTCCGTCCATCCCGCTGTGGATGCAGTTGCTCGCCGTGTTACTTCTCGCTTGGTTTCTGGCAGAACCTCGTTTCCAAAAATCCGGCAGCGTCCAACGGATTGCCGTCGTGCTGGATTCCTCCGCGTCGATGGGCGTTTTCAAGAACGAGGCAATCGCCCGCCTCGCCGCCGAGCTTCCGAATTTCCAAGGCCCGGCAGCGACAATGGAGCTCACCGTCATCGAGTCCGCACCCAACCGTCCTCGCCTCTACGCCGGAGCTTCGGTAAAGGAACTCAAAGCAGTGCTTGAGAAATGGCCACCGCTCGACGGCCTCACCGATCCTACGCAAGCGCTCCGCCTCGCACGCTCCTTGGTTTCCCGGGAGGGCACCGTCATCTACCTAACCGACACCCCGGCGGACTCACTGCCCTTCGATGCCCGGCTCATCGCGGTCGGCGATGCGATAGAAAACGTCGGCTTCACCGGGGTCACCTTTGCCACCGAGGAAGGCACCCTCGTCTGGCGGGCTCTCGTCCGCAACTACAGCAAGAACCCGGTCGATCGCACCTGGTCGATCCAGACCGCCACCGGCGGCACCGAGCCTCGCAAAATCCATCTCGACCCGGGCGCGCTCATCACTCTCCAATCCGCTTTCCCCGTTGATGCAAAAAACGTCAGCTTGGTTCTCACGCCAGACCGTTTCCAGCTGGACGACACGCTTCCGTTAGTCGCGCCCCGGCCCAAATCCCTCGCGCTCTTCACCGCCACCTCGCCCGCATTCGCCGAGCTCACCGCCAAACTCCTCCGCGCCCTCGACGCCGCCGTTGCCACCACCGACGCCGCCACCGCCGATCTATCCATCACCTCCTACGATCCACTCGACCCGGTGCTGCCGCCCGGAAATTCCGTGATTTTCGTCGAGGACAGCACTCGCAGCGGGGCCTATCTCAAAGGCGGCATCCTCGCCGACCCCCACCCGCTGCTCGACAACCTCAACTGGCAATCCCTGCTCGTCCGCGAGACCATCGAGCTCGACCGGCTTCCCACCGACACCGTCCTCCTCTGGCAAGACAAGCGCCCGCTCATTTTCCTACGGGAAAAGGCCGCCATCCGCCAGCTCTGCTTTAACTTCGACCTCCGCCTGTCCAACGCCGCTAACCAGCCCGCCTTCATCGTCCTCCTCCACCGCTTCGCCGAGTCCATCCGCGAGGCCAAGGTCGCCGCCACTTCCCTGAATCTCGAAACCAGCCAACCGATCCAAATCACCTCCGCTCCCGACCTGCCACTCCAAATCACCGCCACCGACTTCGCCGGTAACAGCCTCCCCCCACCCGTCTCCACCACCCAAGCTCCGGCCAAACCCGGCTTCCTAACCATCCGCCAAAACGAAACCACCCTCCTCGACGCCGCCGTCTTCTTCGCCGACACCCGCGAGGCCGATTTCTCCGCCTGCGGCAAATCCGACCGCGCCGCGAACGCCAACTCATCCACCATCGAGCGCCACACCCAACCCGACCCGCTCTGGCGCGTCTGGATTCTGTTACTCATCGCCGCGCTGCTGGTTTCGTGGAAATTCAGCATGAGCAAGGCGGCCGCATGACAAAGTCAATTTTATGGACGACAAAATCCTAAAATCGCTCGTAAAAAATCAGACTCCGCTTGCCAGAGAATCGGATCAAGCTACCCTGAAATGATGAAAATCACCGTGGACCTGCCCGAGGCCGAGCTCACCGAAATCTGTGAAATTACCGGCATTACTAAAAAAGGCCCCGCCATCCGCAAGCTGCTCGCAGACACCCTGCAAGCCCAGCGCCGCGCTAAAATCGCCGGAAAATTCCTCACCGGCCAGTGGTCGGTCGAGTTGAAAGACTTTGAAGCCGCCAAAGCGACTGACCGCACCCAATCCCAAACCCTCTCGGAACAATGGCGCGTTTGATCGAATCCTCGCTCTGGGTGGACTTCACCCGCAGCAAATCCCCCCTTGCCCTCAAAATCTTGATCCAACCGTGGATCCTCGACCCGCTGGCCTGCCTCTGCGAACCCATCGCCTTCGAAGTGCTCCGACACGCCACTCCGCAGGAACAAAAATGGATCAAAGCCCAGTTCGAAACCCTGCCGCTCCTCCCCACTCCCGATCATCTTTCGCGCGATGCCACCCGCCTCGGTCAACAATGCCGGGCAGCGGGCTTCAACGCCGGCTCGCTCGACCTCCTCATCGCCGGCCTCTGCATCCACCACGACGCTGAGCTCATCACGTTCGATGCCGACTACCTCGCCATCGCCCGCGCCTCCAAGCTCCGCGTCCAGCTCCTCTCTCGAATCCAGCCTTGATGCACTCCGCGAAACTACCGCGATGACCGTCACCTCGCCGGAATACTTCCTCCTCATCCCCGCCCTCGCGCTGGTCGGCTGGTTCTGGCGCGGGCTGAAACTGCATTCGCCGCTGCGGGCGGTCCTGCTGGTTTTGGCCGTCATCGCGCTCACCGAGCCGGTCATCCAGCACCAGCAAAACTCGCTCGATCTCTATGTCCTGCTCGACCGCTCGGACTCGACGGAGGACCTGATCGACAAGGGCATGCCAGAATGGCAGCGCTTGCTAGAAGCCTCGAAACCCTCGCGCCGCGACACGCTGCGCTTCATCAACTACGCCAGCGAAGTCGCCGAGCTCGGCGCGGATGGCTCATCGTTCACCGGCTCGCGCAAGCTAACGAAGACCGGACTCGCCCTCCAATCCATCGCCGCGCAGACCGATGAAAAACGCCCGTCCCGCGTGCTGTTATTCACCGACGGCTACTCCACCGAGCCGCTCCACGAAGCGGCCGCCCAAATGCAGGCGCGCGGCATCCCGCTGGACTTCCGCTTGATCCGCGAGGAGACCGAGAACGACTCGCGCATCGCCCGCATCGGCTTCCCCGAGCGTGTCCAGGTCGGCGAGCCGTTTCTCATTTCCATCACCGTCCGCGGTGCGCGGGACGCGACCTTCCCACTCGTCCTGCGGCGCAACGGCCAGACGCTCACCGAATCGGCCGTCACCCTTACTAACGGCCTCGCCACCGTCGAATTCACCGACCGCATCCCGCGCGGCGGCGGCTTTGAATACCAAGCGGAAATCCGCCCGGAAAACGACG
>JAYSYA010000146.1:0-1467 GCA_043716765.1 Akkermansiaceae bacterium
CACAGCAAGTCCTCGCCAACCCCGACGACTGGCAGGAAATCGGCGAAGAGCACCACGACGAGTTAGACGTCATCAAGGCCGAGATCTTCTGGCGGCGCACCATCCGCAAAAAGTTCATCCACAAGACCGACAAAACCCTTCCGCCCGTCATCGCGCCCGCCCCGCTTCCCAGCATCCCCGGCACCCTGTTAGCCCCCGCCCTCGCCGCCCAAATCATCACCGACAAATACCAGGACCACCTTCCCCACTACCGCCAGTCCCAACGCTTCCGACGACGGCACGACATCGACATCGGGCGCCAGACCCTCAACACCTGGACCCACGCCACCGCCCGCCACCTCGGCCCCGTCAATCAAGCCATCCGCGCCGAGGTTCTCCAAGCCACCGCGCTTGAGATCGACGAAACCCCCATCGACTATCAGGACCCCGGCCACGGCTCGGTTAGGGAGGGACGCCTCTGGGCTTACCGCGACCCCGCCGCCGGCACCTGTTACTTCGACTGGCACGCCGGGCGCGGGGCCAAGTGCCTGCTGGAAATGCTCGGTTACGACGAACTCACCAACACCATCGCCTTCGAAGGCGACATCCACACCGACGGCTACGTCGTCTACGACACCGTCGCCGCAAAGTTCGGCCTGCGCCACGGCGGCTGCCTCGCCCACGTCCGGCGCAAGTTCACCGACCTCGGCCCCGCCTCCCCCGAAGCCATCGTTCCCGTCCTCGTTTACATCCAGCGCATCTACCGGATTGAAACCCAAACCCGCCAGACCGGAGCGCCGCCCGCCTGCCGCGAATTGATCCGCCGCGCCCGCAGCCTGCCCGTCGCCGATGAACTCCACCGCTTCGTTCTCGGCCATCGCCAAACCCACCTGCCCGCCGGCAACGTCGGCCAAGCCCTCGACTACACCCTCAACCAGTGGCCCAAGATCCGCCACTGCCTCAGCCAGGGAGTGCTCGAGATCGACACCAACCTCGTCGAAAACATGATCCGTCCCACCAAGCTCGGCATGAAAAACTGGATGTTCTTCGGCAGCGTGGAAGCCGGAGTCAACAACGCCCTCTTTTACACCCTGCTCGCCAACTGCCGCGCCCAAGGACTCGATCCCGAGGACTATCTCGTTGAAGTCATCAAGCGCCTGCCGCCCAACGCGACCCCGGAGCAAGCCGCCGCGCTCACGCCCGCCCGCCTCGCCGCCGAGCGCCAGGCCACAGCCGAGGCAGTCGCCTAACCAACGTCCCGCCCGGGAGACGGCCCAGGGGGACGAATTTAGGACGCTTACTTTACGGCGGATAGGGCCCTATTTACGTCGCATCCTCGACACATGAGATTGGGGTAAAAGAAAAAGGAGGGCGCAGAGAGTGGTTTTGCCAGACTCCAACGCCCTCCTCCTCGAGTAATCACGGTTGCTTGACCGCAGGACGCACAGCAGATTCGTGGCTGCGCGCTTTATGATCTTGTCCAGTTCC
>JAYSYA010000147.1:0-4335 GCA_043716765.1 Akkermansiaceae bacterium
CCTACGATATCGAAGATCCGAAAATCACTTCGCTCGACTCGCTGCGCAACAGCGAGAGCTTCAGCGCGGCACTTTATGTGACGTTTAAGTTGAAAGACGAAACTGGCACCAAGAAGGAGCGCGTTTACATGGGCGAGCTCCCGATGATGACCCGCCGCGGCACATTCATCATCAACGGCGCGGAGCGGGTCATCGTGTCCCAGCTTCACCGTTCGCCTGGTATCTGCTTCGAAACTTCGCAGCACCTAAACGGCAAACTTCTTCACTCGTTCCGCATCATCCCTGACCGCGGATCTTGGTTGGAAGTCCAGTTCGACACTAACGATCTGCTCTATGTCTATCTCGACCGGCGCCGCCGCCGCCGTAAATTTCTCGCCACCACGTTCCTGCGGGTGCTCGGTTACCCGACGGACCGCGATATCGTCAGCCATTTCTACTCGCCTGAAGCGCTTCCACTCAGCGAGGCCATGGACGAAGGCGAACTCGGCCACAAAGTTCCTTTCGAAGACATCCTCGATGGCGAACTAACCGTCGCGAAGGCCTACGAGCCGCTCACGATCGGCATCGTCCGCCAGCTTCTCGCACTCGGTCACAAAAACGTCGAAGTCATCGACGGCCGTGAGGACGAAATTCTTCTCAAGTCGCTCCGCAAGGACCCGGCGAAGGATGAAGAGTCCGCGCTCAAGGATATCTATCGCAAACTCCGCCCTGGAGATCCACCGACTGCTGCCAACGCCCGCGCATTGCTCAAGCGTCTTTTCTTCGATGCGAAGAAGTATGACCTCACCCGCGTCGGCCGTTATAAGATCAATCAAAAGCTCGGTATTCAGGTGGATTCTGACCAGCGGATCATGGTTCCCGAGGATTTCCTCGCTGCCGTCCGCTACATCCTCAAGTTGAAAAAAGGCGACGGTGTCATTGATGACATCGACCACCTTGGCTCACGCCGCGTCCGTGCGGTGGGTGAACTCCTTGCCAACCAGTGCCGCGTGGGTCTTGCCCGGACGGAGCGTTTGGTGAAAGAGCGCATGACTTTGTTTGACGTGAACATCGAAGGAATGACGCCGCAGAAGCTGATCAACCCGAAGGCGCTCTCCGCCGTGGTGCGTGATTTCTTCGGCCGTTCGCAGCTCTCGCAGTTCATGGACCAGACCAACCCGCTCGCCGAGCTCACCCACAAGCGCCGTCTATCGGCTCTTGGACCGGGTGGTCTCAACCGCGACCGCGCCGGCTTCGAAGTCCGTGACGTGCATCCGTCCCACTACGGTCGGATCTGCCCGATCGAAACTCCCGAAGGTCCGAACATCGGTCTCATCAACTCGATGTGTACTTATGCTCGCATTAACGAGTTTGGTTTTATTGAAACTCCTTACCGCCGTGTGGTGAACTCGAAGGTCACCAACGAGATCGAGTATCTCACCGCCGACCAAGAGGAAAACTTCCTCATTGCCCAAGCTAATAATCCGATCGACAAGAAAGGCGCGTTCCAAACCGAGCGCATCACCGCCCGTGAAAAAGGCGGCGAGTTCATCGAAGCGCTTCCATCGGAAGTGAACTACATGGACGTCTCGCCGAAGCAGCTCGTTTCGGTGGCCGCCGGTCTCATTCCGTTCCTTGAACACGATGACGCCAACCGCGCGCTGATGGGCTCGAACATGCAACGCCAAGGCGTGCCGCTGCTCGTTTCCGAATCGCCGCTTGTCGGCACCGGCCTTGAAGGCAAAGCAGCCCGCGATTCCCGCGCGGTGGTGGTTTCCGAAGCCGACGGCATCGTTGCCGCCGCGACTGCGGAAATTATTGTCACGACCCCTGACGGCAAGCTGCCTGTTTCCGAGGAGAAATTCCTCAGCGACGCCGAGTCCGTGAAAACGAACATCGACAAGGGCATCATGGCCTATCCGCTGCGGAAGTTCATGCGCTCCAACGCCGGCACCTGCATCAACCAAAAGCCGATCGTCAAACTCGGTCAAAAAATCAAGAAGGGCCAAGTGCTCGCCGACGGACCTAACACCGAAGACGGCGAGCTCGCCATCGGCCGCAACGTCCTCGTCGCGTTCATGCCATGGAACGGCTACAACTTCGAAGATGCCATCGTCATCTCCGAGCGCGTGGTCAAAGACGACGTTTACACCTCGATCCACATCTCGGAATTCGACGTCGCCGCCCGTGACACCAAGCTCGGACCTGAAGAAATCACCCGTGACATTCCGAACGTCGGCGAAGATGCACTGCGCAATCTCGACCACGACGGCATCATCCGGATCGGTGCGGAAGTGAAACCCGGCGACATCCTCGTCGGCAAGATCACTCCGAAGTCCGAAACCGAACTTGCTCCGGAAGAACGTCTCCTCCGCGCCATCTTCGGTGAAAAGGCTGCCGATGTTAAAGACACTTCACTTCGCGTGCCATCCGGTTGCGTCGGAATCGTTCAGGACGTCCGCGTTTCGCAAAGCGGCTTTGCCAAGAAGCGCATGGACAAGGTCGATCCGGTCGAGCTCAAAAAGACGCTCAAGAAGATCAACGACGAGCACAAGAAGAAGGCTGACAAACTAACGGACGACCTCACGGAGCGTCTCTCCGACATTTTGTTGGGCGAAAAAATCCCGCTCGACGTGGTCAACGCACAAACCGGCGAGATCATCATCCCGGCCAACCGCAAGATCACCAAGACGTTGCTCCGCAAGCTCGCTTCAGTCCATGACCACATCGAAATCGATCCGTCCCCGATCCGTAACAAGATCCTGGAAATCATCAGCTCGTTCGAAGGTCGCTTCCAGGAACTCGACACCGAGCGCGAGCGCAAACTCGACTCGCTCGAGTCCGGCGATGAAGTCGATCCCGGCGTCATCAAGGAAGTGAAGGTTTTCATTGCCGCCAAGCGGAAACTCTCCGTCGGTGACAAAATGGCCGGTCGTCACGGTAACAAGGGCGTGGTCGCCACCATCGTCCGCGAGGAAGACATGCCCTATCTATCGGATGGAACTCCGGTCGATATCTGCCTTAACCCGCTCGGCGTGCCGTCGCGGATGAACGTCGGACAGGTGCTTGAAACCCACCTCGGCGTCGCAGCCAAGGCGCTCGGTTTCAAGGTTGCCACCCCGATTTTCGACGGCATCAAGGAAGACGTCATCTGGGATTTCATGTCCAAGGCCAAGAAGGTCGATGGGGTGAAATTCGTCGGTGACAACGGCGAGCTTCGCGAGCGCCGCCCCGGCGAACCCGAAGGCCGCGGATACACTTGGATCGGCGACGGCAAGGACGGCACCACCGGTGGCAAATCGACCCTCTATGACGGTCGCACCGGCGAGGCTTTCCATAACCCGGTCGTGGTCGGGATGATCTATATCTTAAAACTTGGTCACTTGGTTGCCGACAAGATCCACGCCCGCGCGGTCGGTCCCTACTCGCTCGTCACCCAGCAACCGCTCGGTGGTAAGGCGCAATACGGTGGCCAGCGTTTCGGGGAAATGGAAGTCTGGGCGCTCGAAGCATACGGCGCCGCTTACACCCTGCAGGAACTGCTCACTGTCAAGTCGGACGACGTGCAAGGCCGCACCCGGATTTACGAGGCGATTGTCAAAGGCGACAACAACCTCGAAGCCGGAACGCCCGAGTCGTTCAACGTTCTCATCAAGGAAATGCAATCCCTCGGACTCGACGTCCGTCCGGGTCGCAAGGGCTCGACCCATGGCTCCGGTATGACCGGTGGCTTGGACGACTACTCCTTGGATGATCTTACCCTGTGATTTTAAACGCGAACCCCAACCTGACCTAAAACGTTACTAACAACATGAGTGTCGATACCAACCTTCGCGAACTATTCGGCGTTGACGAGCGCCCGGAGCAATTTGACCAAGTCTCCATCACCGTAGCCTCCCCGGAAATCATCCGTTCCTGGTCCAAGGGCGAGGTGAAGAATCCGGAAACCATCAACTACCGGACGTTCAAGCCCGAAAAAGGCGGTCTCTTCTGCGAGCGGATCTTCGGACCCACCCGCGACTGGGAATGTGCCTGCGGCAAATACAAACGGATCAAGCACAAAGGCGTGATTTGCGACCGTTGCGGTGTCGAAGTGACCCTCAGCCGCGTTCGTCGCGAGCGCATGGGCCACATCGAACTGGCCGTGCCGGTTTCCCATATCTGGTTCTACAAGTGCATGCCTTCCCGCATCGGTCTCATGCTCGACATGAGCGCCCGCCAGTTAGAGCGCGTGATTTACTATGAAGACTACGTCGTCACCGAACAGGGCAACACCGCCCTCGAAGTCGGCCAACTCCTCACGGAAAACGAACTCCGCGAAGCGGAAGACACCTACGGCGACGGATCGTTCCAAGC
>JAYSYA010000148.1:0-1452 GCA_043716765.1 Akkermansiaceae bacterium
TGCTGATCCCTAGTTTGCCCGTCCCATGCCAAGAGTCGGAGGAAAAGCAAAAACACGGAAAGCCGTCGCCAAGCGTTTCAAAGTCACTGGGACAGGGAAAATTCTGCGTCGCAAACAAGGGGCTCGCCACTTGTTGCAAGGCAAGAACAGCAAACGCAAGCGTCGTCTTGGGCAAGCTGCTCTCGTCTCCGATGCTGACCTTAGAAACGTCAGAGAGAATCTTCCTTTTTCCCGGTAACCTGGAAATCGCAGCAACGAATAATAGCCCCGTCCGCTTATCGGACGGCCTTTACCCAGCCTGATCCCGCGAGGGAGACACGAACAGTCGAGACTGGGGAAGGAAATGAAAACAACGGTCTGTTCAAACTGAAATAATAAGAAATGCCACGTGCCACTAATTCACCGGCCAGCCGTGCCCGCCGCAAGCGGACGCTGCTCCGTGCCAAGGGTTTCCGCGGTTTCCGCTCGAAACTCTTCCGTTACGCCAAGGACGCTGTCCGCAAGGCGATGACTTATGAGTATCGCGACCGGAAAAAGCGCAAAGGACAATTCCGCCGTCTGTGGACCCAGCGTATCAACGCTGCCTGCCGCAACGAGGATCTGACCTATTCGCGCTTCATCGAAGGCTTGAAAGCCGCCGGTATCGAAGCTGACCGCAAGATCCTCTCGGATCTCGCGATCACTGACGCCGCCGCCTTCTCGGCCATCGTTGCCCAGGCGAAGAAAGCTCTTGAAGCGAAACACGCTTCGAAAGTTGCCTGAACCTGAGAAATCAGAACCATCCACACGCCGTCCGGCTTCATGCCGGGCGGCGTTTTTTATGGCAAATCTCAAGCGGCGGGATGGCGCGGATTGAATTTGGAAATCCCTCGCAGTTTCTCCCAGATTTCGAGTTCTTCCGCGGTGGGCTTGGTGGGCAGATGGACGGTGATGGTGGCGTGGAAATCCCCGCGCTCGCCGGTTTTCCCCTTGGGCAGGCCACGGCCGCGCACGCGGAGTTGCTGGCCGTTCTCGCTGCCGGCGGGGACGCGCAGTTTGATCGGGCCGTCCAAGGTGGGCACGCTGAGCTGGGTGCCGAGCACCGCTTCCCATGGCGCGAGATCGAGATCGTAATAAAGGTCCGAACCCTCGGTGTGGAAATCCGGGTGGGCGGTGTGGCGCACCCGCAGATAGAGATCGCCCGGCGGACCACCGCCGCTGCCGGTTTCGCCTTGGCCAGAGACTCGGATCCGCTTGCCGTCGGTCACGCCCACCGGGATTCTGACTTGGAATGAGCGCGTCTCGACCTTGCCAGTCTGCGGGTTGGTGATCTGGAGGGAAAGCGGCCGGACGTCGCCCCGCATGATTTCCTCCAAGGTGACGAGGATGTCGCCCTCGATGTCGTTGCCGCGGCGCTCGCGGGCGGTTGGAGCCCGGCCGGCTTCCGGAAATCCGAAACGGCTGCCGCCGCTG